>CAXTRS010000254.1:5219-7464 GCA_964246635.1 uncultured Chthoniobacterales bacterium | reverse complement strand
CTCCTCGAAGGAGAAGCCGCCCGCGAGCAGGTGCTTGGTGAGCGCGTCCCAGCCCGCGGGAGCGTAGCCGCAGCCGAACCGGTCGGCCGCCGCCGCGTCGAACCCGCGCGCGGAGAGGAATGCCGTCGCGGGTGCGGCGTCGGGGGCGGCCGCAGCGGGTTCGGCGCCATCGGCCGGGCTGCTGGCGGCGGTGACGAGAGCCGGAGCCGGGTTGAGAATTTCCGGCTGCGCGGGCACGAAGACTTTTGTTTCGTGGCCGGCGGTCGTGCTGCCGTTGGCCGAGGCGGTGAGCAGTCCTGCGGGCACGTTGACGGTGTCGAGCTCGACGCGAAACGTCGCGCCTTGGTCCGTGCCGGGACTGCTGGCGGCGAGGGTGCCGCCGTGGGCCTCGACCATCGCGCGCGAAATCGCCAGGCCCAGCCCGAGGCCGCCGAACTTCCGCGTGATCGCCGTCTGCCCCTGGTCGAACGCGTTGAAAATGCGGCCGAGCAATTCCGGCGCGATGCCGATGCCTTCGTCGCTGACTTCGATGCCGACGCGCTCGCTCGGCTCGATGTCCGTGCCGGCAGCGCCGTTGCCCTCGGTTGGGTCGGGCGCGGGCGCCGGGACGGTGACGTTGCCGGTGCGAATCGTAATCTTCCGGCCGGCCGGCGTGAACTTCACGCTGTTCTTGATGAGGTTCCAAAACACCTGCTGCAAGCGCGCCGGGTCGGCGAGCGCGTGGTGCCGCGCGGCCTCGAGCCGCAGCTCCAGCCGCAGCCCTTTTTCCGCGAGCTCCTGCCGGGTGATTTCGACGGCCAGCTCGATGGCGCGATGGACGTCAACGGGTTGGAGATTAAGCTGCAGCTTGCCGCTACGGATGCGGGTAATGTCGAGCAAGTCGTCGATGAGCCGGGCTTCGAGCTCGACGTTGCGCCGGATGACTTCCAGCGCGCGCCGCGCCTGGGTCGGCGTGTCTTCGTCGTCTTCGTCCTCCGAGGCGCCGGCCGCGGTGTGCTGTCCGTTGCCGTTGCCGTTCGCGACGCCGGTGAGCCGTTCGAGCTCAGCCACCATCGTCACCACGGGCGATAGCGGCGTGCGCAATTCGTGCGAGAGCTGCGCGAAAAACTGGTCCTTCGCCATGTTGGCGTCGATGAGCTCCTGGCGCATCGACACGTCGGCGGTGCGGTCTTCCAGGAGGCAGAGCACGCCGAGCGTGCGGGCCTGCGAATCCTGCAAACGCAGCAGTTCCGTGGTCAAAAACAGCGTCGAGCCGTCCTTCGTCTCGACCGGTTGTTCGGCCGCTTGGAACGGCATGCCGGTGCGCAGGACGCGGTGGAGCGCCTTCACGTCCGCGATGCCGAGGCTGCCGAAGCGCGCTCGGGTGATCGGCAGCCCGGCCGGCAATGTGCCGAGAGTGCGCACGATGGAGAAAAAACTGGCGTTGGCCTGGAGCAGGCGGTCGCTGTTCGGCTCGATGAGCGCGATGCCGATGGCCATGTTGGCGAGGATTTTTTCGTTGAAAATCTGCTCGCGCTCGACCGCCAGCGCCGCGTTGAGCTGGCGGCGGTAAAGAAAACTCACCAGCCAGGCGGCCAGCGTTGACCCCGTGATGAGCAAGCCAACGAGCAGAAACGTCTGCCGGCGCAAGTCGCGCACGGAGCCTTGGGCGGAGGCCGCGGATTCCTCGAGCACCGCGGTCCAGCCGGTCTTGCCGATAGGGCTGAACGTGTAGAGCGTCGCGCCGACCTGCCGGCTGCCGGTGCGGCCGCGGCGCGCGGCGGCGCGCAGGTCGTTCGGGGCCGGGGAGCGTCCGAGCGGGCTGGCGGAAAGCGTGTCGGTGAAAAGCGGGAACCCGTTTTGGTCGATGATCTGCGGCGTGGCGTGGCGGCGGCGGGCGATGTCGATGGTGTCCAGCCGGCGGCCCATGCGCTCGACGAGCGTGTCGGCGCCGAGAAAGCCGAGCAGTTTCTCCGAGCGGTCGCGCACTGCGACGACGGTGGACGTGACGGTCCGCCCATCGCTGGGTCGGGCATAAACGGGCGAAACGTAAAAGCTCTCCCCCGGCTTCGCGGCGCCATCGAGCCAGTGCTCGCTGGCGAAATCTTCGCCAAGGGTTTCCTCCGACACCGGCGGCACCGCCGCGAGCAGACAGCCCTCGACATCAGTGAGGAACATGCCGTCCACCCGGGTCTGGGAGTAGGAAATGCCGCTGAGGCAGGCCTGGGCGCTCGGCGCCAGGGGCGCGGCCGGGCTTGGGGCAGGG
>CAXTRS010000254.1:4633-5209 GCA_964246635.1 uncultured Chthoniobacterales bacterium | reverse complement strand
TCTTTGCGCACGAGCGGCGGCAGCGAATGAATGGGCGGCAGCGGCCCCTTGCGCGCAGCCGGCGACGGCGACGGCGACGGCGACGGGGTGGCCGCGGCCTGCGCGATCGCATTCTGCAGCACGTTCGCCGTCGCCGGCAGCGTGCGGTAATAATCCATCGTCTCGCCGGTGCGCACGACGTTGTCGTCGATGTATTTGGAGAGGCTATCGACGAGGGTTTGGGCATCGCCGGTGATCTTTTCCTCCAGCGCGCGGCTGACCACGGTGTGCGACAAATACGCCACCAAGAGCGCCGGCACCCAGCCGACAAACAACACGCACAGCGCGAGGTGCCACGGCCGCAGCCGCGCCCGGGCGGCCAGCTTGGCGAAGGTGGAAGTGGTCACGGGTTGCGGGTTGTGGGTTGCGGGTTGCGGGTTGCGACAAAGCGGCGAAATCCCGGCCGGTAACTTTGTGCGGCGATTGGAGGCTGTTCAACCCGTTACCGCAGGCCTGTCGAGTCAGCCTTGGCGATGATACCACACTCGCCGCGCAGAAAGACAACCCCGCCGTCAACCCGCAACCCGCAACCCGCAA
>CAXTRS010000254.1:0-4623 GCA_964246635.1 uncultured Chthoniobacterales bacterium | reverse complement strand
CCGCCCCCCGGCACCCGGTTCCCCCGCCCACTCGTAGCGGGTTTGCGCTTGACGGGTCGGTGCGCTGGGCCATCATGCTGCGCGAAAACCCGGCGGTGTCCGCACGGGTGTCGCCGCCTGCGCGTGCCACCCCTTTTGTTATGTCAGAGATTTTCGGAGATACCGTGTGGACTTTTTGCTACCTGGCCGTCTTGCTCGTCCTGTCGGTTTACGGCGTTCACCGCTATTGGATCGTTTATCTTTTCCTGAAAAATCGCCGCTGTCCGCCGCAGCCCGCGGCTCGTTTCGGGGAGTTGCCGGTGGTGACGGTGCAATTGCCGATTTTTAACGAGCGCTACGTCGCCGAGCGGCTGTTACGCGCGGTTTGCGCGCTCGATTATCCCGCCGACAAGCTGGAAATCCAGGTGCTGGACGATTCGACCGACGACACCTGCGAGATCGTCCAAAACGAAATCGCCGCCCTGCGCGCCGGCCGGCCGGAGCTCGACCTGCGCTATCTCCATCGCGCCGACCGCACGGGCTTCAAAGCGGGCGCGCTCGAGAACGGCCTGCACCAGGCGCGGGGCGAATTCGTCTTCATTCTCGATGCCGACTTCGTGCCGTCGCCGGACATCCTGCGCAAGACGATGGATTTCTTCACCGATCCGTCGGTGGGCATGATCCAGACGCGCTGGGGCCATCTCAATCGCACCTACTCGCTGCTCACCCGCGTGCAGGCGATGTTCCTCGACGGCCATCTTTTGCTCGAACAAACCGCGCGCAGCCGCAGCGGCCGGTTCTTTAATTTCAACGGCACCGCCGGCATCTGGCGGAAATCGTGCATCGAGATGTCCGGCGGCTGGCAGCACGACACGCTCACCGAAGACCTCGATCTGAGTTACCGCGCGCAGCTCGCCGGCTGGCGGTTCGTTTTCCTGCGCGACCTCGTCACGCCGGCCGAGTTGCCGGTGGACATGAACGGGTTCAAGAGCCAACAGCACCGCTGGACCAAAGGCTCCATCCAGACGTGCAAAAAGCTGCTCCCGCGCATCTGGCGCAGCCGGCTCGCGTGGCCGATCAAGCTCGAAGCGACGCTCCATCTCACGAGCAATTTTTCCTATCTCGCGCTCGCGTTTCTCTGCGTGCTCCTGCACCCGAGCAGCGGCGGGCCGGCGCGCGGCTGGACGCACTTTCTCGTGCTCGACGCGCCGATCTTCCTGGCGGCATCCGTCTCCGTCGCGGTGTTTTACATTTGCGCGCAACGCGAGCTCCACCCGCGCACCTGGATGAAGGAAATCCTGCTGCTGCCGATGGTCATCGCGCTCGGCATCGGGCTTTCGCTGAACAACGCCAAGGCCGTGCTCGAAGCGATCTTCAACCGCGAGAGCGCGTTTGTGCGCACGCCGAAATACGGCATCGAGCGGCCGCGCCAGAGCTGGCGGCACGCGGCGTATCGGCCGCTGAAGTCGATTTTGCCGTTAATCGAACTGGCGTTCGCCATTTATTTCACTTATTTCTTCCTGCAAGCTGTAGCGCGCGCGCAATTCACCACGTTGCCCTTCCTGGTGCTCTTCCAGTTCGGCTTCTGCTACGTGGCGTTTTGCTCGCTGGCTCAGTGGTTGCCCAAGCCCGGACTAGGTTCGGCGGAGACCGAAAATGGTTTCGCGCCCCTGCCGGGCTCGGCGGCTGCTCCTGAGTCTTCTGCTGCCACGACCACCACGAAACTCGCCGCATAGCTCGCTTCGCTTCACCTCCAGCCTCACGCGACCGATGATGGACGTTCGTATCTCCGCTCCTTCCTCCTCTCTCCGTTTGCCTGCACTACGGCGCTTCCTCCGCGCCGCCTCTTCGTCTTCCCAACAAACGCTTTCCGCCGCAAAGCTGGCCAGTCTCGCACTGTTGACCTCTGCGCTCGGCGTCGGCTGCGTGGCGGTGGACCCGCCCAATCCCGTCGCCCTCGGCGGGCCGCCGGCCAAGCTGCTCATCGTCAGCGTGAAGGACCAAAAGCTGACCGTGCTGCGCACCGATGGCAGCCGCCTGTATTACCCCATTTCGACCTCGAAATTCGGCCTCGGCGATCACCGGCGGCACTATGAAACGCCGACGGGCAATCTCGAGATCGCCCAAAAAGTCGGCGGCGGCGCGCCGGCCGGCGCGGTCTTCAAAGGCCGGGTGCGCACCGGCGAAGTCATCGCGGCCAACGCGCCCGGGCGCGACCCGATCGTGACTCGCATCCTTGCCTTGCGCGGGCTGGACCCGAACAACCGCGATGCGCTCTCGCGCGGCATCTACATTCACGGCACGCCCGAGGAACGCACCATCGGCACACCCTCGAGCTATGGCTGCATTCGCATGCGCAGCAAGGATGTCATTGAGGTTTATAACATCGTGAACGTCGGCACGCGGGTGCAGATTCTCGACACTACTCGCAACCAGGCGCTCTCGGGCTACAACGCACCGGTGCCCACCGCGCAGCAACAGCCCACCGCGCTCCCGTCTTCCTCACAATCCGGCGCCAGCCTCGCTGGCGGAGCCAGCCAAGCCGAGGAAGCCGCTGCGGCTGCGAGCAAAACTGGCGAAACTGCTGCGCCGCCGCCCCCGCCGTCCTACCCGTCGCGGACGGCGCGTTCGCGGAGCGCGGCGCCGACGACCATGGCAGCCGCTGCGCCACAGCCGACATCAGCGGCTGCCGACAAACGCCAGGAGTGGGCGGGCAGTCCCTCGCGTTTGCTCGCCACCAAAGGTAACGCTGCCGCTCCTGCGCCGGCCCCCAATGCGTCGAGAACCCGCGGTGTTGTCGGCAACAGCCGAGACACGCGACCGGCCTCCAATGAGACGGAATCGACCGACGGGAACAACGGAAACGCCCGCACGCGCAACCTGAAACGCCCGGCGCTCGACGCGATGTAACGTTCCGCGAGTCTGTTGGAATTTCGCGGGCAGATGCGACAGCGTCAGCGCGGGGCAATTGCCTTTTTGACACCGCGCCCGCCTTGGCGCATCGTCCCCGCCCTGTCCTGCATTCCCATCAGGCAGGCTGTTCCCACTTTTCGCAACTTCCCACATGGCCAACACGAAATCCGCCGCCAAGCGCGCCCGCCAGACGATCCCGCGCACCCTGCGCAACCGCACCGTGCTCACCGGCATCAAATCGCACACCAAACGCCTGCGCACGCAACTCACCGCCAAAACCGCGGACGCCGCCGCGACGAAAACGTCTTATCAAGCGCTGGTGTCCGAACTGGACCGCGCCGTCAAGCGCGGCGTCATCCACAAAAACGCCGCCAATCGCCGCAAGGGCAAGCTGGCCAAAGCGGTGCTCGCGCGCGGAGCGTAGGGCTGGGAATTGCCTTGTTGTAGCGGCGGCCTATGACCGCCTTTCTGCGCTTGCGGCGATGGGCGGCAAAGGGGCGGTCATAGACCGTCGCTACAGCGACCGTGCTGCCAGCCGCCGCTTGATTCCCTTCGCTTTGGCAAGCGCCTCGTCCACCGTCGCGGCGAGCACGCAGAAGTGACCCATCTTGCGGCCGGGCCGCGCCATCGCTTTGTCGTAGAGATGTAACTTCGCCGTCGGCTCGGAGAGCACCGGCGACCAGTCGGGCTGCGGTGCTCGGCCATCGTCACTAGACCCAGCCGAGGGCCAGAGATCGCCAAGCAGGTTGACCATCACCGCCGGGCAGAGCAGGGCCGTGCTCCCGAGCGGCAGCGCGCAGACCGAGCGGGCGTGCTGCTCGAACTGACTCGTCATGCTCGCGTCGAACGTGAGGTGGCCGGAGTTGTGCGGACGCGGCGCGAGCTCGTTAACGAGGATCTCCCCGCCGCGAGTGAGAAACATTTCCACCGCGAGCAATCCTTCCACGCCGAGGTCTTCGGTGATCGCCCGCGCCAGCTCGGTCGCCCTCTCGGCGACCGCTGGCGGAAACCGACCCGGCGCGATGGAAAAGTCGAGGATGTGACGCGTGTGAATGTTTTCCACCGCCGGAAAAGCGACGCATTCGCCGCGCGGATTGCGCGCGCAGATCACCGATAGCTCCAGTTCGAAATCGACCCACGCCTCGACGACGCCGCGCCGGTCCTTGCATTCGGCGCCAGCCCACTGCTGCCACGCGGCGTCGAGATCGGCGTCCGCTCCAATTTTGAGTTGACCTTTGCCGTCGTAACCAAACTCCGCGGTCTTCAGCACGCACGGAGTTCCAAGAGCGGCGACCGCTACGCGCAACTCCGCCGGCGAGGTCACCACGCGGAACTCGGCGTGCGGAAAGCCGCCTTTGCGCAGGAACAACTTTTCCCGCTCCCGGTGCTGGCAGGTGGCAAGCACGTTCCAGTGCGGCCGGACCGGCGCGAAGGCTTCGAGTGCGCGCAGCGCCTCGGTGGGAATGTTTTCAAATTCCAGCGTGACGACATCGACGCCGCGCGCGAAATCGGCCAGCGCGTCCGCGTCGTCGAACCGCGCCCGCACCGCGCGCTCGCACACCGGCGCCGCGAGCGCGTCGGCCTCGGGGTGCTCGAACACCGCGAGCCGGTAGCCGAGACGTCGCGCGGCCAGCGCCGTCATGCGCGCAAGCTGTCCGCCGCCGAGGATGCCGATGGTCGAGCCGGGAGGAATCATGGAAACAGAAAAGTTGTGGGTTTGGGGGGGGGGGG
>CAXTRS010000253.1:0-7491 GCA_964246635.1 uncultured Chthoniobacterales bacterium | reverse complement strand
CCATCGCCCGCTGCCGGTGGAAGGACTCGCCGACGCGGGAGTGCCAGAGCCGTTGATCGAGTTGCTGAAGTCGATGCTGGCGTCAAACCCGAAACGGCGGCCCGCTTCGCCCGCCGCGTTGCAGGAGGCGCTGGAAAGATGCCGGGACGAAATCGGTGCGGCCGCGACGACGATTGATTGGACGGATGCACGCTCCCAGCCCGAGCGCGCGGCGAAGACGTCCGCGCCGTGGCGCGGCGCGGCGCCTGGGTGGATCGCCGCGGCGGCAGTGCTCCTGGCGGCTGGCGGCGGCGCGTTCTGGTTGTGGCGAGGACAGCAACCGCCGCGTTCGTCGGGCAGCGCGTCTGCTGTGCCGGCCTCCTCGCCGGAGAAGTCCATCGCGGTGCTGCCGTTTAAAAATCGGAGCCGGGATCCGGACAACGAATTTTTCACCGACGGCGTGCAGGACGAAATCCTCACCGACCTCGCGAAAGTCGCGGACCTCAAAGTGATCAGCCGCACCTCCGTCCTACCCTACAAGGGCGAAGCGGCGCGAAATCGGCGCGAAATCGGCGCCCAGCTTGGCGTCGCGCACCTGCTGGAAGGCAGCGTGCAGCGCGCTGGCAACAAGGTGCGGGTGAACGCGCAGTTGATCGACGCGAGAACCGACGCGCACCTCTGGGCGCAAACCTACGATCGCGATCTGGCCGACGTGTTTGCCATCCAAAGCGAAATCGCCAAAGCCATCGCCGACCAGTTGCAAGCGAAGCTTTCCCCGCAGGAGAAAGCGGCGATCGAGCTGGCGCCGACGACCGACGTGGCCGCGTTCGATCTCTACAGCCGCGCCAGGGCGCTGCTCGGTCCGACGACCTTCAGCAGCACCGCCCGGTCGAGTTTGCTGCAAGCGATTGAGTTGCTGAATCAGGCGCTGGCGCGCGATCCCTCCTTCTTTCTCGTGCATTGCCAGCTCGCCTACGCCCACGACCAACTCTACTTTTATAATTACGACCACACGGCTGGGCGGCTGGCCCTGGCGGACGCGGCGATCCAAGCCGCGTTCCGATTGCGGCCTGGCGCGGGCGAAGCGCACCTCGCTCGCGCGATGCACCTTTATCGCGGCTATCTCGATTACGGTGCCGCCCTGGCCGAGCTGGGGAGCGCCCGCCGGACTCTGCCCAATGATTCCCGCGTGATCGAGCTGACCGGCTACATCGCGCGCCGGCAGGGCAAATCGGAAGACGGAATCCGCCGTCGGGAGCGCGCGCTTCTCCGGGACCCTCGCAATTTCCTTCTCCTGCAGCACATCGCCGTCGGCTACGCGAATCTGCGGCGTTTTCCCGAAGCCGCCGCGAACCTGGATCGCGCCTTGTCCATCCAGCCGGATGATGCCATCACCCGAGTCGCCCGCGCTTTCGTGGAATTGAACTGGAAAGCGGACGCGCAGCCTTTGCGCCAGACGATCGTTCCGATCCGGGAAAAGAATCCCGCCGCGATCCCGGACGTTGCGTATAACTGGTTTCTCGGAGCGCTGGCCGAGCGCGACCCCGCCGCAGCGGCCGAGGCTTTGGCGGCGCTGGGCGAAGATGTTTTCGGGACCGATGCGATGCGATTTCCGCACGACTTCGGCGAAGGGCTGGTCGCGCGGATGAGGCAGGATGAGAGCAAGGCGCACGCTGCCTTCGCCGCCGCTCGCCGCCAGCAGGAAAAGGTCGTGGAAGCGCAGCCCAATTATGGCCCGGCGCTCTGCATCCTCGGACTCATCGATGCCGGCCTCGGGCGAAAAGAGGAAGCGTTGCGCGAAGGCCGGCGCGCGATCGAGCTCCTGCCGGTGCAGACCGATGCCATCAACGGCGCGCACATGATCGCGCACTTCGCGCTCATCGCGGCCTGGACGGGCGAGAAAGACCTCGCCTGCGAGCAACTCGCGCTCGCGGCGCACCTGCCGAGCATCTTCATCAGCTATGGCCGCTTGAAACTGCTGCCCGACTGGGACCCGCTGCGCGGCGATCCGCGCTTCGAAAAAATCGTCTCCGATCTGGCCCCCGCGGCGGACAGCAAATAGCCGGGCCACGCCACGCCGGCGCGCGGCAGAATCGAAGACCCGCCGCCGCGCCGGGTGTCTTTCCTGCTCTCGGAAGTCGCGTGCTCTCGCGCTTTCTGACGATACTTTTCTGGCTCGCGCCGTTCTTCTTCACGTTGGCTCCCCGGCTTCACGCGCAACTCGGCGGGCCGGTCGAGCTTGATCGCCAAGGGCTTAGTGGCTTAAAGGAAGTTCCCTTCGCCACACTCTCCAGCCAGGCGGTCAGCCCGCTCGGGCTCGCGGCGCTTTCGATTCGACCGGGCGAGTGGAAGCACGCGGAGACGGCGAATTTCATCTATCACTATTTCCGTTCCTACATCGCCACTCCGGTGAGCGTGGAGGCGGAGTTTTATTATCGCGTCATCGCCAAAGACCTCGGCAAGGACACCAGCCGCTGGGAGCGCAAGGCGCACATTTTTATTTTCGAGTCGGACGCCGATTGGCGCCTGTTCCAAAGCCGCGCCAATCTCGATCCCTGGACCGGCGGCGCGCACGCACGCAACGAGCTTTTTCTCCCGCGCGATCCGACGCAAAAATTCAAGGGCAACACGCTCGGCCACGAGACCGCGCATCTCGTCGTCAATCGTTTCTACGGCGACAACGTGCCGCTCTGGCTCAACGAAGGGTATGCGGAATACATTTCACTCATTTGCTACGCGAGTTTTTACCGCGCCCGCGGCTACCAGGCGCGGCCGCGCTTTCACTTCCTGCCGAACGCTGATTACCTGCCGCTCAAGCAACTCACCGAAGCGGTGACTTACCCCGCCGAGGCCAGGCAGGTGAGCGCGTTTTACCAGGAGAGCGAAGTGCTCGTGCGGTTTCTGTCGGGCGAGGACAAAACGAAGTTCGGGCAGTTTCTGGAACTGCTGAGCAAAGGCAGCACGTTCGACACGGCGATGCGCACCGCCTACGGCGCGCGCTTTCCGCTGGCGACGAATTTCGAGAACGAATTCAAGGCTTACGTGAACAGCTATCTCGTGCACAAAAGCTGAAGCCGCGGATGGACGCGGATGAAACGCGGATGTGGTGAAGAAAGGCTGCATCCGCGTTTGATCCGCGTTCTATCCGCGGCTAAAACCTCAGCGATGCCGCGCGCCAAAGCTGCCGCCGAAAAATCCTCCGCGCTCACCGCCGTCGTCGGCAGCGACGAAGGGACGGTGAAGAGCGAGGCCGTGAAGCTGGCAACCGAGCTCGCGCCCGCGGACGCCGGCGACTTCGGTGTGGAAATCATCGACGGCGCCGTGGACAACGCCGCCGCCGCGGTTTCGCGCATTCATCAAACCGTCGAAGCGTTGCAAACGATCCCCTTTTTCGGCGGCGGCAAACTCGTCTGGCTCAAGAGCGCGAACTTCCTTGGCGACAATCCGGTCGGCCGCGCCAGCAGCACGCTCGAAGCGCTCGAAGCGCTCGGCGAAACGCTCGCCGCCGGTCTCGGTGAAGGCGTAAAGTTTTTGCTGAGCGCGACGGAAATCGACAAGCGCCGCGCGTTCTACAAACGCCTCGACAAACTCGCCGATGTGCGCGTCTTCGACCGGCTCGACACCACACGTTCGGGTTGGGAAGAAGACGCCGCGGTGCTCGTGGAAACTCGCGCGACGCCGCGCGGTCTCTCTTTCGCCGACGGCGAGGCGAGCGAGCTGTTCACGCTGCTCACCGGCGGCGATTCGCGGCAGATCGACAACGAGCTCGAAAAGCTCGACCTCTTTCTCGGTCCCGAGCAGCGCGAGATCGACGCCGACACGGTGCGCCGGCTCGTGCCGCTCACCCGCGCCGGTGTCGTCTTCGAGCTCGGCAATCGTCTCGGCCGGCGCGATCTGCCCGGCGCGCTGGCGCTCATCGACCAGCTCCTACACCAGGGCGAATCCGCCATCGGCATTCTCATCGTCTCGATCATTCCGACCGTGCGAAATCTGCTGCTCGTCAAAGACCTCCAGATCCGCCACCGGGTCGGCGGACGCGGCCAGCCGCCGTTTATGTTTGCAAAGGCGCTGGAAAAATTGCCGGCGGAAGCGACCGTCCACCTGCCACGCAAAAAAGACGGCACGCTCAACGCCTACGCGCTCGGTTTCGCCGCCGGCGACGCGCACCGCTTCGAGCTCGCCGAGCTGCGCGCCGGACTCGAAGCCTGTTTGCAAACGAACCTCGCGCTCATCACCGGCGGCTTTGAAGATCGGCTCGCGCTCGAGCGCCTCGTCATCGGCCTGCTCACGCCAAAGGCGCCGCCGTCGTCGTAAGGGTGTAACGAAACCGTTACCAAATCGCGCTGGCTTCGCACGCCAAGCACAGTCAGAGTCCGCCTGTTCGCCGCTCGCTGTCAGAAGCCGCCGGCAAAGAAAAGTGAGTTTTTTCTTGCGCGTTGGAGGCGAGAAGGTTAACGATGTAAACGATTTTAGAAGATTGTTCTGGGGGGAACAGGCGCCCCTCGTGGCCATCGGCCGCGGGGGGCGCTACTTTTTTGCCCGCGCGGGCGAATTCCGTCCCGTCGCCGTGCGCGCGTTGTGCTTCGCGCTCGTTGACGCTAGCGTCGCACCTGTGGCCGCAGCCAAACCCGACCCAGATGAGGACAAACTGCCCGAGCGCAAAAGCGTGGTGCCCACCCGCGCGCCGGACGCGCAGAGCGGGGCCGCCGGCGCTGCGCCGGCGTCGCGTCGTCCCCTCGGTTGCCCGGCTGCGACTCTGGGGATCGTCTGTGCACTGGCGCTGCTGAGCGCGTTCCTCGTCGCGCAGTGCCGGCAGGGCACGGTGGACTCGACCAAGGCCGCGGCCGACGCCGCGGATCGCCTCGTGCAGCGCACGCTCGCGGCGCTCCAAGACGCGTTTCATCACGTCTTTCAACCGCGCGTCACCGTGGACAACCACGTCGTCTTCGAGCAAACCGCGCGCGTCCTCGAACTGGTCGTGGTGCAACGCGACACCACGGTCGAGCGCGAACGCAACGACACGCGGCTCGGCAGCTCGAAGCGCGTGCGGCTGCGCGGCGACTTCCATGTCAAAGCTGGGTTTGATCTGCAAACGCCCTTTTCCGCCCAACTCGAGCGTTCCACGGGCGCCGGCGCGGCGAGCCGGGGCGAGCTGCCCGTGCTGCGCGTGACTTTGCCGAAGGCTCGCATCCTGAGCGTCGAGAGCAAAAAAATCGACGTGCTCGAACTCAAGAACGGCATCTGGAATCGCGTGCAACCCGGCGAGCTGGCCGAGGACATCAATGCCCTGACCGACCAGGCGCGGCTCAAGGCCGAGGAAGCCAATCTCGCGCGCGAAGCCGAATCCGCGCTCACCGCGCAGTTGCGCGAGCGGCTCGGCAACGATTGCCGGCTGGAGATTCAGTTCGGCGACGCGCCCCGGCCGCCGACTGGAGCGGATCCGGCCCGGTAACGCCACATCCGCCCGCGCGCACTCGCCCGCTTGCCGTTCGCCGCGGACGATTTACCGTCCGCTCCCGGCCGCGCAAAAGCGCCTCGGCGCGCGTAGAAACTTATTGCCATTCCCTGCATCGCTCGCTGTGCCAGACACTGTTTCCACGCCTGCTGCTCCCATCGCTCCCGCCGCGGCCCCGGCAGCGTTGGAATCCGCAAAAACTTCCCGCGGTGGCAGAGCCGTTCAGCCCGCCGCGCGCGAGCCTGGCGGCGCGGCCTTTTCCCGGCGGCGCCTCCTGGCTTGGACAATCCTGTGTCTGCTGCTCGCCCTCTGCGGCGCGCTACTCTTTTATCCGCCCGCCTGGCATGCGGTGGTGCGCTCATGGCTGCGCTGGGAGGCCGCACGGTGGGGACTGCAACTCGACATCGGCGCCATGGACGGCTCCCCGCTGGATGTCACCGTGCTGCACCGGGTGCGCCTGCACTCCGCGGCTCCCGCGGCTCCCGCTGCGACCGGCGCGGAGCCGCCCGTGGCGACCGACCTCCAAATCGGTCGCGCGGAATTGGTCCTCTCCCCTTCCCTGCCGCTGTTCGGTCGCGCAAAATCCTCCTGGCTCGACCGGCTCGTGCTTGAAGACGTGCGCGGAAATCTCTCGCTCGACGCGCTGCGCAGCCGCCAGCTCGCCGCTGCCGCTGCGAAGTCTTCATCGCCCGCGGACTGGCCGCGGGAGCGGGGGAACCGACTCTCCTCCTCGCTCACCGCGCACCTGACGCCGTTGAACTTCGAGCTCGTCGTCCCGCGCGACGCCGATCTTACCCTGCACCGGACCAGCGCCATCCTGCGTCTGCGCGGCGCGCGGCTGAGCGGCTACAAGGACGCGCCCGGCGCGTTCCTGGCGCGCGAGGTCGAGGCGCGCGCCCCCGGCGGACTCGACAGCGTGTATCACCACTGGCACGCCACGACCCAATGGACCGGCACGCGGCTGACCCTCAACCGGCTCGCCCTCGCGCCAGGCATCGAGGTGGAGACGGCAACGCTCGACGGCTCGCAGCTCCGCCGCAAACAGCTCAACGGCGACCTCACGTTGCGCGCGCTCGGCGGCACCTTGCGGGGTCAGGTGAAAGCCCTCCTTCCCCGCGCAGGCGGCGCGCACCCCGGCCGCTGGCAACTCGAAATTGCCGGCTCTCTGGAAAGCGTCGCCGTGCGTCCGCTCACCGAGCTGCTCGGCCTCGCCGGGCCGACCGGCGGCGTGGTGCGCGCGGGCGTTTTTTCGTTCAACGGCGATCCCGCCGATCTCTCGGCGGCCGCAGCATCGGCGCGCTTTGAAGTCACCGATTTCCAATGGGGCGCGCGACGCTGGCAGCGCCTGCTCCTCGCCGCCACCGCGCTGCACCAGCGCATCACGGTCCACGAACTCGACCTCGTGCAACGCCGCAATCGCCTCGTGCTCAATGGCGAAGGCCCGCTGCCCTCTTCGTGGCCCGCCGCTGTGGCCTCCGTCGCGAAACCAGCCACCACGCCCGACGCGAAGACCGACGCCCTCGCCGCCCGTTTCCAGTTGCCGCCGTGGCTGGACAATTTTTCCTGCAACCTCGACGCGCGCATCGACGATCTCGAAGACTTCGCGCACCTGCTCTGGCCCGGCTTCGGGTTGCCCGCGCTGACCGGCCGCATGAACGCCCAAGGCACCCTCACCGGCCGCGCGCGCGCGCTCGACGGGTATCTGAAAATCGAGGCCGGCCCGCTGCGCGTCAGCCGCGCGCCGCTCGACCGGCTGCGCGCGACGATGACCTTTCGCGGCGACGAATTGCAGATCACCCATCTCGAAGCCGTGCGGGCCGCCGACTCACTCCTGGGCAAGGGCGCAGTTGGCCTCGCCGGCTCCGGGCGTTACACCGCGGAGGGTCGGCTCAACGTGCGCGACCTCGCACCGTATGGCGCCGCCTTTGCGAGCTACGGATTACCCGAGCCACCGGTCGGAGCGCTGACCCTGGAATGGAGCGGCGACGGCGCACCCGGCGCGCACAGCGGCGCGTTCAGCGGCAGCAATCTCGCCGATTTTTTCTTCGGTTTGCGAA
>CAXTRS010000252.1:4590-7512 GCA_964246635.1 uncultured Chthoniobacterales bacterium | reverse complement strand
GTGCAGTCTCGCGCCCGAGGTGGCCAGCGAGGCGCTGCTGCTCATGCACACGCACAGCAAGCCGCTCAAGTGGGCGCTGCGCATCATCCGCAAGACCATCGACGCGAAGAGCACCGCCGAGGATCTCATTCACCGCTGCATCGGCCACGGTGGCCGCTGGAGCACGGACATCAACGGGCATCGGTTCACCGTGGAAAAGGTATGAACAGCTACCTCAAACTTCTTCGTCACGTTTTCAGCGAGGGCACCGACCGCACCGACCGCACCGGTGTCGGGACGCGCGCCGTCTTCGGCTACCAATGGCGGCACGACCTGCTCGACGGTTTCCCGCTCCTGACCACCAAGCGCGTCCATCTGCGGAGCATCATCTACGAACTGCTCTGGTTTTTGCGGGGCGACACGAATGTCCGTTATCTCCAAGAGCATGGCGTGACCATTTGGGATGAGTGGGCAGACGAGAACGGTCGCCTCGGCCCGGTTTACGGCCAACAGTGGCGGCGCTGGCCGGGTCTTCGTGATGGCCACTGCTCAGTGGTCATTGATCAAGTCGCCAATCTCGTGCGCGACCTGCGCGAGAAGCCGGACAGTCGCCGCCACATCGTCAGCGCTTGGAACCCCGTGGACGTGCCGGCGATGAAACTGCCGCCCTGCCACACGCTCTGGCAGTGCCAAGTCGATAACGGGCGGCTCCATCTGCACCTCTACGCGCGCTCGATCGACAGCTTCTTGGGCCTGCCCTTCAACATCGCGAGCTACGCGCTGCTCGACATCATGCTTGCCCATGTCAGCGGCTTGGTGCCGGGCGAACTCATCATCTCGTTCGGCGACCTGCACATCTATCGAAACCATTTCGAGCAGGTGCATGAACAGCTCTCCCGCGAGCCGCGGTCGTTGCCGACCCTGGCGCTCGTTCGGGCGGTCCCAAGCATCGACGCCTTCCGGTTCGAGGACTTCCACCTCGCCAATTACAACCCGGCCCCGGCCATCAAGGCACCAGTGGCAGTCTAAATCGGATCACTGTGGAGAAATTATGAGCGCGATGCTGGCGACAGAGGCGAAAGACCGCCCCATCCTTTTCTCCGGCGAGATGGTCCGCGCCATTCTCGACGGGCGGAAAACGCAGACACGTCGAGTAGCTAAGGGCCACCGTGGTTACTCCCTGGCAGCCTCGGAGTGGGTGGAAAGGAATGACGGCTACGCATGTGGACTGAAAGGCGAATGGTGGGCGTTTAAGCGGGAACTCAACCAAAAGCATCGCTTTTTCGGCCAACGACTCGCGTGCAACACCATTGCGGTTGATACCGTCTATTGCCCCTACGGCCAGCCCGGCGACCGGCTTTGGGTGAAGGAGTCGTTCGCGGCCTGCGTTACCGGAATCGACGACCTCTGCATCTGGTATGCCGACGACTCCTGTTTCGCCTTGAGCGCAGCAAACGGCGATGTGCCCGATGGCGGTCTCTCCACTTATTTCAGGATGGTTGACCGGTCGGCAAAAAACGACGGACGCTCAATCAAACAATCCTCCCGCTTCATGCCCCGCTGGGCCAGCCGCCTGACGCTGGAAATCGTCAGCGTGCGCGTCGAGCGCGTGCAGGAGATCAGCGAGGCGGATGCGAAAGCCGAGGGAATGACTCGCGCCGGGCGGTGTCAGCACTGCCAAAGCAAACAAATCGCACCCTACGTCTGCGAATACCGCGAACTCTGGGACTCGCTCAACGCAAAACGCGGTTTCGGCTGGGACGTGAATCCGTGGGTCTGGGTCATCGAATTTCGGAAGGTTTGAGGAAGCCGCCATGTTCACGCTCCGCCCCTACCAGAATCGCGCGTGCAACGCCGTCGAGAAGGCGTTTGCCAGCGGCGATTTTCAGCGCGTGCTGCTCGTGCTCGCCACGGGCGACGGCAAAACCGTCGTGTTCTCGCGCCTGACCCGGCACTGGATCAACGAGCAGGGTGCCAGGGTGCTCATCCTGGCCGACCGCGACGAGCGCATCGCGCAGGCCGTCGCCAAGCTCTACCGCGCCGCCGGCCTCATCGCCGCCGTCGAGAAAGCCGAGCAGCGCGCCTCTCCCGGCTCGCCCCTCGTCGTCTCCAGCATCCAGACCATGTGCCGTCGGCTGGCCAAATGGCGACCGGGCAGCTTTTCGCACATCATCTGCGACGAAGCCCACCTTTCGCTCGCCTCGAACTGGCAGACCGTGTTGCGCCACTTCTGCGGCTATCCGGCCGTGGGCGCCGTGGACCGCGACGACGCGCCGCGCCTCTTCGGCTGCAACGGCTCCGCGCAGGCCGTGTGCGTGCTCGGCGTGACGGCGACGCCCTTCCGCGCCGACAAGCGGGAACTCGGCGCGTTCTACGAAACCGTCGCCTACGAGCACACCTGCTTCGATTCCATCGGCGAGGGCTATCTCGCGCCCATCAAGGTGCGCACGCTCCCCGTGTCGATCGCGCTCGACGGCGTGGCCGTGAAGAAGGGCGACTTCGAGGAGAAGGGCGTCGCCGATGCCATCTCGCCGCTGTTCGAGCAGATCGTCGATGCCATCAAGCGCTACGCGCCGCGCCGGCGCATCCTCGCCTTCCATCCGCTCATCGTCACGAGCGAGAAATTCGTCGCCGTGTGCAACGCGCGCGGCCTCTCCGCCCGCCACATCGACGGCAACACGGGCGACCGCGCGGCGCTGCTCGCCGCGTTCGCGCGCGAAGATTGCCCGTTCCAGCTCCTGAGCAATTCGAGCCTGCTCACCACGGGCGTGGACATCGAGCGCATCGACGCCATCCTGAACCTGCGGCTCACCAAGAGCGCGACGCTCTACCAGCAGATCATCGGCCGCGGCACCCGCGTGCTGCCGGGCACGATCGACGGACTCGCCACGCCCGAGGAGCGCCGCGCCGAGACGGCCGAAGACCTGGCGGCGGTGACCATCC
>CAXTRS010000252.1:0-4580 GCA_964246635.1 uncultured Chthoniobacterales bacterium | reverse complement strand
AGCGCCAAGCCCGACTGCCTCATCCTCGATCCGCTCGTCCAATACGAAAAGCTCGGCCTGCAACGGCCCGCCAACCTGTTCGCCAAGACTGAGGAGGAGGCGCGCGCCATCACGAAACGGCTCGAGGCCGGCGCGGAGGGCGACGAGGAACTCGATCTCATCGGCACCGGCATGGACGTGGCGGCCGACCGCGAGGGCGCGCTGCGCCAGGCGCTGCTCGCGCGGGCGAAGTGCCGCAGCCGGTTTTTCGACGCCGCAGTGTTTGCCGCGGCGGCGGGCGACGAGGGGCGGGAATTGCTCGCCTACGAGCCGCTGACCCGGCGCGAGCAGCGCCCGCCGACACCGCGCCAGATGGGATTCCTGGCCGGCAAAGGCATCGACGACATCCGCACGTTCGGCCAGGCCAGCCGGACGATCGAACTCATCGTCGGACGCTCGAAGCGCGAACTCGCCACGCCGCGACAGTTGCGCCAGCTCGTGCGCTTCGGCGTCGAGCACGCCGAGGCCGTCACGTTCAAGGAAGCCACGCCGCTCCTCGACAAGTTTCTCGCTCCCAAAGCCCCGTGCCCATCATCGGCTCCGGTACCATGACACCCAGTTGAAATGATACCATGAAACAAGTCACCGCCTACAAAACCAACGCCGGCACCCTCCATGAGACCGCGGTCGAAGCCCTCGATAGCGAAGGCCGCGCAGCCATTCTCCAACTGATCGAAAGACGGGCGGAGACGAAAGACTCGGTTGTCAAAGAAGACCCAGTGGCGGTCGCGGAGTGGATCATGAAGAACCGCGAAGCGCTCGCGAACATCCTGCACGCCGCCGATCCGACCGCGCCGCAGCCCGCTTAGCAGCCGCTTTCCGCAGACCCGCCAGCAACCACAACACACGCCCCATGCCGCTCTACGAAAAATGCACCGACGACGCCGTGCTCGACGCCGCGGCGCAAGTCATCCACCTCTACCACGCCCGGCTCGCCGACGTGCGCCTGGATTTCCTCTGGGTGCGCAGCGCGCTCGACGACAACGGCGATCCCGTCGAACCCGACCCGCTCAAGTGGCATGGCTACCCGTGCCTGGCCGTGGTGAAAATCATCGGCCCGAAGGACCGCGCGATGGGTCGCGCCGACGCCGAAATCTCGCTCGACTTCAAGCGCTGGGAAGAACTCAGCGACGAGCAGCGCCTTGCCCTGCTCGATCACGAACTCTCCCACCTCGAGCTGACGGGCAAAACCGACGACCACGGTCGCCCGAAGCTGAAGATGCGCCTGCACGACGTGCAAGCCGGCTGGTTTGTCGGCGTCGCCGAACGCCACGGCGCGGCCTCGCAAGAAGTCCAGCAAGCGCAGGAAATCGCGCGCGAGCACGGGGCCGCGCTCCTCCAAGGCGAGTTCGATTTCAGGCACGAGCCGTCGGGTGACCCAGGCGGCGGCACCATGACGCTCGCGACGGGTGGCAAGAGCGTCACGATCACCTCGGCCGATGCCGCGCGCATGGTCGAAAACGTCGACCGGCACCTCGCAGGGACGCGATGATGAGCACGGACTTGCTGACACAGCCGGCGGCTATTGCGGCACCAACGCGACCGGTCCTGCGCTACCACGGCGGCAAATGGCGCATTGCCGAATGGATCATTTCGCACTTCCCACCGCACGAGGTTTACGTTGAGGTGTTTGCAGGCGCGGCATCGGTGCTGATGCGCAAGTCGCCGTCGCGCATCGAGGTTTACAACGATCTCGATCAGAAAATCGTCGAGCTATTTCGCATCCTGCGGGATCCAGCTCGAGCCGAGTCTCTGCGGCGAGCGGTCGAGCTTACGCCCTTCTCGCGTGCCGAGTTCGACGACGCATGGGAAGCCTCGGAGGATCCTATTGAAGAAGCGCGGCGCTTGATTGTGCGCTCTTTCCAGTCTCTCGGAAACAAGGACCGGCGCAGTCGCAATGGTTGGCGCACGCGCACCGCGAAATCCCACTGGTCGCCTTGCTCCGCTTGGAACGGCTGGCCGGAAACGATCCCCGCCTATGTCGAGCGCCTTAAAGAGGTCATCATCGAGAATCTGCCTTGGCAGAAAATCCTCGATGTTTACGACGATCCGAGGGCGCTGCTTTATCTGGATCCGCCCTATGTTCTGAGTTCTCGGGCGAGCAAGCTCGGCAGGGTTTACGCGCATGAGATGGAGGATGCCGATCATCTCATGCTGTTGAGTCGGCTACAGTCCATCAAAGGCATGGCCGTTCTCAGCGGCTACGACCATCCAATCTACAACGTAGCGTTGACCGAGTGGGATCGACACGAGACCTCCGCACGCGCCCAAACCAACGCGCCGCGCACTGAAGTGCTCTGGCTGAACCCGACGGCCGTCGCTGCGCTGCGCGCCAGCCGCTCGCAAATGGAGTTGGAGGTGGCCGCATGAGCCAACCCTTCATCTTCCATCTCAAACTCGGCTCTGTGGCGCGCACAACCGCAGTGGTCCAAGCCGGCAGCATCACTGAGGCGCTGGAACGGCTCGGCCATGCGGTCGAGAGCGTGACGATCAAGAGCGCCCGCCAAGGCAGGAGCCGCCGCAGCGGTCTCGTGCGTTTCCCCGAACTCGCGGGTCGCCGCCTGATGTCGAGCAAGCCCGCATCGCTGCCCGCGCTTGCCCCCCCCCCTCTTTGAGCTTTGAGCAGACCGAAGCCGCCTGAACTTTTTCCCGCCATGCCTCGTCGCGCTTCACTCGAACCTTACCCCGTCAAAGGCGGGGGCTATTGCGTGAGCGTTCAGCCCGACCGCAGCGCGTCGGGCAAGCGCGAGCGCCATTTCTTTCCCACGAAAGGCGAGGCGAAAAACTTCGCCGCGGCCGAGCGCGATCGCCAGGCCGCCGTCGCCGAAGAGGATCGCGGACTCAGCGCCGAGGAGCGCGCCGAGGCGTGGCGCTGCCTGAAGATTTGCCGCGCCCACGGCTTCACGCTCGCCGAAGCGGTCGAGGACAAGCGGCGCGCCGTCGTTATCGCCGCGCAGTCCATCCCGGTGCCCGCGCTCGTCGCCGAAGTCATCGCCGACAAGAAAGCCAAAGGGAAGAGCAAAACCTATCTCCAAGACCTGACCAACCGGCTCCAGCGCTTCGCGGCCGACCATGCGGACAAACTGGCGAGCGATCTCACGGCTCCCGGCGTCGAGGACTGGCTGCGCGCGCTGCCCAACAGCGGGGCGGTGACGCAAAACAATTTTCTGCGCCTGCTCAACGTCATGATGGAGCACGCGCTCAAGCGCGGCTACGTCGCGAGCAATCCGCTCTCCCGCGTCGAAAAACTCGACACCCGCGGGGGCGAAATCCATGCGCTCACGGTCGCGGAAGCCGAGTCCCTCCTGCGGGCCTGCGACGACGCGCTGCTGCCCGTCATCGCCATCGGACTCTTTGCCGGTATCCGCCCCGAGGAGACGATGCGGCTGGACTGGCGGCACATCCACTGGCCGCACGGCGACAAGCCGGGCAACATCGAGGTTAAGGCGCTCCACGCCAAGACCGGCCAGCGCCGCCTGGTGCGCATCCTGCCCAACCTCCAAGCGTGGCTCGCGCCCTTCGGCGAGCGCACTGGCGCCGTCTATCCGGGCGGGAAGTGGAATTATTATCGCCGGTTGCCGGGGCTGCGCACGAAGGCGGGCGTGACGCGCTGGCCGAACGACGTGCTGCGCCACTCGTTCTGCTCCTACCACATCGCCAAGTTCAACGATGCCGCCTTTCTGGCTCTCCAGATGGGCCACGCCTCGACCCGACTGATTTTCACCAATTACCGCGAGGTCGTCCATCCCGACGCCGCCGAGCGTTATTTCAACCTCCTGCCATGAGCGAACCACCGAAACTACCGACGAGCCCGGACGAGATGCCGCACGACTGGGATCAGCACCACAACCTGCGCAACACGATCTTGGGGCTGGGCGGCTACCCCTACGTTTCCATCCACTACGAGATGGACGTTCGCAAAAGCAACGCACTCGGCGAATCCGTGGGCAAGTGGGACGTTGAGATTCAAGTTGGCCGCAAGTGCATCAAAGCGGAGCACGAGGACATTCGGAACGCCCTCTGGTATGTCACCACGTTGGCCTCTGCCGTGGACGATGCCGAATACGAGCGAAGGAAGAAGGCGAAGTCTGACGCATTGGCAAAGCTCACCGACGAGGAGAAGCGCCTGCTCGGCCTGTAATTCCTATGAAACGCACCCGCCAAACCTTCGATCCCACCGAGGACATGCTGACGACCGAACAGGTCGCCGAGCAGATCGGTCTCCACCCCGACAACGTGAAGAAAAAGTGCGCGGCCGGCCAGATTCGCGCCACCAAGCCGGGCCGGGTCTGGCGCATCCCGAGGAGCGCGGTTTCCGACTACCTGAGCAAGCGCGCGCCGGCCGTTTTTGCCGCCTGAAACCCCCTGCCACCATACTGCCATAACGTATGCAAACCCGCGCCCGCAACACCCCGTCGCATCTCGTCGTGCCCCGTCATCCTAGAGGGAAACGGCTCTTCCGCAGAGAAATCCGTTGCCAGAACAAGGACTTAAAATCCCTTTTCGCGCAAGCGGAGTGTGGGTTCGAGTCCCGCCACCGG
>CAXTRS010000251.1:5144-7578 GCA_964246635.1 uncultured Chthoniobacterales bacterium | reverse complement strand
CATCCGCTTCATCTGCGCGAGCTGGGCGCGCAGCGGCACCTCGGTCCAGCCGGGGACGTGCGACAGGGTATGCACCACGCCGGTTTTGTGGTCCACAGGTCCGGGTAAGCCGGCGCCGAGCGCGGCGACTGGCTCGCCGGCGGGGGCGCGCGAGCACAGCGCCCTCGCGGCGCGCACGATGGCCGCGAACAACTCGTCGCGGCGGGCGTGCTGGCCGGTCGGGATCGGCTCGCCGCGCTCAAGGATGTCCCTGCCGCGCACCAACCCGAACTTGACGCTCGTGCCGCCGAAATCGATGCCGAGGGCGAGGGGAGGGGCTGCGGCGCTCATGGGGCAGCGAAGCGACTAGAGGATGTCATCCCAGCCGGCTTTGTCTTTTAACAAAACCTCGCGCAAAAATCGCACCGGCATCTGGCCGTTATCGGTCATCGCGTCGTTGAATTTTTTCAGCGAGTAATTGGCGCCTTCCTGCTTTTGGTAATCGCGCCGCAGCTTGTAAATCTGGAGCTTGCCGAGCGTGTAAAACAGATAGCCGGGATCGTAGGTGCCGCGGAGTGCTTCCTGCATCGACGGCTTCGCTTCGTAGTAGCAGTTGTCCTGGAAAAATTTTGCCGCGTCCTCGACGCTCATGCCCTGCGTGTGCAGCTTCACGGAGACGCACAGGCGACAGAGCCGCAGCAGCGCTTCGTCGCTTTGCGCGAGGCGGTATTTCGCGGCCGCTTTCGGGTCAGTGTCGCTCTTGCCGAAGCCCTCGTCGAGCAGCATTTGCTCAGTGTAGTGCGCCCAGCCTTCGATAAACGCGTAGCTGCCGAAGATTTTCTGAATCCGGTTCACCGGCGACGCGTTCAAGTGCAGGAATTGCACGTAGTGGCCGGGATACGCTTCGTGGATCGAAACGACGTCGCTCGTGTAATAGTTGAAGGCCGTCAGCCATTCCTCTTTTTCCTTGTCCGACCACTGCGACTCGGTCGGCGTGACGTAGTAATAGGCCTGCGCGCCGCGGGTCTCGAACGGCCCCGGCGTGTCCATGGAGGCAAAGCTCGTCGCGCGCAGATAACTCGGCGTTTCCGCCACGGTCGCACGCACCTCGCTGGGCAGCGTGATGATCTTCCGGTCCACGAGGAATTGCCGGATGCTTTCCAGATCCTTTTTTGTATCAGGAATCAGGGCCTCCGGCGTGGGATGGTCGCGCTGGATGTCCTTGAAGACTTCAATCGGCGGTTTGCTCGGATCGATGATTTTGGCTGCCGCTGCAAACGCCGCCTGTTCGCGCTTCAATTCGGCCAGGCCGATCTCCAAAATTTTCGCGGGCGACAACGATGTGATGCCCTCGCTGACGGCGAGAAATTTGCGGTAGCGTTCCTCGCCGAGCGCGAAGCCCAAATCCGCCTTCGGCAGCTTTTCTTTTTCCAGCCAGTCGGCATATTCGCGCAACGCCGCGGCCGCTTTCGCGTTGGTCTCTTTGAACTCGGCCTGGAGCGTGTCGTCCTTCACTTCGCGCACGGCTTCGACCAAATCTTTTTCCAGAAAATCCGCGCCGCCGCGCGCGATCAGGATCGCGAGATCGACCTTCGGTTTCGGCAGTGGATCGACGAGATTTTCGCGTGCCGCCGCGAACACATCTGGCGCCAGTTTTTCCGTCGCGATGATCGAGCGCAGCCGTTCCGGCAGCGGCGCGAAGTCGCGCTTGAGATAGACGTTTACGTCGAGCGCGCCCGCGTAGGTCATCGGGTTCCGGTCGAGCTCGCGCGCTTCCTCGAAGCCGAAAATCTCGCGCTGAATGGCGAGCCGCAGCACCTGGCGGTCGAGCTTCTCGGCTTGCGATACCGTCCCGGAATCGGGCAAGGTAACGAGGCGCGCATCGAAATCTTTCAGCCGCCGCAGTTCAGCGTCGAGCGACGCGCGGCGGAAGTCCGTCATCTTGCCGTCGTAAGCGTGCAGTCCGAGCGAGACCGCGCTCAGCGGCCGGAAGGCGAAATAACCGGCGAGAAATTCGTCGGCGAGTTTTTGGAACGCGGGCGAAGCGTTGGCGTCCTTGTCGCGGGGAACGGCTTCCTGTTGCGGTGCGGTCGCGCAACGGGCGCGGTGCGTCGTCCCCGCCAGCGCGAAGAGCAGCGTGAGCAGAAACGAAAGCGCGACGAAGCGGCGTGGAAAGAGGAAGTCAAAGAAGCGGGAATGACACATGGCGAGAGAGAAACGGAGCGGGAGCGTCGCACCGGCGCGCTCCTGTCACAAGCGCTCGTCTGTCAGCCCTCCAGCCCGGCAAGCGGCAGCGTGTGTTCGTCTTTATAGACTGCGGTTGACGCCGCCGCAGCGTCGTCAGCCGATTCCGCAACGACACCGGCAGCGCCGCCTGGCCGCGCGCGGCGGACGGCGCTGAGACCACCGGCCGCCGCGCTGCTGCGCAAGCCCTCGAGCGCGAGATCGGGCTCGC
>CAXTRS010000251.1:0-5134 GCA_964246635.1 uncultured Chthoniobacterales bacterium | reverse complement strand
CGACGTGCTTCAGCTCGGGCACGTCCTGCGCGAGCCGCGCCGCGACGCCGCCGGTGACGACGATTTTCAAACGCTCCGTGCAATCGCCGTCGCTCGGAAACCCGAGCCGCGCGGATTGCTCGGCACAGATGGCGTGAACGATTTCTTTCACCATGCCGCGCCAGCCGTGAAACGCCGCGGAGCGCAACGCATCTTGCGTGGACAACCCGAGCGCGGGTGGGGCCGGCGAAGCGTAGGCGTGCGCGGGAAACGCAAGCAGCGGCAGCAGTGCGGTGCGGTGGTGCAGCGCGTTGGCGAGCGCGTCCGGCCCCGGCGCGATGACGCCGCCGAGAAATCGCGCGCCGGCGTCGAGCACGTCGAACGTCGCCGCGGTGCCGAGCGAAACGACGAGCAGCGGCCCAGGGCCGTGGCGGCCGAGCGCGCCGGCGAGATTGGCGAGCCGATCGGGGCCGAGCTTGTTCCGACGCGGGTAAGCGCGCAGATCCACACCGCCGAGTTGCGCCGGTGTGCGGCGCGCGCCGGACTTCAACGCGAAGAGCGGCTCGGGCAGCGTCTCGGCGATCACCTCGGTCGCCACCGGCACCACGGAGCAAAGCGCGACGCGCCGAAAGCTCCAGCGGTCGAGCAACGCGATGACCCGCGAAGAGGTCAGCTCGGCGGTGAGCAATTTCCGCCGCGGACCGCGCAACCGCCTGGCGCCGGCGAGCTGGAATTTCGTGAACGTGTTGCCGATGTCGATGAGCAGGAACTCAGCGCGCGGTGAGACGGACATGTCCGATGTTAGGCCACAAACCGGCTGGAGACGGCAGAAAAATTTTCGCAGCAGAAAATCGCATCGTGTCGATTGGCAGAGCTTTTCGTGCCTTTCGTTCATTTTTATGACAAATTTTCACGCCGTGACTTTTTCCAACCTTCCGCTCACCCGCCGTCCCCGCCGCCTGCGCGCCACCGCGACTTTGCGCGAGCTGGTGCGGGAGACCGAGGTGCGCGTGGCCGACCTCATCCTGCCGCTGTTTGTCAGCGAAAAAATCAGCGCGCCGGTGCCGGTCAGCTCGATGCCCGGCGTGTCGCAGTTGCCCTTGGATGGCTTGATCGAAACCGCCGTTGCCGCGCACACGGACGACGGCATTCGCGCCGTGCTGCTCTTCGGCATTCCGAAAGAAAAAGACGAACAGGCGAGCGGTGCGTGGGCGGACGACGGCATCGTGCAGCGGGCGGTGCGCGAGTTGAAAAAAGACGCGCCGGATTTGCTCGTCGTCACCGACGTGTGTCTCTGCGAATACACCAGCCACGGCCACTGCGGCGTCGTCCATTCCCGCGAGGGCGGAAGCTTTCACGTGGCCAACGATGAGTCGGTCGAAATCCTCGCGCGCACCGCCGTTTCCCACGCCGCCGCCGGCGCCGATCTCATCGCGCCGAGCGACATGATGGACGGCCGCATCGGCGCGATCCGTGCGGCGCTCGACGCGCGCGGATTTTCCGAAACGCCGATCATGAGCTACGCCGCAAAATTCGCCAGCGCGTTCTACGGCCCGTTCCGCGAAGCCGCCGAGGGCGCGCCGAAATTCGGCGACCGGCGCACGTATCAAATGGACCCGGCCAACGCGCGCGAAGCCCTGCGCGAAGTCGAGGCCGACCTCGACGAAGCCGCCGACATCGTCATGGTCAAGCCCGGCCTGCCGTATCTCGACATTCTGTGGCGCGTGAAGGAACGCTTCGACCGACCCACCGCGGTGTATAACGTGAGCGGCGAATACGCCATGCTCAAAGCCGCCGCCGCCCGCGGCTGGCTCGACGAACGCGCCGCCGTGATGGAACAAATGACCGCCTTCAAACGCGCCGGCGCCGACCTCATCCTCACCTACTGGGCGCGGGATGTGGCGCGCTGGCTGCGGGCTGGATAAAAAGGCTGGCTAGCGATGGGTTCGCGCTCTCTGCCTCCCTCGGATTGGAAGACCGCCTGTTGCGACGAGCTGCGGCCGGCACTGGCATCATTGATCGAAAAGCACGGGCTTCGCGTTGCCAGCATCGTCGAAGACCTCAAGGCGATATCCATCGACATCTATCTCGCTGGTGAAATCCCGCCCGATGCCGCGCGCGAGTTTCACGAACGATTGGGCGCCGATCCGAATTTATTCGTGGAGCGCCACAGCCTCGGGTGTCGCCGCTGCTGGTGCACAATCTCCGACATCCACAATCCGCCCGTTCAATATTCCTGTGAACCTCAGCCTTCTCCGGTGACGCTTTTCCGTCAGCTCCGCGACTGGTGGCGCCGCATCTAGATTCGCGTTCTCTTTTTCTGAACTGCTTTTTGCGGAGGAGTGTTGTTATCGGTAACTCAAATCATTCACGAGCTTCTGCGGCAGCTTCGGCAGGCGGTTGCGGGGGAGCAGGAAGGAAGTCAGTTCGGCGAGTTCTTTGAAGACGTAATGGCTCTCGGCGGCGGCGCGCAGATAGTCGGCGCCGCTGCTGCCGCCGGTGCCGACGCGTTTGCCGATGGTGCGCTGAACCATGTGGATGTGGCGGTGGCGCCAGAGTGAAAGGAGTTCGTCGATTTCCAGGAGCGCGCTGAGCAATTCGTAGGGGAGATGGATCAGCGGGTAGTCGCGGTAGAGCATGATGAAAAGCGCGTTGCGGTTCGCGTCCGCGCTCAAGCGCCGCTCGGCAGCGGGGTAGTGCGCGTCGTCCATGAAAAGCGTGTCGAACGTGGGCAAGTTGCTCATTTCGGCTTCGTGCAGGCTGGCGCGGTAGGCCTCGCGGTATTGTTGCCAAAAGGAGCGCTGCTCGCCGGCGTCGGACCAATACTTCGGGTCTTTGATGAAAGGCATCCGTTCCAGCCAGCGGTTGATGAGCGTGAGCAGCGATTCTTTCGACTCGGCGGCCTGCACGCGCTCGATTTCCTGCGGCTTGAGCTGCGAGCGGTAGTAGCCCTTGCCGTGGCGCTGTTCGTATTCGAGTCCGAGCGTGGCTTCGATGAGCTTGAACTGCACACTTTGGAATCCAGAAGCGGGTCGCAGCAGGTCGCGGAAATCGAGAAAATCGAGCGGCGTCATCGTTTCGAGCACGCTCATTTGGGAGACGGCGATGTCGAGAATGCGACAGACGCGCTTCAAACGGTGGACGGTGTTGTAGATGTCCGGCGCGTTGTCGGAAATGTTCGGCTGTCCGAAGATGCCGCGGATGATCTCGAGCTCGTGCAGGATCTGCTTGAACCACAGCTCGTAGGTCTGGTGGATGATGATGAACATCATCTCGTCATCCGCGCGCACGCCTTCCTTGCCGCTCTCGGGCTGCTGGGCGTTGAGGATTTTGTCGAGCTGCAAATACTCGCTGTAATAAACGGGAGGGCGTTCGGGTTTTTCGTTCATGGAGGAGAAGAAAGGTATCCGCGGATCAACGCAGATTAACGCAGATTTTTCTTTTGTTTTTCTCGGCGAAACTCTGTGGAATCTGCGGACAAAAATTCGCGCGTTCGCTATCTTTGCCGCTCCGATGCAGTTGCTCCCCGCCCGTCGCACTTCCGAATCGCCCGCGCACCTGGAGCTCAAGCGCCTCGCGCTCTTTTGGGCGCAGAAGATGGGCTACCACTCCTGTGCCTTCGAGGTGTCGCTGCCGAACTGCCGCTACCGCGCCGACCTCGCCGCGTATCAGCCGATCTCGCGGCGCGTCTGGGTTAAAGACGATGGTCCGCTGAACACCGGCCGGCTCCACGCCCGACCCTCGCTCGGGTCCACGGCGATCTTCGAGTGCAAACAGGCGCGCGCCGATTTTTTGAAAGACTCGCGCTCCGCCCAGGCGACGGCGGAAAAGCTGCGCGAGCTGCACGAACGCCGTGTCGTGCTCGAGCGCCAACTCAAAATTCACTATCCGAGCCTGCGCACCGGCGACACGCTCTTTTCCGACTTCGACAGCCACGATTTCACCGGCCTCGAACACGACGGCTACAAAAAAGTGCTCGGCGAAATCGCCAAACTGCAAAGCCGGCTTTTCAACAACACGAAATTCGACACCCTGGTGCGCTACGGCTGCGGCAATTTGTTTTACGTCGTCGCCGAAGACGGCCTCCTTGAGCCGCACGAAGTCCCGGTCTGCTGGGGCCTGCTCGTGCGGCGCGGCACGAGTCTGGAGCTGCGACAAAAACCGGTCTGGCGCGACGCCGAAGACGCCTGCCGCCTCGCGCTGTTGCACAAAATCGCCGCCGCCGGCACGCGCGCGCTCAACCGCGCGCACGGCATCTCGTTCGAGGAAATCTTCGAGGCGCGGCGGCTGGGATGAAGAAATGCGGAATGCGGAATGCGGAATGGCAGAATATGATGTCAGCGCCTGTCATTCATTCCGCATTCCACATTCCGCATTCTATGATCGAGATTCTCGTCGGCACCAACCGCCCCGGCTCCAACACCCGCAAAGTCGCCACGCAAGTCGCGGACATTTACGCCATCACCCTCGGCGCGCAGGTCGCCCTGCTCGATCTCGGCACGCTGCCGCCCGACCTCTTCGCGCCCGCGGCTTACGAGACAAAGCCGGAAACCTTCGCGCCGTTCAATCGTGCCGTGCTCGACAGCGAAGGCATCGTCGTCGTCACGCCCGAATACAACGGCTCGATGCCCGGCGCGTTGAAATATTTCATCGACCACTGGAAATACCCCGAGAGCTTCGAGCACCGGCCCATCTGCTACGTCGGACTTTCCGCTGGCCCGACCGGCGCGGTGCGCCCCATCGAGCACCTCTCCGCGATCTTCGCCTATCGCAACGCCTTCCAATTTCCCGAGCGCGTCTTCCTGCCGAACATCAACGATCTGCTCGACGAAACCACCGGCAAGCTAAACGATCCCAAACTCGTCGCGCGACTGGAAAAACAAGCGCGCGGATTTCTGGACTTCATCCAAAGGCTAAGGGCTAAGGGCTAAAAATCAGAATCGCTGATTCCTGCCTTTCTCTTCTTTTTTGCCTTTGGCCTTTAGCCTTTCTCTTCCGTGCCCCGCTCCGCTCCCTGGTTCCTTGTCGTCGTCGCGCTCGCGGGCTTGTTCCTGCTGCGCGAGAGCCGGCAGCCTGGCTCGCCGGTGGCGGCGTTGGACGAGCGGTTTCTCGATTGGGTGATGGCCAATACTGGCCCTCGCGCGGGTCGGGCAGT
>CAXTRS010000250.1:0-7578 GCA_964246635.1 uncultured Chthoniobacterales bacterium | reverse complement strand
GGTGGCGGCAGCGGCGGCGCGGCGACAGCGGCTGACGGCAGGCCCGGCGAAGAAGGCGGCGGGGACGGTGGCAGCGGCGGCGGTGGCGCCGGCGACAACGACACTGGTGATACGATCGTGGGCAGATGCGCGGCCAAGGATGTCTCTTGCAGCGGCTGCCAGGCCGCAGCGCCTTGCGCCCAAACCAGGGTCTGCTCTGTGATCACGCCCTCACGGACCTTGCCGGCCATCTCCGGCCCGGTGAATGGTCCCTTCGCCTCGCCGTTCTCGTGGTAAAACCAAGTCATGATCGTCGTTCCCGACTCGAGCGAGCGCCCGTGCGGATGAGCGTTCCTTTCCCAACTGCCGACGTTCTGGATAAAGAGTTTTGCGCCGAAAAGTCAACGCCTCCGATGACGGACGCAGTGGCCGACTTGTCTCGTTGCAGAGGCGGCACGATCCCGCTCCGCGGGGAAGCGCCGCCTCTACACGGAAAGGTGACGCACGTTTGGGCTATCTTTACCGCAACTGTAGCTGTTAGGGTTGGCAGCGCCATGTTCTCTGCGCGACGTTTTCTCGCTTCGTTCCCGATCTGCTGCGCCCTCCTCGCCGGAAACCCGAACGCCCAGGCGCAACTGCCCAAGATTTTCGTCGCTTCCTTTGGCAACGATGCCAACGACGGTTCGCGCAGCAGCCCGAAGCGCAACTTCCAGGCGGCGCACGACGCCGTCGCGGCCAATGGCCAGATCGTCGTCCTGGACACGGCTGGGTATGGCGCGCTGACCATCACGCAAGCGATCGCCATCACCGTGCCGCCCGGAGTGAACGGGTTTATCACCGTCGGCAATGGAGGCGACGGCATCACGATCAACGCCGCGGCGACCGACACCGTCAGCCTGCGCGGCCTCGTGATCGAAGGCAGCGTCGCGAGCGGGCCCGGCAACGGCATCTACGCCGCGAGCGTGGGCACGCTGAACCTCGACGATTGCGTCGTGCGCAACTTTACTTCCGGCGTTTACTTCAACCCAGGCAACGAGGGCGCGGTCCTCCACATTCACGGCGGCAGCGTGCGCAACACCGTGCGCGGCGTGGATGTCCAGCCGCAGGGCGTCAACGTGCGGGCGATCGTCACCGGCAGCCGGCTGGAGTCGAACGACACCGGCCTATACACCGTCCTCAGCACCGGCGGCGGCATCGAGACGACGCTGACCGGCTGCACCCTGGCCGACAACACGAGCTTCGGCGTCCGCGCCGCCGGGGGATACGCGGTCTCGGTTCACCTCGATGGTTGCGCCCTCACGAGCAACGACATCGGCGTGAGCGGCGACAACTGCCTGGTGGCGCTCGCGGATTGCACTGTGACCAGCAACGGCCTGTTCTCGCTGTCCGGCGCCGGCGTTTCGATGACGAGCAACAACGCCCGGCTGCGGGTGGACAAATGCCGGATCGCCCGCAACTTCAGCGCCGGGGTCGTCGCCGACAACGGCTTCGTCACCGTGGCCGACAGCACGGTGTGCGACAACGGCTACGGCCTCCGGGCCACGGGCAGCGCGCTCTACCGGGTGGACAACTGCCGGCTGACCGGCAACTCGGCCGTCATCTCCCTCGGCGGCAGCGGGCAGATCCGCACCCGCGGCAACAACACGCTCGAAGACAACGGCGGCGGCAACAACAGCTTCTCCCCCGGCCAGACTTACAGCGCGAAGTGAGCGCGCACCGGCGCACCGGCGCTTGCCGGCGCGTCTTTGCGTCTTTGCGCGAGGCCGCTCCAGCGTTCCCGCGCCCGCCGGTCACGGGCGCCCCAGCGCCGGTGCGCCCGTGCGCGCGGGGCTTACTGCGGCGACGTGACGCCCTGCGTCGGCGCGCCGTTGCCGCCGGGGCTGTTGCCGGAGTTGTGATTGTTGCCGAAGGTGGCGATGACGCCGCCGCTCGCGCTGGTCAAGCCCGTGTTGTTGTCCACGATCGTCACGTTGTTCAGGCGCACGGTCGCGAGCGCGGTTTCGGACTTCACGCCGTTGGTGCCGTTGCCTGTGGTCAGACAATTGTCGAGGGTGAGCTCGCCCGCGGCCACGTTGGCAGTGACGCAGATGAAACCGTTGGTGTTGTTGTTGGAGGAAACCGAATCGCGAACGACGACCTGAGTGCGATCCTCCGTGCGAAAGCCGAAGCCGTTGCCGTGCAGTTCCACTTTTTCCAAGGTGGCCTTGGCGGTGGCATTGGCACCCGGCTTGACCAGCACGCCGCCGTTGCAGTTGTTGATCGTGGTGTTGTTGATGAACAACTGCGTGGCGGCAGCCGCCGCGGGGTTCGGCGCGAATTCCACGCCGTTGCCGGGAGAGCCGGTGGAATTGGAAATGGTGCAATTCTCGATGATCAGCGACTTGCCGGAAATAAACCGCACGCCGTAGGTGCCTCCCACCCCTGTCGTGGAAGCCGTGCCGTTGATATCGAGATTGCGCAAGACCACGACGGCGGTGTTGGGGGCGCCGGAGGAGACGTCGTTAACAGTGACGCCGAAGGTGCCGGTGTGCAGGATGCCCGCGGTAAAGCCGCCGCCGCCGTCGATGGTGATGGATTTGGTGATCGTCACCGCGCCAAAGGCGCCGGGATCGATCACATTGATCTCGCCGCCCACGGCGGTCTTGGAGATCGTGCCGGCGAAGGTTTTGCACGGCGCCGTGCGGCTGCACGGGTTGGCATCGTCGCCGACACCGGAGACCCAGGTGCGAGTGGCCTGCGCGTGCAGGGACGAAGCGGCGCCGGCGAGCAGAAACAGCCCGGCGACGAGGGAAGTGGAGCGAAGGAATTTGGTTTTCATGAGTTGAGGTTTGAAGCTGCGGATGAGAAGCAGCTTTTGTGCATGGGTTGTTGACTTATGGTTGACGGCAAGCCGGGAAGTCTCTGCCCAAAATCGGAAATCTCCAAATCCCTTTTTTGTGTTCGCTTTTCCCCACGCCGCCGACTCGGTGCTCTTCATCACGCTCGACTCGTGCCGCTACGACACGTTTGCGCGGACCGACGCGCCACACCTCAAGGCCGTCGGCCCGCTCCATCGCGCCTGGGCACCGAGCCACTTCACGTATGGGTCACACGCGGCGATGTTCGTTGGCTTCACGCCGGGCGTCGCGGACGGCGCGCCGATCCCATATGCGAATCCGAAGTTCGCGCGCGTTTTCAAAATGCAGGCGCTCGGCCATCCCGGCCGCGCGCAGCCGTTCTTCGAGCTGGAAGGGCGCAACATCATCGAAGGTTTTCGCCGGCGCGGGCTGCTGACGCTCGGCACCGGCGCGGTCGGCTGGTTCGATCCCGCGCTGCCGGCGAGCCGGACGCTCGTGGCCGACTTCGAGCGCTTCTATTACCAGGGAGTGACCCACGCCTGTCTGCGCCCGCAGCTCGCCTGGGTCGAGCGCGAACTCGCCGCCGCCGATCGCCCCGTGTTCCTGTTCATGAACATCGGCGAAACGCACGTGCCCTATTATCACGAAGACGCACCGTGGGACCCGGCGCACAACCCGTGCGTCCCTTTCGCGGGTGAGACGAACGACGCCGAAGTCTGCCGCGAGCGCCAGGCCGCGTGCCTGCGTTTCGTCGATGCCGGGCTGGCGCCGCTGCTCGACGCGTTTCGCGACGCCACGATCCTCGTCTGCGCCGACCACGGCGACGCCTGGGGCGAGGACGGCCTCTGGGAACACGGCATCGCCCACGAAAAAGTCTTCGAGGTGCCGCTGCTCCTGCGCCTGCCCGATCTCCGGACTGCCACAGCTTCGCGTAAATAACAAATCGCTCCGCCGCTGGGACATATACGATCCAAGCACCGGGCGGGCGACGTGCGATACAGGGGTATGAAAACGCCCCTGGTTCGCTCCTTCCTTCTCTCCCTCCTGCTGCTGGCGGCGCCGGCGGCGCTGCACGCGCAACTGCCCAAGATCTTCGTCGCCTCCTTCGGCAACGACGCCAACGACGGCACGCGCAACGCGCCCAAGCGCAACTTCCAGGCGGCCCACAACGCCGCCGCCGCCGGCGGCCAGATCGTCGTGCTCGACACCGCCGGCTACGGCACCTTGACCATCACCAAAAGCATCGCCGTGACCGTGCCGCCCGGCGTCAGCGCCTTCGTCACCACGACCGCCGGCGTGGACGGCATCACCATCAGCGCGGGCGCCAGCGACGTGGTTTCCCTGAGCGGGCTCATCGTCGAGAGCGTCGCCAACGCGGCCGCCGCGATTCGCGTCAACACCGCGGGCAGCCTCTCGATTGAGAACTGCCTGATCCGCACCTTCCAGCAGGGGCTGATCACCCAGAACACGACCGCCCTGCAACTCTATGTCCACGACACCATCACGCGCGGTTGCTCCACCGGGATGAACCTGATGACCAGCGCGGCCGTTAACCTGACGGCGGTCGTCACCGGCTGCCGCATGGAGCAGAACAGCTTCGCCGGCGTGCTGACCGGCCCGTTCTCCGGCTCCAACGTGGATGTGACTCTGAACGACTGCACGATCTCGGGCAACCTCACCGGCATCCAGAGCGGCGGCACCATTGTGCGGGCGAACAATTGCACCATCACCGGCAACGGCACCGGGGTCAGCGGCACGAACACCACGCTGGTTTCGCGCAACAACAACACGCTGGAAAAGAACGCCGCCGGCAACACCGGCTTCCCCGGCAGCTACAGCGCGAAGTAGTGGCCGGAACGCGAGAAAAAGCGCGCTTGTAAGGGGCCAGCGAGTTGTGATACAACAACTGACATGAATTGTTGTCTCTCCCGTTGTTTCGCCCCTTTGGGCGCGCTCACCCTGCTCCTCCTCACCGGCTTCGCCACCCCGTTGCACGCGCAGTTGCCGAAAATCTTCGTCGCCAGCTTCGGCAACGACGCCAACGACGGCACGCGCAACGCGCCCAAGCGCAACTTCCAAGCCGCGCACGACGCCGTCGCCGCCGGCGGCCAGATCGTCGCGCTCGACACCGCCGGCTACGGGAAGTTGAACATCACCAAGAGCCTCGACGTCACCGTGCCCCCCGGGGTCAACGGCTTTGTCACGGTCGCCAACACCGGCGGCTTTTTCTTTGGAGTCAACATCGCCGTCGGCGCCAACAGCACGGTCTCCCTGCGCGGGCTCATCATCGAGACCACGGGGCAGGGCGGCTACGGCATTTTGACCAACAACCTGGGCAACCTGAGCGTCGAAGACTGCACGGTGTCCAACTTCGGCATTGGCATCGCCACAGCTTCCATCAGTCCGGAAAAGCTCTACCTGCGCAACTGCACGGTGCGCGGCTGCAACACTGGCCTGGGGTTAGGGAGCCAAATCGGCGCCACGGTCAGCGCCATCGCCACGGACTGCCGGTTTGAACAAAACGGCGTCGGGGCGACGGCCTCGTCGGTCTCGTCGGGCAACTTCGACTACGCCGCAGACCTGACCTTGGCTGACTGCGTCATCTCGGGCAACACGACCGGCGTCCAGGCGTCGAACACGGTGGCGGTGGTGCGGCTGGACAACTGTGCTGTCACCGGCAACGCCACCGGAGTCAGCGTCGCCAACAGCGGCCAGGTGCTCAGCCGCGGCAACAACACGCTGGAAAACAACGCCGCCGGCAACACCTTCCCCGGCGCCTACAGCGCGAAGTGATTTCGCCTCGCCAGCCACCGGCCCCCACCACAGCCCTGGATGCACCTTTTTATGAACCCCAGTGCTGCTGCCCTTCACCACCCCGCCGCTCGCGCCGCCGCGCCACGCCGGCGCTCCTCTGCGCCTTGCTGCTGCTCGCAGGCGTTCCCGCCGCGCTGCACGCGCAAGCGACCACCAAGCGCTTCGTCGCTTCCTACGGCAACGACGCCAACGACGGCACGCGCAACGCGCCCAAGCGCAACTTCCAGGCTGCTCACGACGCCGCGAACTCGGGCGACGAGATCGTCGTGCTCGACACCGCCGGCTACGGCACCTTGAACATCACCAAGGGCATCACCATCATCGTCCCGCCGGGCGTCAACGGCTTTGTGACTGCCGCCGGCAGTGCCAGCGGCATCGTCATCAACATCAATGGCGGCGGCACGGTGCTCCTGCGCGGGCTGATCATCGAAGGCAACTTCTCCGGCAACGAAGGCATCCGGGTCAACCCGGGGACCACGGTGCTCATCGAGGACTGCTCGGTGCGTGCCTTCGGGGCCGGGATCTCCTCCACGGGCGGCGTCCTGACCCACCTGGTGATCCGCGGCTGCAGCCTGCGCGATGTGCAATACGGGATCATGATTGCTTCCACGAGTTCCTCGCTGCCGGTCGATGCGGTCGTCGTCAACTGCGCGATCGACAACGCCGTCCAGACGGCGCTCTCCGCTAGTTCCACCGGCTCCGGCTCCCGGGCCACCTTGATCGCCCGGGACTGCGTGGTGACCAACAGCGGCACCGCTTTCTCTGTCGGCCTCGATAACGGGGCCATGATTTACGCGGATAACTGCCTGCTCAGCGGCAACAGCAAAGCCGTCGATGTCCTCATGGCGGGCCAGGTGATCACCCGCGGCAACAACACGCTCGTGCGCAATGGCGGCACCGGCGTGTTTACCGGCACGCTCTCGGCCCAATAGGGCGCTCGGGCGTTCCCGCAGCCCGCCTCGGGGGGGCTGAGGCCGGCGTGGACTGGCTGCGGTGTCATCCGCCGGCTCGCCTGGAAGTGGGCGACCCGGCCGGAACGCTTCCAGCCCTGCCTTACTCAAGAAAGCCGTCGCCCGGCGCGTCGAATTTGATCGGGCCGACCGGCCTGCCCTCGGTGTCGATGAAGCCCCAGACCGGCGGGCCGTCCACGCCGCGGGAGACCAGCGCGCGGCCGTCGCGGAAGCGCGTCACCCCGGGGTAATCGGAGGGGATCGCCCAGTGGCCGCGGGCGTCGATGTAGCCCCAGCCTTCGTCGTGGGTCGTCGGCGCGCGGCCGTCGCAGAAATCGCCCACGTTGCCCAGGGACGGGCGGATGACCTCGGTGCCGGCGACGTTCACGAAGCCCCAGCGCTCCTCGGCGCCGCGCACCGCGGCGAGCCCGTCGTGGAAGTCGCGCGCGTCGGAGTAGCGCAGCGGGATCACCTCGCGGCCCTCCTTGTCGATGAAGCCCCAGGCGCCGCCGAAGAACTTGCCCCCGTCGCCTTCCCAGCCGCCGATGTTCACCGCCGCCAGGCCTTCGGCGGAAAACGGCCGCGCCGCGCTGAAGAACTGCCCGCCGGCCGCCGGCTCGCCCTGGCGATCGGCAAACCACCACTTGCCGTCGCGGCAGACATTGGCCAGCCCGCCGTGGTAGTCGCCGGCGCGGTCGAGGATGAAGGGGAGCACCTCCTTTCCCGCCGCATTGATGTAGCCCCACTGGCCGTCGCGCTTCACGCGCACCAGCCCTTCGCTGAAATCGCCCGCCGCCTCGTAGCGCGCCGGGATCACCTGCCGGCCGGCGGCGTCGATAAAGCCCCACTTCTCGCCCTTGCGCGCCGCGGCGAGCCCCTCGGAGAAAAAGCGCGCGCCGCTCCAGCGCGCCTCGAGCACGACGTTGGCCTCCGCGTCCACGTAGCCGAAGGCGCCGTCGAACTTCACGGGAAACAGCGGCCCGTGGGCGGGCAGCGGC
>CAXTRS010000249.1:6752-7634 GCA_964246635.1 uncultured Chthoniobacterales bacterium | reverse complement strand
CGGCGTCGGCTTCGGCACGGGCGATGACGATGACGCCGCCGCGGCCGGCGAGCCAGCCGCGGGCGATCCTGCCGCAGCCGCGGCGGCGGCACGCGCTTTCTGCATTTGCGCGAGGCGTTTGTCGAGGATCGGGTTCCACTCCGCCAGCTTCGCACTCTGCGCGGCAAACAGCGCGTCGGTCGGATCGAGCACTTCGATGCCGGTGATCTTGTCGCCGACCTTGATGGCTGTCGCGATTTCCTGCCCCTTCGTCACGCGGCCGAAAATGTTGAACTGCCGCGGCGGATTGTCGCGGTGATTGAGGTGCGGCGCGGGGCCGAGCGTAATGAAAAACTGGCTGCTGTTCGAGTTTGGTCCCGAGTTGGCCATCGCCAGCACACCGGCTTTATCGAAGAGCAGCCCCGGCGTCACTTCATCGGCGAACTTGTAGCCTGCGTTGCCAGTGCCGTTGCCGAAAGGATCGCCGCCCTGGATGACGAAGCCGGGCTCGACGCGGTGAAACTTCAAGCCGTCGTAGAACCCATGCTTGACCAGGTTCAGAAAGTTCGCGCTGGTGAGCGGCGCCTTCGAGGCGAGGATCGTCGCGGCAATGTCGCCCTTCTCCGTGTGAATGACGATGCGGATGTCGTTGAGCGCGGTTGCGGGGGCAGCAGGTCCAGTGGCGGTTGGCGGCGGCGCGGGCGGAGGCGGCGCCGGCTGCTGTGCCTGGGTCGGGATGGCGAACGTTGCTGCGCCAGCAAGGACGAGCGCGGCAAGCGCCACGCGGACGAAGGCAAAGCGGGAGGAATCAGTTTTCATTCTGTCGAAGAAAACGTCGCCCGACGAGCCCTTGCGCGTGTGAGCGGCTCGGGGGGGGGGGGGGGGGCCCCGCGGCGGGGTGTG
>CAXTRS010000249.1:0-6742 GCA_964246635.1 uncultured Chthoniobacterales bacterium | reverse complement strand
CCCAACAAAAAACCCCCCGCGCCGCCCCCCCCCCCCCCACCCGCCCCCCGGGCCCCCCCCCCCCACCGCGAATAACGGCTACGCGCCCGCAGCCGACTTCGTCTTCTCGCGTTCTCCTCCGCCGTTGCCGCCGAGCAGCAACGAGCGCGCGAGTGCCAGCGACGTTTCGCTCTGCCCGCCGAGCATGCGGGCGATCTCGCGCACGCGCGTTTTCGTCTTCACCTCCGTCAGCCGCGAGAACGTGCGCGTTTGCGTTTCGTCGAATTCTTTGGTCACCACGAAATGCGCCGCCGCCTGCGCCGCGCCCTGCTGCTGGTGCGTGATGCAGAGCACTTGGTGGCCGCGGCCGAGCGATTTCATCTTTGCGCCGACGGCGTGTGCGATGCCGCCGCCGACGTTCGCGTCGATCTCGTCGAACACGAGCAGCGGCACGGCGTCCTGATCGGCGAGCGCGCTTTTCACCGCGAGCATCACGCGCGAAATCTCGCCGCTCGACGCGATGGAACGCAGCGGCTTCGGCGGCTCGCCCGGATTCGGGGCGAAGAGAAACTCGACGGTCTCGAGTCCCGCCGCGCGCGGCGCGAAAACGATCTCGATGGTTTCGAGTCCGCTGGCGCCGGGGGTGTCGAGCGCCTGGAGACGAATGGCGAATTCGGATTTTTGAAAACCGAGATCGTGCAGTTGCGCGGCGACGGCTTTGCTCAAGGCGGGCGCGGCTTTTTGGCGGGCGGCGCTCAGCTTCTTGCCGCGCGTCATCAACTCGGCGTGCGCGCGGTCGATTTCTTTTGCCAGCCGCGCGAGTTCTTCGCCGCGGCCTTCGATTTTTTGCAAACGCGCGGCGGCCTCTTCGCCGAAGTGGATCACGTCGGCGATCGTCGCGCCGTATTTGCGCCGCAGCGTTTGGAAAAGCGTGACGCGCTCCTCGAGCTCGGCGAGTTGCGCGGGGTCGAGATCGAGCTTTTCAGAATAGCGAGTGAGCGCGCGCGCAAGGTCGTCGAGTTCTTCGGCGGCAGCGGAGAGCAAAAGCGCCATCGGCTCACCTCCGGCGGGGTCGAGCTTTTCCAGCTCGCGCAGGTGCTTCGTCACGTCAGCGAGCTGCGAGAGAATCGACGGCTCCGTCTCGCTCAGCTCCGCGGCGGCTGCGGTGGAAAGCTCGATCAGCCGCTTGGAATTTGCCGCCAGGGAATAGCGCGCCTGGATTTCGTCCTCCTCGTCGGCGCGCAAATTCGCGGCCTGGATTTCGGCGACTTGGTGACGCAGCAAATCCAGCTCGCGCTCGAGCGCCGCCTCGCCGGTCGCGAGCGCGTCGTGCTCGGCGCGCAGCCGCGCAAGCGTGCGAAAGGTTTCTTCATAAGCCGCGCGCGCCGGCTCCGCGCGCGCGAAGGCATCTAGCAAACCCAGTTGGCGGTCGGCCGAGAGCAGCGACTGGTGATCGTGCGGACCGTGCAGATCGACGAGCACGTCGCCGAGCGCTTTCAAAACCGCCAGCGTGGTCGGCGACCCGTTGACGAACTGCCGGTTGCCGCCGGCCGCGGTGAACGTGCGCTTGATGATGAGTTCGCCGCCGCTGTCCGCACACGGCTCGACGCCGTTTTCGATGAGCAAATTGTCGAGCGCCGGCGCGTCCGGGCCAAGATCGAAAACGGCCTCGACGGTGCAGGCCTCCGCACCCGTGCGGATGAGCGATTTCTCCGCCCGCTCGCCGAGCAGCAGCTTCAACGCGCCGAGGATCACCGACTTCCCCGCGCCCGTCTCGCCAGTGACCGCGACGAAGCCGGGCGCAAGCGTCCAATGCAGGTCTTCGACCAGAGCGAGATTCTTGATGCGCAGCGAAAGAAGCGTTGCCTGCACGAGGGCGGATTGTAGGCTGCGGGGCGCGGATTCTCAACCGGGTAGCCAGAGTTTCGGCGACGTTGAGGGAGGATAGAAATGGAAAAGCAAAAGCCCAAATCACTCGGTCATTTGCTCCTTGGAGGAATGTTGCTGTTCCTCGGGTTGGGATATTTGAGCGACTATTTGAGGCAAGACTATTTTCTTTGGGGCCGCTGGGGCAGCGGAATTTCAACAGTTAGAATGGAAGGCAGTCCTGCCCTGCTCATTGCCTTGGCTATCATGATTTTTGGAATCGGTCTGATGGCCTATGGCTCGTGGTTGAAAACGCAGACGAAACGCTGAACGGAAATGTCCGACTTCCACGTCACCTTCCTTGGCACCGGCACCAGCCAGGGTATCCCGATGATCGGCTGCTTGTGCCCGGTTTGCTGCTCGCCAGATTCGCGCGACAACCGCACGCGCGCGTCGCTCTACGTGCAGACGCCGGAGATGGCGTTCGTCGTCGATACCGGGCCGGATTTTCGCACCCAATGCCTGCGCGAACGCATCGGCCGCGTGGATGCCGTGCTGCTCTCGCACTCGCACACCGACCACATCATGGGCTTCGACGATTTGCGGCGTTTTTCTGACCTGCGCAGGCACGCCGGCGAGGGCGCGCTGCCGGTCTTCGCGCGGCCGGAGCACATGGCCGATTTGCAGCGCGTCTTCGCGTTCGCGTTCGATCCAAAATTCCGTTTTCCCGGCTATCTGCACGTCGAGCCGCACGTCATCAAAAAGCCGTTCCGTCTCGGCGAAACCGAAGTGACGCCGCTCCCGGTGCCGCACGGTTTTATGGACGTGACCGGTTTCCTGTTCTCGCGCGGCGGCCGGAAATTGCTCGCCTATTTCTCCGACTGCAAAGAACTCCCGCCAGCAGTGCGTGCGGAGATTGCCGGCGTCGAAGTCTTGATCCTCGACGCCCTGCGCCACAAGCCGCATCCGACCCACATGAGTCTTGAAGAAGCGCTCGCCGCCGCCGCGGCGATCAAGGCGCCGCAAACCTGGCTGACCCACCTGTGTCACGACCTGCCGCACGCCGAAACGGAAGAAACGCTTCCCGCCGGCGTGCGCATTGCCTACGACGGCTTGAAGCTGACGCTCGGGAAATAGCGCGATGACGAACGCCGGATGCAAAGGGTCGGCGACACGCGTGCGGAAACTTTTTCGTCTCGTCACCCGTCACTCGTCACTCGTCACTTTACTCGGTCTGCTTTTCCTGACCCTCGCCCGCGCGCAAACCGTCGATCTGCGCGCCGGCGCGCCGACTCCTTCGCCACTGGCTGCCGCCGCCGATCCCGACAACCTCGCCGCGCTGGCCGCCGTGGTTTATAACGACAACGACCCGCTCTCGCTCGAGCTCGCGTATCTCTACGCGGAAAAGCGCGGCATCGCGCGCGATCGGCTCGTCGGATTGAGTTGCTCCATCGAGGAGGAAATCTCTCGCGAGGAATTCGACAAGACCATCGCCGGGCCGCTGCGCCGGGTGTTCGACGAACGCCGCTGGTGGTCGCGCTCGCCCGACAAACCCGCCGCTGGGCCTGACGACCACAAGCCGTCGAGCACCGTCTTTTCCAACAAAATCCGCTACCTCGTGCTCCTGCGCGGCGTGCCGCTGAAGATCAAGCCGGCCGCCGAGTATCCGGGTGATTTCATCCCCAATCAGCCGGACGCCTTTCGCGGCCACAACGAAGCCGCGGTCGATTCCGAGCTGGCCACGCTCGGGCTGTTCGCCCGCGGGATTTCCGGCGTCATCGTCAATCCATTTTTCAAAGCTTACGCGCGCATCACCGACGCCAATCTGCCGGGCCTCATGCTCGTCGGCCGGCTCGACGCGCCGACCGGCGGCCGGGTGCGGCGGATGATCGACGACGCGCTCTTCGCGGAAAAAAACGGCCTCTGGGGCCGCGCCTACGTGGACACGCGCGGGTTGTCCGCACACGAAGCCGGCGGCATGGCGGCTGGCGACCAATGGCTGGAGCGCGCGGCCAGCGACGACGGCTTTCACGGCTTGCCGACGATTCTCGACCGGCAGCCAGCGCTCTTCGGCGCGACTTACCCGATGAAGGAAGCCGCGCTCTATTACGGCTGGTATAACGAGCAGCCAGCGGGGCCGTTCACGCGCAGCAGTTTCAAGTTCCAGCGTGGCGCCGTGGCGTATCATCTGCACTCGTTCAGCGGCGTGACGGTGCGCGACCCGGTTCACCAATGGGTCGGCCCGCTGCTCGACCGCGGTGCGGCGGCGACGATGGGCAACGTGTATGAACCATTCCTGGGTCTGACACCGCGCATCGATATTTTCAACGCGCGCCTGCTCGATGGTTTTACTTTTGGCGAAGCCGCCTACATGGCCAGCCCGGCGTTGTCGTGGATGACGACCGTCGTCGGCGACCCGCTCTACCGGCCGGGCCGCGTCTGGCAACAGATGACGTTTCTCGCCGACGGCTCGCCCGAGTTGCCCAAACCAGAGTCGCCTGCCGGGGTGGAATATCGCGCGTTCTGGCGCGGCGCGAACGCCTGGCGGCTGCGCGGCGCGGCGGACGGGACAGCGGAGCTGGAGAAAGCCGGGCGGCAGTTGAAGAGCGGCCGCATCTTCGAGGGCCTCGGGCTGCTGCAACGCGCCACGAACGATCGCGTGAAGGCGGCGAAATCGTTCGAGCAGGCGGCGAAATTTTACGCCGATCCCGGCGACCTCGCGCGCGTCGCCCTGCACCAAGCGCGGATGCTCGCGGACGCCGGGCAGAAGCCGGCGGCGGTGGAGCTGTTGCGCCGGACCCGCTCGCGAGTCGCCAGCGACGGCGACGCCACGGAGGCACTGAAGGAGTTGGAGGCGGAGTTGGCGCCGCCCCCGCCGCCCGGGGCCCCCGTGGCGAGGGAATTAAGAAAAATTAAAAAATCCAAAATCCAAATTCCAAGGAATCAGAGGGAAATTTTTGAAAACATTAAAGACGGCTTTCCTTCGCGCTCCGCTCGCTCGTCCGCGCAGGCCACGCCGGCGTCATCATCCAGTTTTTTCATTTTCAGACTTTTTCTCTGATTCCTTAGAATTTGGAATTTGGATTTTGGAATTTTTCTTCTCCCCCTGGACTTGTTCAAACTACGGCAAGATGTTCTAACAAATTTCGGTTATGCCTGCCGCCGCATCCGCTGCTCGCTACGCTGCGTTGCTGGAGCCGCGAGCAGCGTCATTGCAGGAAGAACGCGCTACCGACGGCACATCGACGCTCGCGCCGAAGTCCGAGCTCCAGCGGCAGGCGCATTGGTTCGCGGGCGATTTCGGAAACACGTTCGTCACGGTTTCCGGCGAGCCGGTGGAGATCGTTCAGTTCGGCACCTGGAACCACGAGAGCGGACCGGATTTTCGCGACGCGGCCGTGCGATTTCCCGGGCGGCCGGACGCTCCGACCGTGCGCGGCGCCATCGAGCTCGACCTCGACCGCGAAGATTGGGAACGGCACGGGCACGCCACGAACCCAGCATTTGATGACGTCGTGCTGCACCTTTTTTTTCGCTGCGCCGCCGCATCGGCTGATCGATCGCCGCCGACGTTTTTCACCCGCAATTCCCGGCACGACAACATCCCGCAGGTGAAGCTCGATCCGCGCACGCACGCAGCGCAGGGCGCGTTGACATCGACCTCTCCGGATCAGCTTCTGCCGGCGGCAAAGCCCGGGCGGTGCCTCGGGCCGTTGCGCGAATTGTCAGCAGCGCGAGCGGCTGAGTTGCTGGCCGCGGCGGCGCGACATCGGCTCGAGCGCAAAGTCGCGCGCTGGCAGCGAGCCGTGGCGGCGCGCGGCTTTGACGAGGCGCTTTTCACCGCGCTCGCCGCCGCGCTCGGTTACAAGGAGAATCAGCTTCCGTTCACCCTGCTGGCGCAGCGGCTGAGCTTGCGAACGCTGCGCGCCGAGGAATCTCGCGCGCCCGGCGCCGCGGTTTCGCTCTTGCTCGGTCTCGCCGGCTTCCTCGAGGCTCCCGAGCCTGGGCTCGCCAGCGACGAGCACGCCCGCGAGACGCGCGCCTATTTGCGAGCGCGCTGGGAGAATTGGTGGACACGTCGCGACGCGCTCGCGCGTCTGACCCTGCCGCGAGCTGCCTGGAAGCTTTCCGGCCTGCGCCCCGACAATCATCCGCAGCGCCGTCTCGCCGCGCTTGCCGCCATCGCGCGGCATTGGCCGCGAGTGCGCGCGCTGGCAGAGAGTGAGAATCCGGCGCGCGATGTGCCGCGTGTGCTCGGCGAGTTGAGCGACCCGTTTTGGAACCACCACGCCACGCTGAAGTCCGCACGCTCGCCGCAAGAGCGCGCCTTGATCGGCGAGACACGCGCGACGGAAATACTCGCCAACATTTTCTTTCCGCTGGCGGTTGCGGACGCCGCGCACGCCGACTCCGCGTGGGCGCAATACGCGAAGCTGCCAGCCAAGCTCAGCAACCGCCGCGTCGAGACCGCGGCGACGCGGCTCTTCGGCGGGGCGGCTGCCGCGAAGCCGTTTCTGAAAACCGTGGTTCACCAGCAAGGACTCCTGCAAATTTATGAAGACTTCTGCCTGCGCGACGCCTCGGACTGCGCGCGGTGCATGTTCCCTGAGCGAGTGGAGCGGTTTGGGTGGGATGCGCAACGCGACGGTGACGGGTGACGAGTTGCGAGTTGCGAGTTGCGAGTTGCGGGTTGTGAGGTGCGAGTGACGAGCGCTTTCTCCTCCTTTGTCATGCTGAGCGGAGTGTAACGGAGCCGAAGGACCTCTCGCTGACAAATTCGTTTGGGCGTCGAAGGCGCACGTGGAGCCTGAACCAGAAATCAGTAAGAGGTCCTTCGACAAGGTCAGGATGACAAAGGAAGGAGAAGGAAGCCCGCAACCCGCAACCCGCAACCCGC
>CAXTRS010000248.1:4966-7637 GCA_964246635.1 uncultured Chthoniobacterales bacterium | reverse complement strand
GGCCGAGATCGAAGAGCACTTTATGCCAAAAGCGGGCGTAAAGCAGGTGCAACACGGCGTGCTCGGTGCCGCCGACATAGAGATCGACGCCGCCGGGTTGGCTGCCGCCGCCCATCCAATATTTTTCCGCGTCCGCGCCGACGAAACGCTCGCGGTTTTTCGGGTCACAAAAGCGCAGGTAATACCAACTCGATCCCGCCCATTGCGGCATCGTGTTCGTCTCGCGCCGCGCGGCGTCCGAGTAGCGCACCCAATCCGTCGCTTTCGCCAACGGTGGCTCCGCGGTGCCGGTCGGCTTGAAATCTTCGAGCGGCGGCGGCTCGACGGGCAGCTCATTTTCCGATAAGGCGCGGTGCCGACCATTAGGTCCTTCGCGACCGGATCGATTTTCCCAACATGTTTCCCAAACGATCGGGAATGGCTCACCCCAGTAACGTTGGCGTGAGAACAGCCAGTCGCGCAGCTTGTAGTTCACCGTGCCCGCGCCGCGGTCGTGCTCTTCCAGCCAAGCGGTAATCGCCTTTTTTGCTTCCACAGTCGGCAGGCCGTCGAGGAAACCGGAGTTGATCGCGATGCCGTCGCCGGTGGTGCAAACGTCGGCGTTCGGATCATCGCCGGGCAATTGGAGAACGCGACGAATCGGCAAATCGAATTTTTTCGCAAACTCCCAATCGCGCTCGTCGTGCGCCGGCACGGCCATGATCGCGCCAGTGCCGTAGCCCATGAGCACGTAGTCGGCGATCCAGATCGGGATGCGTTCGTTATTGACCGGGTTCACGGCGAACGCGCCGGTATCCACGCCGGTTTTTTCTTTCGCCAAATCGGTGCGCTCCAAGTCGGACTTTCGCGTGACAGCGGAGCGGTAGGCTTCGACTACAGAACGCTGGGCCGGCGTGGTCACCAGTTCGACCAGGGGATGCTCCGGCGAGAGCACCATGTATGTCGCGCCGAAGAGGGTGTCCGGGCGCGTGGTGAAAACTTCAAGATCCATGCTGTCCCTGTCGGCTCGGACGTAGGTCGTGACGCGGATTTCTTCATACTTGACCTCGAATTTCACTCGCGCGCCTTCGCTGCGGCCGATCCAATTGCGTTGCAGCGCCTTGATGGATTCCGGCCAGCCGAGGCCTTCGAGTTCGTCGATAAGCCGTTGCGCATACGCGGTGATGCGCAGCATCCATTGCCGCATCGGCCGGCGCTCGACGGGGAAGCCGCCGACTTCGCTTTTGCCGTCGATGACTTCTTCGTTCGCCAGCACTGTCCCCAACGCGGGGCACCAGTTCACCGGCGCTTCGGCGACATACGCGAGACGCACGCTGTCTTTGTCAGCGCCGGGAAACGTCTCGATGGATTCGGCGCGGTTTGTCTCCGGATTGAACCAAGAGTTGTAGAGCAACAGAAAAATCCACTGCGTCCATTGGAAGAACGCCGGATCGGTCGTGTTGACCTCGCGGCCCCAATCGTAGTCGAAGCCGATGCGCGTGAGTTGTTCGCGGAAACGCGCGACGTTTTGTTCGGTCGTCACGCGCGGGTGCTGGCCGGTTTTCACGGCGTATTGTTCCGCGGGCAACCCAAAGGCGTCCCAGCCCATCGGGTGCAGCACGTTGAAGCCCCGCATGCGGCGGTAGCGCGCGATGATGTCGGTCGCCGTATAACCCTCGGGGTGACCCACGTGCAGCCCCGCGCCGCTCGGATACGGGAACATGTCGAGCACGTAAAACTTCGGCTTCGCCGGATCGAAATCGGAGTCGCCGGGATTCGGCGCGCGGAAGGTTTTGTGCTCCGCCCAGAACCGCTGCCACTTCGGCTCGATCTCGTCGAAGGGATACGGTTTGCGGCGTTCGCTGCCAGGGCTGGTCATATCGAGAAAATAGTAAAAGCGCGGCGGACCGTGCTCGCGGCGGCGCGGCGGCGGCAGTGGCTCGGGTTCCGGTTGCTCCACGCGGGCCGGCAATGTAGTGGAAATCGCTCGATTTCCAAACCATGAACGCTCCGCGCAAAATCCTGCTCGCCACTCGCAACGCGCACAAGACCGCCGAGTTTCGCGCGATCCTCGGCGCCGGTTGGGAAGTGAGCGATCTGCTGGCGCATCCCGAGTTCCCCGAGGTCGAGGAAACCGGCGCGACGTTCGCGGAAAACGCGGCGCTCAAAGCGCTCGCCGCGTCGTCCCGACTCGACTCGGAAACCTACGTGCTCGCGGACGATTCCGGCATCGAAGTCGATGCGCTCGGCGGCGCGCCGGGCGTCATCAGCGCGCGTTATTCCGGCCCCGGCGCGACGGACGCCTCGAACCGCGACAAGCTCCGCGCCGAACTCGCCCGCCTCGGTGCGCTGCACGCGAAACCGAGCGCGCGTTTCCGCTGCCACATCGCGCTGGCGCGCGGCGGCAAATTGCTCGCTGGTTTCGATGGCGTCGTCGAGGGCCACATCGTGTCGGCGGAACGTGGCGCCGGCGGCTTCGGCTACGATCCGCTCTTCGTGCCGGCGGGCTACGAGCAGACGTTTGGCGAGCTTCCGGCCGAGACGAAGAATCGCCTCAGCCATCGCGGCGAGGCGCTGGTGAAGGCGGCAGCCTTCCTGCGCGGACAGACAGAAGTGTGACAGATTCCGCAACGGTAGCGGCGGTCTCTGACCGCCTCTCCGCAGGGTCGCGTGGAAAGAGGCGGTCAGAGAC
>CAXTRS010000248.1:0-4956 GCA_964246635.1 uncultured Chthoniobacterales bacterium | reverse complement strand
CAGCCGGCCGGGATCGGCCATCCCGGCTACCACGGCAACCAGCCGCCGACGGCTTGTTCCGGCTCGCTGGCGCCGGCTTTGACGACCCACGCCGCCAGCGCCAATCGCCCCACGCCGGCCGGTTTTGCGGCGAGGCGGAATTCGACGACGCCGTCCTTCGCCGGCAGCGTTTGTTTCTCGCAGGAGAGCGCCACGAAATCGTGCGTCAGCGCACGCCCGCGATTTTCGCCGGCTTTCACGTCGGACTTCACGTCAAACCCGAGCAGGGCCAGGAAAACCTCGCGCGCGCCAGCGGACGATGATGCCGCCGCGCGGTAGGTCGCGGTCGCGGTCTTGCCGCCCGTCGGCACGCTCACGGAAAGGAGGCCGGGTGCATTGGCCGTTTGAGTCGCCGTCGTCGTCAATCCGCGCTGCGAAAACCAGTCGCGCCATTCGCGGCCGTCGAGCACGAAGCCGGGCGTATAAACGGAGCCCGAGTTCCAGCGCGCCGCGTGTTCGCGCTGCCGCGCAGTGAAGGCGGCAGAGGCGAAGCGATCTTTCCAGCCAAGATTGTCCCAGTAATCAACGTGGAACGCCACGGGCACGATCTCCTTCCACAACCGAGGATCATCCCGCAGCCGGCTCAGCCACGCCTCGGCCGGCGGGCAGGAGGAGCAACCCTCGGAGGTGTAAAGTTCGAGCAAGCTCGCGCGCTCGGGGCCGCCGTGCAGTTGCACGATGTTGCTGTCGGCGGCGAGAACGGTGGCGCCCAGGAAGAACGACACGCCGAGCGTTGCGCCGATAACCGCTGAGAGCGCAGGGAAATTTGATCGTTTCATGGCCTCTCCTTGAGAGGGCTTGAACCGGGCGGCTATTCCGTCAGCGGCCTCGGCGCGCCGGTGTCGGCGGCGCAATTTTCAGCTTCATCCGCGCGACTGCCGCGATGAGCACCAGGAGGCTCGCTGCCGAGAGCGCGCCGCCCCACACGACGGCGCGCGGCCGGTAGCGCAGGACTAATTCGCCGCGGCTGCCGGCGGGCAGCTCGACGGTCGGCAACAGCCCGCGGTAGGAACCAACGGGCAGCGACTCGCCGTCGAGCGTGGCGCGATAGCCGGGGAACCACGGCCGGCGAAACGCGAGGAGCGCGCCATCGCCGCCGGGCGGCACGTCGATTTGCGCGACGACCCGCTGGCGCGAATTTTTGACGACCCTGATTTGGGCCAACGCGAAGCGTGTTTCGCCGTCAGGCTCCGCGGACCGCCACGATTGCACGTCCGCCAGCGCGCCGCTGCGACGATGGAAAATGTCGCCTTCCTCCGATGAATGGACGCGCTCCCATTCCACAGGGGGCGGTTCGAGAGGAAGTGGGTAATCGCGCGCGACGATCAGCCCGTCCACGCCGAGCCGCGCGAGGAGGCCGTCCGACCCAGCTTCGGCCGGGATGAGCCACGCGGCGGTGTCGGGAAACAGGTTGCCGTGCGTTTCGGATTTCAGCAGCCGGCCGACGCCGGCGGCCATGATCGGGCTGTAGCCGTTGACGAGATGCACGCCGCCGAACAGCGACGTGCTGCCGAGGCGCAGGACGGCGCCGAAGTTTTCGGGTGTTTGAGCTGCCCAATAATGGCGATCCGGCTCGCGGTAAAAACTCAGATACAGGCGGTCGGTCGCCAGCGGCGCGGGCTGCGCGAGGTTTTCACCGACGCGGTATTTCGGCACACCGGGATGGATCGGCAGGCGATGATAGGCGGCCAGCAGCGAAAGAAACACGACGGCCGCGGGCGCCCAGCGTTTCCAGATTTTCCCGTTGCGAAATTGAGCGGCGCGCGCATGCACGAACATCCAGGTCAGGATGACGAGCGCGGGGACATCCAGCGAAGTGGTGGCCGGAGCGCAGACCACGCCGGCCGCAGCAACGCCGAGGATCAGCGCCGTGGCCCAGACGCCCGGGTTTTCGATCACCTGCACCGGCCGATGGCGGAGGGAAAACAACCTGTGCAATCCGCGCGCCGCAGTCAGCGCGAGGACAAGGTGAAACAGCGGCAGCCAGCGGAAGCTCCAGCGAAAAACGCCGGGGCTGGGCAGCACGCAGAGCAGCAGGAGCGCGCCGAGCAGGAGCAGCTCCCAACGCAGGACGCGGAGCGCGCGGAGACGCAACGCGAGCAGCGCGGCCGTCAACGCGGCGACCGGCACGAGGCCGCCGGCGAGTTCCAGCGCGGCGCGCGGCACGAGCCGATTCGAGAAGTCGGCCCACGGCACCGTCCACGACGGCAGGATCAAGCCGGGCAACGCGCGCAGCGGCACGGTCCATTCGTAGTTGATCAACCCGCTTTTGTGCGCGCGATCCGACCCGGCCATGTATTCCAGGAGCGACAGCCACGCCGGCGCCGCCAGGCCGACGCCGAGCACCCAGCCGGCCGCCAGCGGCCAAAGCGTTTGCCATTGGCGCCAGCCGCCGGTGCGCAACGCGAGCCAGAGCGTAATCAGCGCGAGCATGACGACGGTGTAGGGAAACCCGCCGGCCACGAGCAGATACACAAAGAGGGCAGGCAGCATGAGCCGCCGCAGCGGGCCGGCGCCCGGTCGCAACGCGCGCTCGAACGCCCACCAGCACCACGGCAGCCAGGCAAACGCGGCGAGCGCGCCAAACCAATTCGTCGCGCCCCAGCCGATCATCCAGCCATTGAGCGCGGCGACAAACGCGACCATGGTCGCCAGCGCCGACGGCAGGCGCCATGCGCGCGCGAGGAGAAACGCGCCGGCGGTGAGCACCACGAGGTGCGCGATCGAGAGCGCCGCGGCCTGTTGCGGGAAGGCGAGCGGGAGGTGCCAGATCGCGACGACAAGCGCGTTCACGAAAACGGAAAATGTGCCGTATTGATACTCCCCGGCCAGGTTGCCGCAGGCCCAGGAATAAGGGCTTAGCAGCGGCCAGTGCCCTTCGCGCCAGGAACGCGCGACGTCGGCGAAAACGGGCAGGATGGAAATCTGATAGTCGTCGTTCCAAAACAGGAGCGGGTCGGCGCGGAGCAGGAGCAGGCAGAAAAAAACGACGAGCGCCGCGCTAGCCGCGGCGCTGGGAGCGGCGGAGTGGCGGAGCGGCGGAGACTTTGATCGTGGTTGGGAATCAACGGACATCAGCGAGCGTCCAAAAAAATCTGGCGACGGCTTGCCGACAAGCTGCGCCGCATTTCCGAATCGTCATTGGCGGCGGGTGCGGGTTGCGAGTTGTGGGTTGCGAGTTGTGGGTTGCGAGTTGTGGGTGACGCGCGCTTTCTCCTCCTTTGTCATCCTGAGCGGAGCGAGGCACGAGCGCAGTCGAAGGACTTACTGAGAGATGCTGGATGCTGGATGCTAGATGGCGGCAATCCAGCATTCAGCATCCAGCATCTTCTGTTAGCAAGAGGTCCTTCGGCTCCGTTACACTCCGCTCAGGATGACAGGTGGAAAGAGGACGCGTTGCGTGCTCTTCAACCGCAACCCGCAACCCGCAACCCACAACCCGCAACCCACAACCCGCAACCCACAACCCGCAACACGCTACTCCCTCAAGAAAGCCATCGTCACCTGCGGGCCGAGCTACGAGCCGATCGACGAGGTGCGCCGAATCACGAATTTTTCCACCGGCGAGCTCGGCGTGCTGCTCGCCAACCGGCTGGCGGCGGCGGGCTGCGAAGTGACGTGTTTCAAGGGTGTCGCTGCGACCACGGCGCTCGCGTTGCGCGGACCTGAACTCGTCCCGTTCACGACCAACGACGCGTTGCGCGATGGACTCGCGCAAGCGGCGGACCGCAGCGGTGAAATCGCGGCCGTTTTTCACACCGCCGCGTTGTGCGATTTCCGCGTCGCGGCGATTTACGGCGCGCGGGGCGAAACGTTGAGTTCCGCGAAGATTTCCAGCCGCGCCGGCGAACTGCGGCTCACGCTCGCGCCGACTGGAAAGCTCCTCGCGGAGTTGCGCGCCCTGTTCCCGCGCAGCCTGCTGGTGGGTTGGAAATACGAACTTGTCGGTGACCGCGACGCGGCGCTGGCCACGGCGCGCTTACAAATTGCAGAGAATGCAACGGACGCCTGCGTGCTCAACGGCGCGGCTTACGGCGCGGGCTTCGGCTTTTGCGCGCGTGATGGTAGCGGCAGCGACGACGAAGAGGTGCGCCACTTCGAGAACAAGGAAACGCTGAGCGATTTCCTGACCGCGTGGCTGGTAACGGCGCGCACGAACCCCCGATTGTAGCGGCGGGGTGGGGCCGCCGGTTATGGCCGACCCGCCCGGGTCAGCGGTGCCACCAAAAACGCGAAGCGGGCCTATACCGCCGCTACAATTACGCTGCCGCCAGCGCAGGTGCGCCGTCCTGTTCGACCCAGCGCCGCAGCTCCGGCGCGACGCGGCCGATTTGAAAGCCGAGCGCGCCGCCCCATTGCTGGCAGATTTCTAACAGACCCACTTTTGCCAGAGCCTCGACGGCGTGCGCGAGCAGGAGATCGGGCACCGCACGGGAAAGCCGCGCGCCGGCGCGCATCAGTGCGCCGCGCAGCCGCGCGCCGGTGTCCACGCCGGTCTCGTGCACCAGGCAGCTCGCGACTTCGCGCACCAGCGCCGGATAATCGACGCGGCTGGCGGCGCGACAATATCGGTCCAGCCCGAGAAACGTGATTTCCACCAGCGCCAGTCCTTCTTCGCCGGAGCGGCGGCCACCGCCGCAGAAGCCGGCGCGAGCCGCCGCCGCCCGGCCCAAACGCAGCCAGCCCAGGCGCGCGAAGTTTTCCAGCCGCGCGAGAAAGTTACGCTCGCTCCAATCGTGTTCTGCGCACAGATCGCCGAGCGTTTCCGCTTCAAGATACGGGTCGTTCTGTGCGAGGGAGGTTTCGCAGAGCGCCTGGAAAACGCGCCAGTCGGCCGGGGCGAGGGGCGGCGCGCATTCGGGGGAGACTGAAATCGGGGTGGTTTGCCCGAGCGCGGCGGTGGGGGAAGCGGCGCAC
>CAXTRS010000247.1:0-7727 GCA_964246635.1 uncultured Chthoniobacterales bacterium | reverse complement strand
GAACAATGGCGACGCGGCAAGCGCAGGCGTATGCGTTTGTTCTTACGCCCCTGCCGGGGCTTGGATCTTTTATCAACGCCACCCCACGGCTCACGCCGTGGGCTATGGCTCTTGCGCCCCTGCCGGGGCTGGTGCAAGCGGCGGATTCAAATGAGGATCAGCCCTTCGGCGCGCCGCTCAATTCCTCGAATGCCGCGGTCAGGTTCTGCGCGAGTCGATTCGGCTTTGGATCATGATACGCCTCGAAGCCGGGGAGCGTTTCGTTTTTCAAAATGTCGTCCTTGCTCTTGCCGGCGGCGATCTCCTTGCGCACAAACTCGAGCAACCCGGCGAGATAGCCGCGCATCTCCAGCAGCTCCCTGCCCGTGCCTGTCACCCCGGCGTCGGGTTTGCCGTGGCCGAAGATGAAGATCGTGTCCGTGCCCAGGCCGCCGCTGCCGACCGCGAATTGCTTGTGCAACTTTTCCAGCACGCTCATCCAGCCGGTGATCGACGCGCCGCCGCGCCGGTCGATGAAGGGATAGAGCTTGTTGAAGACCAGGTCGCCGACGTGGACGACGTTGGCTTTCTCGAAGTGCAGCACGGCGTCGCCGCCGGTGTGCGCGGGGCCGAAGTGATAGGCGCGCACGGTTTCGTCGCCGAGATCGCGTTTCCATTCGGCGTCGAAAAGCGTGGCGGCATAGACTTGGTTTTCGAGCGTGTTGCCTCCCGTCGTCGCCGCGGCGCGCTGGAGGTCGGGCACGTTTTTGTGCGCGACGATCGTGGTTTCCGCCGGCACGGCGCCGGTTTGTTTGAAGGTCAGATTGCCCGCGGTGTGGTCGCCGTGGTGGTGCGTATTGAAGAGCAAATCGAACGGCCGGCCGCCGCGTTCCGGCAGGCCGTCGAGAAAGAGTTTCGCGGTGTCGGGAAATTGCGTGTCCACCGCGGCGAGCGCCGACTTGGAAACCAGCCAGCCGATGGTGCCGCCGCGCGCGGTGAAATAGCCGACGCCGCGCCGCAGCGGTTTGAAGACCGGAGTCGGCGGGGGAGTCGGCGACGCGGACGGACTTGGGCTAGGCGAGGCCGCCGGAGTTTGCCCGAGCAGGCGCGACGCGTGGGTCAGGGCGGAGAAGCTAACGGTGGTCGTGAGCAGGCCACCGGCTGTGGATTGGAGGAAGCGGCGACGGTTGATCATAGGAGGAGGCACACAGCGTGCGCCAAACTCGCGGGCGCTTCAAGGTGGATGGTGACCTCCGGGCGCCATTAGGATGCAGCGAAGCTGCGTAGAAAAGAAATTCTAGGCGGCGTGCCGCGGCAAACTAATGGCACCCGGAGATCGCCATCCACCTACGAGCGCCGGCCTACTTCGTGATGACCTGCCCGGTGTTGAAATTGTAAAAGAAACGCGGGTTGCTCGTGTAACGGCCCGGATTGTTCGTGTCCGGGAAGTAGTAGAGAAACGCGTTGAGCTTGAAATCGTAGAGATACGGAAATGGGAAAGACGGACTCGTGTAGAAAAACGAGCCGCTGGCGAAGTCGTAGAGATACGCCCCCTTGGCGGAGTCCTGCGCGTCGAAGAAATACTCGAAGCCCAGATCGAAGTGATACAGATAGGGGAAAAACACGTAGGTGTAGTAGCCGAAAATGTTGCCGTTAGGAAACGCCAGGTAATACACGCCGTTGGAGAGCGCGGCCTCGCCGCTGAAAAACGGCGGGTGCGCGGCCGCGGTGCCGAGCCGCTGTTCGAGCGCGGTCCAGGCATTGAGCAGGCCGAACCCGTCGGAGGGTGAGAAGCCGCTGCCAACGCGGTTGCGGAACGTGCCGTTGATTGTCTGTGGGCCCGCGGACGCGGTATTCAACTGCACGCTGAATGTCGCGCCGTCGAGCAGGTCGGCGTCATTGCCGCCGCTACCGCTGGCGAGGTCGCGGTCGATGCCGAACGCGAGCAGGCTGCCGGGCCGAAACGCGTTCGGCAAAAAATTGAGCGTGAGCAGCGAATTCGTCGCGCTGCCGTCGCTCACGCTCGCCGTCACCGCGGTCGTGTTGATGCCTTGGGCGCGACCGATCGTGAACGGAAAACCGGTCGCCGCGCTTTGGTCGAACTTCAGGCCCGCCGGACCGAGATCAATCGTGAGCGAACTGACGTAATCCGCCGCCGGCCCGCCGGTGAAATTGAACGTGAAAAAATCCGGCGCGAACGCCGAGCTGTCGCTGTCGTCGCCCGAGGCCACGAGGCTCAACTGCGCGCCGTCGCTGGCGCCGAGGGTGGCGCTCGTCACGTTCGGATCGAGATCGTGCGCGTTTGCGCTGGCCGCGAGCAACGCGCGCAGGCTCGTCGCGGAGATCGACCCCGGCCCGCCGCTCGCTTGCAGCAGGAGCGCCGCGACGCCCGCCGCGTGCGGCGCCGCCGCGCTGGTGCCGAAGAAATTCGGGAATCCGCTGCCGTCCGTGTCGCTCGTGTCGCCCGCGGGGAAGAACGACGTGTCCACTCCGTCGGTCGCCGCGATCGTCGGTTGCTGACGCACCTCCGGCGTGGCGAGCCGGTTGCCGGCCGCGTCGAAGAAAATCGTCACCGGCCCATAGGAAGTGAAACTCTCCGCCACCGTCGGCGTGGTGTAATCGTAAGCCGCCACGCCGTCGGCGTTGCGCGCGCCGGAGTGACCGAAGAGCGTCGGCACGTTTGGCTTCGTGTAAGCGACGTTGAACAGCCCGTCGCCATCGACGATGTAGCGCAGATGGTTGGCCGCGCCGCCTGTGCTCGTGCGCGCGATGGCGATTTGATAGGTGGTCTCCTGGCCGCTGGCTCCCGAGGTGAGCGTCACCAATTCGAGCGGCTCGCCGATGGCGGCGTTGTTGTCGGTGCCGCTGACCGACCCGAGATACGTGCCGCTCGCGTTAAACACGAGCAGGTTGTAATCGGTCGTCACTTGCCCAGGAATGAACGGGTCATTCCACTGAAAATTGACCTCCGCGTCGCCGCCGCGCACCGTGAACTTTTGCACGATGGACGTGGCGCCGCCCTGGCCGCTGGCCGTGGCGAAATTCAGGAACCCGCCGGCCGTCAGCGAAGCCGGCACCTGCGTGAGTTGCAAGTTGCCCCGGCCCGCCCCGCCGCGCCGCCGCGAGGCCGGGGCCCGCGGCCACGTGCCCCCGCCCCCCCCGGGCGCGGGCGTCGGTGCCGGAGACCGGCGTCCAGTCGCACTCGAAACCGACGTCGCCGCTGTTGCCCGCGGCGGAGTAAAAAATCACCGGCCGGCCCGGCAGATCGTTGCGGGTAACTACGTCATCGACCGCCTGGGCGACGATGCCGTCGGAGAAAAACGGTTCGTCGGGAAAGCCGATGTCGTCCACGATCACGTCGCAAAAGGCGCTCGGGTTCGTGCGCAGATTGCGGATCGCGTTCGCGAAAGTCGTCTGCGTGGCGCCAACGGTTTGAAAGGCCAGCTTCGCGTCCGGCGCGATGTCGTGAATGATCTGGAGCATCGCGCGGCCTTCGTCGGCATTGCTGTCGTCGCTGGCGTTGCCTTCCTGCAACACGACCACCGGCGTCGCGCGCCCGGCGGGGTTGCCAAAGCCCGGCAGATCGTCCGCGGCGACATCATCGGCGGCGTGCGGCGTGGTCAGATCATAGCTGTCGGAGATCACGCCGACCGTGATGTTCTTGCCGGTAAAAAACCGCGCCTGCACGGCGTCCGCGCGCAGGACCCCGACGCCTTGTGACGTCGCCTTGCCCACGCGTTTCCAAGGCCGATGGACGAGCACGACGGACTGCACGCCGGGAATCGCCGCCGCTTCGGCCGTGCGCTCGACCGGCAGCCACGCGCTCAGCCGGCCAAACGCCGAGCCGGCGCGTCCGGTCGCTGGATGTTCTGCGAAAACTTCGACACCGAGCGCGCCCAAAGCTTCCCGCACCTGGGCAAGCGAGGCCCGGCCGTCGAGCAACACATCCACCACCACGCGACCCGCCGCGTCGCTCTGCGCGCGCGGGTGCTGCTGACGCAAGTGCTCACGGGTTGCCGTGGCGCGCGTGGTGGCTGCTTGCGTCACAGGCTGGGCGCGGTTCCAGTTCGCGACCTCCGCCAGCCCACGGCCAACATTTCGCGGGGCCGCGGCTGGATCTTCCGCGCGAACTGCGGTTCCCAACCACAGGAACACGACGGCAGCGGCGAACGTGGAAATACTTTGGCGAAGCGTGGCCGATGAGAACAGAAGGGAGCTCATAAGACGAAGAGAACGTGGCAGGAAGAGCCTGCGGATTTGAGGCAGGCTTCTCGTTCGGTGAACAACGGAGCAGAGCCGGTGCCCATCACGCGGCCTGCGGCGAACTTGCACTCAGTTCTGCGATGCCGCCACGGCGAAAATGTTCCCTCGCCCAAGCTCCAAGCTCGTGGAGCGATGAATCGCTCAACGGTTTTTGCCACGTCGGCGCCGTGTTGAACCATCCGGCGACTGGCTCGAATGCAGCGCTCCCGGCCGGGTTGTTCAACAGGAGCACCGTCAACTGCGGATGCTTCACGCGCAGCCACGTCAGAAACGCCGCGCTTCCCGGGGTGCCGGCGCTGGCGTCGAGCAGGACGATTCCGTAACGGCCCGCCGCGAACCGCAGCCACTCGATGGCTTCCCTGGCATCCGCGACCAGGTCAGAGTGGACCCCTGCTTCCTGCAACCGCTCGGCCAGCGCGTGCCGGGCGTTGGCGTCGCCATCAACAATCAGTGCATTCATCATGGCGGTGCGGTCAGTTTTCCGGCGAAAAAACGACGTTGCCGCTGAAGTCGAACGACGCGCGCAGGTTGCTGTCATCGAGGTCCTCGAAATAATACGTCCAGCCACCCAGCACGAAGCTATAGAAATAAGGAGAGTCGGGATACTCGTAAATGGCGGCGCTGGTGTAGAGAAAATCCTTGGCGGCGAAGTCGTAAAAGTAAGCTCCGCCCGAGCCGTCGTCGCCGAAGCTGTAGAGGAACCCGTAGCCATACTTGTAGATGACGTTGCTGCCAGGGTAAAAACCCAGGTAGTAGTAGCCGAAGTCCGACGAGTAATAAATGTCGTTCCCCAAGCTGACCTGATTCTTCATGAAGAATGGGTCTGCCGCCTGCGCGCTGTTGACCGGCGCGAGCGAGACGACCGACAGCACGAGGAGCGAGCACGCCAACGAAGCAAATTTTTCAATCATAGAGCAAAAGGAAGTTGATGAGGAGACTCTGCGTTGTGAAGTATGAGGTGAAGCAGAAGCGCGCCTTCAAGCCGGACGGAAGGTGACTTTATAGATGCCCTTGTCCGGCTTCTTCTCCACGTAGAGCGTGACGCTGCCGCTGGTCGTCGGCTTGTAGAGGTTGCGGTCGATGGCGCCGGTTTGAGTCAGCGAAAACGGCAGCGCGCCCCAAGTCAGCGCGGCCAGCGAAGAGTTGCCGTAGATTTCGTAGATGAAGTTGGCGAAAGCCGGGATGGTCAGCGCATAGCGCTGGTTGCCACCGCTCGGGCCGGGAACCAGCTCGGCCTTGGCGAGAAAGGTGCCGCCGTTGGGATAAGTCGGGTCCATCGGTGTCTGGCCCATGACGATGTCCCATGTCGTGCCGACGGCGCCGGTGGCCGAATCAATCACTGTGTAGTCTTTGATGACCGAAGCCCGTTGCGCCGCGTTTGTGATACCCTGGAGCACCATGTCCTGATCGTTCGTCGTGCTCCAGGTCTGACCGCTCGAAGTCTTCGGCACTTCGTTCCAGAAAAGTTGCGTGGTGTAGCGCGACGTTTGCCCTGGAATCGTGATACCGAAGTGGTAGTGTCGAGTCCGCCCTTGGTAGAGTCCGGCTTTGATGGTGCGAAACTGATACTCGCCCGTCGAGCCGGTGAGGAATTGGCCGAAGCCCTGGAAGTTCACATCGGCGTTGGCGTTGCGCGCCGAATTCGCCGAGTAGATGTATTGGCCGGCGGCATCGGCGTGCCAAAGTTCGAGCAGCGCGTTCTTGATCGGTTTGCCGCTGCTATCGAGCACCCGGCCGCTGACGTAAGTAATCTGGCCCGAAGCGGCGGTCAGATGATCGGTGAGATAAAGCAGGTCGTTGTCCTTATCGAGCGGGATGTTTGCGGCCGTCGGATAGTATGGCCCTTGGGTAACCTGCGGAGTCAGCGTGAGCGCTTCGGCGAGGTAGCTCGGCAAGGTGAAGCCAGCCGAAACGATGGCCATGCTTTTCAGGAAGCGACGACGATCGACCGTAATGTGGAATGGCTGCGGCGGGTTGCTCATAGAAGGTAAGGATCGGTGAGGTGATTGGTGGCATCGGCGGGGTGCGCTCCTTCCACTACCCCTCAGTCAATGAACGGAGCGCGAACTCACCCGCCGATGCCAGAAGTCGAGTGGTTTCGGCCTTAATAGACAACGCGTTTGTAAGGAACCTGTGAGAAAGGGCGGGAATTTTGTAAGGAAATGGTAATTTTCCTCCTCAAGAGCAGATGCGCCGCTAGCGTTGCGGCTTTTTCCGGCTCCATTGCACTCCGTGCTTCCACCTCCGCTTCCCGCCGAGTCTTCCGCCCAAGGTGTTGGCCACTCGCGGGTGCTCATCATCGACGACGACCGCGAGTTCTGCGCGCTCATCCGCGATTACCTCCAGCCATTCGGCTACGCGGTCGCGGCGGCGCACACGGGTCCGGCCGGCGTCGAAGGAGCCAACGCCGAGCCGTGGCACGCGGTGATCCTCGACGTGATGCTGCCGGGGCTGGACGGCTTCGAAGTGCTGAAAGCGATCCGACGCGTGCGGCCGGAGCTGCCGGTGCTCATGCTCACCGCGCGCGGGGACGAAGCCGATACCATCGTGGGGCTGGAGATCGGCGCGGACGATTATTTGCCGAAGGGCTCTTCGGCCCGCCAGCTTCTGGCCCGGCTGCGGGCAATTACCCGGCGCGCGACGCAGCAGGGCGCAGCGGCGGCAGCCGGCGGCGTCGCGTCGTCGTCGGAAATCGTCATCGCCGAGTTGCGCGTCAATCCCGCCGCACGCACCGCGCTGCTTGGCGAGCAGTGGCTCACGCTGACGCCGGGGGAGTTCGACATCCTCCTGTCGCTCGCCCGCGCGAAGGGCCGGGTGAAAACGCGCGACGGGCTGCTCGCCGAAATCCGCGACCGCGAATACCAAGTCTTCGACCGCGCCATCGACGTGCAGATTTCCGCCCTGCGCCGCAAGCTCGGCGACGACCCGAAGACGCCGCGCTTTATCCGCACCGTGCGTTCCGCCGGCTATATGCTCGTGGACCCGGATGCGCCACCGTCGTGGATCAGTTTTCGGACCTGAATGTATGGAGCCAGCAAGAAGCGCGATGTGATGAAGCCCGCGGCGTTCCCGTTTTCCCTGCGCTGGAAAATCCTCGGCTGGTTTTTCCTGAACTTGGCGCTCATCGGCGGCGCGGTGTTTCTGCTCCTGCGCGCGCAGTTTCGGTTCGGCGTGAACTCGCTGCTCGCCGGGCCGACGGGCGACCGGCTCGAAGCTATCGCCGCGCCGCTGGCTGCCGAATTGCGCCGGCTGCCGTCGGACGACGATTGGAACAGCGCGCTGGCGCGGGCCACCGCGGTCTGGCGCGAACGAGGCGTGCGCGCGGCGTTGGTGCGCGGTGCGGACCGTCTTGTCGCCGGCGATGCGCTGAAATCGCGTGCGGAGGCGCGCCCTGAGGCCGTCCATTGAGCCCTCGCCACAAGCGTAAGCCCGCGCCCGCCCTGAAATCGAAGTCCCGATCAAGCGGGAGTTCGACAGTGTAGGCA
>CAXTRS010000246.1:0-7731 GCA_964246635.1 uncultured Chthoniobacterales bacterium | reverse complement strand
GGCGCTGCGTGGGCAGCGGCTCGGCCTGGGCGCGGTCGGGGGTGACGACCGCGCCGCCGTCGGCGAGCGCGCCGAGATATTTTGTCGGATAAAAAGAGAATGCCGCCAAGTCGCCGACGCTGCCGGCGCGAACGGAGCCGCTCTGCTCTTCCGTGCCGGAAAATAAGGTGGCGCCGTGCGCCTGCGAGCAATCCTCGATCAACCACAACTGATGCCGCCGGCAAAACGCCCCGATGGCGCGAAGATCCGCTGGCTGACCGTAAAGGTGCACCGGGATGACGGCGCGCGTGCGCGGGCTGCGGGCCGCTTCCAAGCCACGCGGATCGAGGTTGAAGGATTCGCGCTCGATGTCGATCAACACCGGCCGCGCGCCGCACAGATCGATCGCGGCCACAGTCGCGACCGCTGTGTGAGACACCGTGATGACTTCGTCGCCCGGACCGATGCCGCAGGCGCGGAGCGCGAGGTGCAACGCCTCGGTGCCGCTGGCGCAAGTGACGCAATGTTCGACTCCAACGAACGCCGCGAATTCCGTCTCGAACGCCGTCGTCTCGGCCCCGAGCAGATACCGGCCGGAGGCCAGCACACGCGCAATGGCGGCGTCGATTTCCGCGGCGCGGGCGAGGTAGTTCGCGCGCGGGTCGGTTTGCGGAATGTCCCGCGCCGGGTCAGGTGGCGGCGATGGCGGCATCCCAGTAGTGTTTGCTGTGCCGCGCGTAAAACTCCAGCGTGCGCGCCAGGCCCTCGCGCAGCGGCACGCGCGGCTGCCAGCCGAGGCACTCGCGGATGCGGCTGAAGTCGCTGTAGTAACTGCCGATGTCGATCCGTTTCCGCTCGCCGGGGAACGGGACGATCTGCACTTCGCCGCGGCCGTGCAGTTCGACGAGCAACGCCGCGAGCTCCTTGAGACTGAGATAATCGGGCGCGCCGAGATTGAAGACTTCGCCGTCGGCGCGCTCGTCCACGGCCACGGCGAGCAGCGCATCGACTACGTCGTCCACGTAGTTGAAGTCGCGCAACTGCGCGCCGTCGCCGAAAACGGGAATGGGCTGGTCTTCCAGCAACCGGCGAAACCAGACGCCGAGAAACGTTTGCCGGTCGTCTTTGACCCGCATGCGGGGGCCATAAGTATTCGTCAGCCGCAGCACGCAGGTGCGCAGGCCGTGCGCGCGGTGATAGACGAGATGATAATTTTCGCCCGCGAGCTTGTTCACGCCGTTCACATCGACCGGCGCGAGCGGGTGCTCTTCATCCACCGGCAGGTATTGCGGCGTGCCGTAAATCTGGCGCGTGCTTGAGAAGACGATCTTCACCGCCGGATTGTGCTGCCGGCAGGCTTCGAGAATCGAGAGCTGCGCGCGGCAGTTGATCTCCAGATCGGTGTGCGGATCGCGCATTGAATCGAGGTGACAGGTCTGCCCGGCGAGATTGAAGAGAAAGTCCTGGCCGCGCACCAAGTGCCGCATCGAATGCGGGTCGCGCACATCGGCGACGTTGACCCGCACCTGCCCGCCGAGGTCGGCGACGTTGAAGGGATTGCCGCCGTATTCCGGGATGAGACTGTCGATGAGCGTGACGTGCGCGCCACCGGCCACGAGCCGGAGCGCGAGGTTCGAGCCGATGAAGCCGAGGCCGCCGGTGACGAGGACGTGTTTGCCGATCAACTGCGCCCACAAATCGGGCGGGCAAGTCGCGCTGGGGTTTGTCGGCGGGACGTCGGCGGGGGAAGCCATGAGACCTGCGCCTTTTTACTCGGGCAGGCGCGCGAAAGGTAGCGAAAAACGCGGTGTTCGCTAGCGCACCAGCCCCCAGTGTCGGCCAAAGGGCCAATAGACGATGAACCCGCGGCCGACGACGTTTTCCACCGGCACCTTGCCCCAGACGCGGCTGTCGGAGCTGTTGAACGAGTTGTCTCCGAGCGCGAAGTAGCCGTCGAGCGGGACGCGGAAAGTGTCCGCCGGAGTGCGCAGATAGTGGAAGCTGCGCAAGTCCGTCGGATCGCCATAAGTGATGTTGGCGTAGCCGCGGTAGGAATCCTGGAGCGTCATCACGCGCTCGAAACCGAAGCCGGTGGCCAGTTCGTTGTTGATGAACAGGCGCGGCTGCTCGATGCGCAATTCGTCGCCCGGCAATCCCGCGAGGCGCTTGATGTAAAACTGGCTTTTCACCGCCGGATCGGTGAAGCCCGCTTCGATGCCGCGGATGCCGAGGGTGCGAAAGACGAACACGTCGCCGCGTTGCGGCCGGCGGAAATTGTAAGTGAACTTATCGACGAAGACCTGGTCGCCGGTGTCGATGTAGCCGCGCGTGATCGGCGCGCCGGCTTCCACCGCTTTGCCGACATGCACGTCGAGCGCGCGACGGAGATTTTCCGCGCCGGTGTCGTAGCCGGCGAGGCCCGCGTGGACGGTGTAAGTGCGCCCGCTGTCGCAGACGATGCGGGTGTATTCCATGAACCCGAAGCGAGTGAGCGGCTGGAGGCTGGCGATGCGGTCCCGCACCGGCGAGACGACATCGACATACGTGCGGCCGAGCGTGACCGATTGGAGCAGGCGCAACAGGATGTTTGGCGGAGGCTGATTCGCCGGGAGCCGGTGCGCCAGGATGCCGTTCAGGGTCGGCTCCATCGAACCGGTCGGAATGCGGAAGGGCTGGAAGAAATAAGCGCGCAACGCGATGGCGATGATGAGCGCGACGATGATGACTTCGACGTTCTCGCGCCAGCCCGCGTCGGCCGGCAGCGGTGCGTGGCGGTTGAGCAGTTTTTCCAACGGATCGGCCGCGGCTTCAACGCGCTTTTTGTCCGCGGCCGAGCGCACGGTGTCGTCCAGCGTGTCCACCGCGCCGGAGACCTCGGAGATCGCCGCGTCGGAGAGCACGTCGCGCCGCCGGTGCAACACGCGGCGGGTGTGGCGGACCAAGAGATCGGCCTCTTTGAGGTGACGAGGTTGGGTAAAAGGAAGCGGCATGAAGAAAATTGTCAGCGAGGCGGAAAAGGAAGAGCAGGCAGGCGGCGCGCGCCAGCGAAAAGTTCCGCTTTGCGTCCTGTCCGGGTCTGGGACTAGGTTTAATGCATGAGTCCGGAGTCCCTGCGAAAACTCATTCGCGCACGTCCGTTTCAGCCCTTCTTCTTGCGAACCCCGGATGGACGCGCAGTCGAGGTGCCTCACCCTGAATTTATTTCGATGTCGCGCACCGGACGCACGGTTTATGTCTCAACAGAGGAATTTAATGGCGAAGGCTGGGAAGCCTTGGACACTCGTCTCATTGTCGGTGCCACCGCGCCCACGGGTGGCCTGCTGCCTAATGAAGAAGACGGTGAGAACGGTGCGGCGCATTCGTAACTAGCGCCCGCCGCCAGTTCACCCCGCCTTGAGCACCTCGATGAACGCCTCCTGCGGGATGTTCACCCGGCCAATGCTCTTCATCCGTTTCTTTCCCTCCTTCTGCTTTTCGAGCAGCTTGCGTTTGCGCGTGATGTCGCCGCCGTAACACTTTGCCGTCACGTCCTTGCGCAACGCGCTGACGTTCTCGCGCGCCACGATCTTGCCGCCGATCGCGCCTTGAATGGCGACTTGGTAAAGCTGCGTCGGGATCACTTCTTTCAGCTTCGCAGCCAGACTGCGCGCCCGCGCCGGCGCCTTGTCGCGATGCACGATGCTGGAGAAGGCATCCACGGACTCCCCGTTCACGAGAATGTCGAGCTTCACCAGCTTGTCCGCCTTGTAGCCGGCATACTCGTAATCCATCGAGCCGTAGCCGCGTGTGATGCTCTTAATCTTGTCGTTGAAATCGACCAGGATTTCGTTCAGCGGCAGCAGGCAGGTCAGCATCACGCGGCGGGTGTCGAGCGTTTCGGTGTGGTCGATCTCCCCGCGCTTGTCGGAAACGAGCTGCATCATGTCGCCGATGTTTTCGTTCGGCGTCATCAGGAACGCCTTCACCATCGGCTCGCGGATTTCCTCGATTACGCTCGGGTCCGGCAGGTGCGTCGGGTTATCGACTTGAAGCACCTCGCCGTTCGTCTTCTGCACCTCGTAAATCACGCTCGGATACGTCGCGATGATGTCCATGTCATACTCGCGCCGCAGCCGCTCCTGAATGATCTCCATGTGCAGCAGCCCGAGAAAGCCGCACCGAAACCCGAAGCCCAGCGCCACGCTGCTCTCCGGGGTAAAAATGAACGCCGCGTCGTTGAGCTGCAATTTCGCCAGCGCCGCCTTCAAGTGCTCGAAGTCCGCCGTGTTGATCGGATAAATCCCGCTGAACACCATCGGATGGATTTCCTGAAACCCCGGCAGCGGCTCCTTCGCCGGAAAGCGCGGGTCCGTCAGCGTGTCGCCGATCTTGATCTCCGCCGTGCTCTTGATGTTCGCGATGATGTAGCCGGTGTCCCCGGTCTCCAACGCCTCCCCCGCCCGCATCTTCGGCGTAAACCGGCCGACCTCCTTCACGTCATACTGGTTGCCCGTGTTGAACAGCTTGATCGGCTGCCCCGGCTCGACGCGCCCCGAGAACATCCGCACGTAGCTCACCACGCCGCGGTAAATGTCGAACACGCTGTCGAACACCAGCCCGCGCACCGTCTTGTCGTCGTCGAATCGCTTCGGCGGCGGAAACCGCGTCACCACCGCTTCGAGGATGTCGTCAATGCCCAGCCCCGCCTTCGCGCTCGCCTCGATGGCCTCCTCCGCCGGGATGGCGAGGATGTCTTCGAGCTGCCGCCGCACCGTCGGCAAGTCCGCGTTCGGCAGGTCGATCTTGTTGATCACCGGCACGATGGTCAGCCCCTGCTTCATGGCGAGATGAACGTTCGCCACTGTCTGCGCCTCCACGCCTTGCGCCGCGTCCACGATGAGCAGCGCCCCCTCGCATGCCGCCAGCGAGCGGCTCACCTCGTAGGCGAAATCGACGTGCCCCGGCGTGTCCAGCAGATTGAGCCGGTATTCCAGCCCGTCCTTCGCCTTGTAAAGCATCGAGACCGGATGCGCCTTGATCGTGATGCCCCGCTCCCGCTCCAAGTCCATGGAATCGAGCAGTTGATCCTGCGCGTCGCGTTTCTGGATCGTCCCCGTCCACTCCAGCAACCGGTCCGAGAGCGTCGTCTTCCCGTGGTCGATGTGGGCGATGATGCAGAAATTGCGAGTGAGCGTCGGGTCGGCCATCGGCGAGAGGGGCGGCACTATGCGCGGCGTGTGGGGGAGCGTCAAACGGGTGAGCGACACGCGCGAACACCGCGAGCTCGCCAGAGTTCGCGTAATGAAGAGTCACATCGCCTTTGAGAAAAACAATGCTGCGAGCCAGCGGAAAAGTCGTGTAAATTTAGGTGGCTCGCATTCCTACCTCTCTATGAAACGCGACATGGAAATTATCCGTTCGATCCTGCTTAACGTTGAAAGCGATAAATATCCTTATGGTGGATCAGCAAAACTAGATGGAGTTCCGGATGAGGTATGCGGCTATCATGTCGCATTAATTCTTGATGCAGGACTTGCCGAGGGCCGTGTTTTTATGAGCGATGCACTCGGGATTGTAGGTGGGACTATTTTTCGCCTGACTTCATCCGGTCACGATTTTTGCGATGGCATTAGACATGACACAATTTGGAAGAAGGCGAAGGAAGACGTTCTTAAGCCAGGAGCGTCCTACGGGCTGTCGATTTTGATTGAGTATGTGAAGTGCCAAGTCCGCCACGTAGTTTTTGGAGCTGCACCTAGCTCTTAAATCGAAGGTCAGGCCAAGAATCTCGCTCGATCTCCCGCTCCTTTTCAGCGATAAACGCTCATGCCCGCGCCGTTCATTTCTTCCCGTCCCGAGGTGATGATGGGCAAGCCCGTCATCGCGGGCACCCGTATCACCGTCGAGTCCATCTTGGAAAAACTCGCCGCGGGCGAGACCCCGGAAGCCATCGTCGCCGCGCATCCGCGCCTCACGCTGCCCGCCATCCACGCTGCGCTCGACTTCGCCGCGCAGGCGCTCCGGGCCGACGTCGTTTATCCCCTGGCGACTGAATCGGCCGCATGAACCTGCTCTGCGACGAGGGCGTGGACCGCCAGATCGTCGAGGAGTTGCGACGCGCTGGCCACGCCGTGCTCTACGTCGCGGAAATGGAGCCGGGCGTGGACGATCCAACCGTTCTCCGGCACGCCAACGAGCACGGCGCCCTGCTCGTGACCGAGGACAAGGATTTCGGCGAACTGGTGTATCGCCAAAATTCCATTCACCGGGGCGTCGTGCTCGTGCGGCTGGCCGGCGTCTCCTCGCCCGGCAAGGCGCGCGCGGTCTGCGCTGCCTTCGCCCAACACGGCGCGGAAATGGCCCACGCCTTCACCGTGCTCTCGCCCGGCCGCCTGCGCATCCGCCGCCAACGTTAGAGACAAAGGAAGCCGCCACGCTTTTCCGTTGCCCCCGGCAAATCCCCGCGGCTACGTTGCGCGCGTGAAAGCTGGGTGCCTCGTGGCCAAGCTGCTCGCGGCCGTCGTCGGCGGCTTGGTCCTGCTGGTGGAGCTCTTCTTCGCGCTCGTGCTCGTGCGCAAGTCCATGCCCTACGTGCTGAAGGGCGATCTCGAACAGCTCGCCGCCTCGGGGCCTTATAACAGCGCGCGACTCGCCTCCGAGATCTGCGGCACGCCGGTAGACATGCTCGGCTCAGCAGAGACTTCGTCGCCCGTGCTGGCTCTGCCGCGCGCCCGGCTGCTCTCCCCCTGGCGGATCCTGTATCCGCTCACCGGCACCGCCGCGGCCCGCATCACCGGGGTCGGCACCCGCAAGCCCGACTGGCGCGACCCGCAGAGCGACTACACGACCGTCATGGCCAATTGCGAAGGGGTCATCACCTTCAAGTATCGCTGCGTCTGGGCTTGGAACGGCCGGGCGACGGTGCTGGAGACGGAGTTCCTCGAGCCGCCGAAAGTCGAGCCCCGGCCCTGAGGTCAGGCGCGGACGATCCCGCTTGACCAATCGGCTCGCGGTTTGCCACGGTTCCGCACAGTGCCGCCGACGACGACGCGGAAACCAGAAAAGAGGAAACACGCGATGAACATCTCCTTGTGGGTCCTGCAAATCTTCGCCGCGCTCCTCTACGGAGCGTCGGGCGTCATGAAGGTGTTCATGTTCGACAAGATCAGCCAAGGGGTCCAGTCCTTCGGCGCGTTGCCGCGCGGCGCCTGGACGGCCCTCGGCATCCTCGAACTCCTCTGCGCCGCCGGGCTCATTCTCCCCGGCGCCTTGCACTGGCAGCCGGCGCTCACCGGGGTCGCCGCGGCGGCCCTGGCGCTGGAGAGCCTCGTGTTCATCGGGGTGCACGTCAGGTATCGCGAGACCTCGGCCATCGTGATGAGCGCCGTGCTGGGCCTGCTCATGGCGTTCCTCGCCTATGGCCGGCTGGTCCTGCTCCCGCTCGTCTGACTTCCCCGCCCCGCCGCGCGGCGGCGACACCCTTCGGCCCATGCGAGCGCTCAATGTCCTTCGCAGCAGCTTCATCGGCATCGGCGCGGTCGTGCTGCCCACCGCCGGGATCGTCGCCATGATGTTGATGGCTTATCACTATCGTGACGCGGAACACGTCTATGCCGGGCTCGGCCTCGCCTACCTGGCGGTGGGCGGGATGGCGTGGACCTGCGTGCGCTTCGGGGGGTTCCCGACCGGGCTGGCGATTTTCCTGACCACCCTGCCCTTGGTCCTGGGCTTGCTCTTCGCAATTCCGGTTCGTGAAGGCGTCGACTGGACAGG
>CAXTRS010000245.1:0-7739 GCA_964246635.1 uncultured Chthoniobacterales bacterium | reverse complement strand
TGACAGGAGAATCGAAATTTCGCAAGGCTGGGGTTCTGCCGCGAGGCGATACGGTGGGCGGGCGGCTGGCGCGAGTTGGGAGTCCACCCCGGAATGAGGCTCGCATGGATCCCACGGGACGCGGAACCCGGCAGGCGGGACGCCCACCCTACCCGCGGAACATCGGCGCGTTCGCGTTGCCCAAACGCACGTTTGCTTATAAATCGCGGCGCATGAAAAATTGGCTCAGCGTGTCGCGCTGGAAGCCAAGCGGCGCGAAAAATTCCGCGCCGAATTTTTCCGGGAAAACTGCGGGCGCGAAAAGTTCGCGCCCCGGAAAGTGTCGGGCGACCGCGGAGGTTAATAACGCGCGCAGCGCCTGCCAATTCATGGCGTCGCCGCGCCCGTCCGAAAACATTGCGTGAACCCGAATCGGCGCGCCGGCTTCTGCCTCGCTGAGCACAAGGCACACACCCGCGGCGCTGTCGCAAAAGGCGCGCGTGTTGGCGACGGCTTTGGCCACGACGTGCCGCGAAATCGGCCACGGGATGTCGGGGTAATCGAGGGCGCACGGCCACGCGAGAGCGCGTGTCACCGGGATTTCTTCGGCCTCCGCGACCGGCTTCGTTTTCACCGCTCCATCGCCGGGCCGGCGCCAGCTTTCCAGCCGCGAGACTTCCTGAAATCCGTGTCGCCGATACAGAGCGTGCGCGCGCGGATTTTGTTCGATGACTTCGAGGGTCATCGCCGTGTCGCCGCGCGCTTTCGCTTCGTCGAAAAGTGCTTCGAGCAAGCGCGCCGCCGCACCGCTGCCGCGCGCCTCAGGGACGATCGCCATGCCGCCGAGGCGCAGAATCCGGCCGGTGCGGTTGAGGTAGCCGAAACCGACGAGGCGGCGGTCCGCGGCGCGCACAAAACGGCTGAGAAAAAGGGCGGCGCCTTGTGCCATCAGAAAACGCGCGAGCGCTTCGGCGTCGAAAGCGTGCCAGCCGCCGACGTAGCCGGCGAAGCCGGCGTTGACCACACTCGCCTGCTCGGCCAGCGAGAGCTCGTGGGCGGGGAGAATTTCAAAGGGCATGGTGCTTGGCGTCTTTCTTCAGTAACGCAACCGAATCAAACGTGGGTCAGTGCCTGGCACCAGGACAAAAAGCTGATCGTGCTCCGATTCCTCGATCTTGACTGATGCGGAGACACCGAGTGCGCCGATGATTTCGGGGAGTGTGTTCGAGTGTCCGACAACGAGCGCGTTCCCTGGCAGCGTCCCGTCTTTCCATTTCGCGGCGAGTGCGAGCGGCGCGTCCTTGGCTGGTAGCAGCGTCACCTCCACGCCCGCCATGCGAGCAACCGGCGTGGCGGTCTCCTGGGTGCGGCGATACTCCGTGGCAAACACCGCGACGATGCCGGCGTCTTTCAGCGTTTTCGCCAGTTTCTCCGCGCGCTCGCGGCCGATTGCCGAAAGCTCGGGGTTCCTGTCTCCCGCTGCGGCGGCAGTTTCGGCGTGCCGCACGAGAAAGATCGCCGTCGTTTGCGCTTCGGCTGTGCGGAGCAAAAACAAGAACAACAACGCGCACACGAGCAAACGCTTCATGCTCGCAGCATACGCGGAGTTCGCGTGCTTGTTAATCTTGACGCTGAGCGAAGAGCATCGCCTCGAGCTGCCCGCGCTTGAAGGGCTTGGAGAGATAATCATCCATGCCGGCAGCGAGGCACTTCTCCCGGTCGGCTTCGAGCACGCTCGCGGTCAGGGCAATGATGCGGATGCGCGGACGCGGGTCTCCGCCGATTTTCATTTGTCCTTCGCGTTGGCGGATTGCCGCCGTGGCCGCGTATCCGTCCATCACCGGCATGTGGCAATCCATGAGGATGACGTCGAACCGGCCGCGCGCGAATTTCTCCAGCGCCTCCTGCCCGTTTGTCGCGGTCTCGATCGTGCAGCCGAGTCGCTGGAGCTGGTGAACGGCGACGCGCTGGTTGACGACGTTGTCCTCGACCAGGAGCACACGGAGCCGGGGTCGCTCGTGCACGACAAGCGGCGGCAATGCCATCACCGGGTTTTCGCTCTTCGCAAGCTCAGTCGCGTCGTCGGGCGCATCCTTCGCAAACCGCGCCAGAAACCAAAACGTCGAGCCGTGGCCCTCGCGGCTTTCCACGCCGATCGTGCCACCCATGCGGGTGACGAGTTCCTTGCTGATCGACAGACCTAGACCTGTGCCACCGTAGCGGCGGGTCGTGGAGTTGTCGGCCTGGCTGAACGCTTCGAAGAGTCGCTTTTGCCCTTCCGGGCTGATGCCGATGCCGGTATCGCGCACTTCAAAATAAAGCGTCGTGCCCTCGCGATCCTGCACCTGGCAGGAGACGGTGATTTCGATGGTTCCCTGTTCGGTAAACTTCAGCGCGTTTCCGACGAGGTTGGTCAACACCTGGCGCAGCCGGGCGGGGTCTCCGCGCAGGGTCGGCGGAATCTCGCGGGCGACGGAAGTCTTGAGTTTCAATCCCTTTTGCCGCGCGCGCGCCGCCAGGAGATTGACCGTGTCGTCCACCAAGCCGCGCAGGTCGAAGCGGCGTTGTTCGAAGCGCAGCATGCCGGCTTCGATTTTGGACAGGTCGAGAATGTCGTTCACGACGCCGAGCAACACTTCGCCGCTCGAATGAATCACCCGCGTGGTTTCGCGCTGCTCATCGGTGAGCGCGGTGTCGAGCAGGAGTTCCGTCATGCCGATCATTCCGTTGAGCGGGGTGCGGATCTCGTGGCTCATGTTGGCCAGAAAAGCACCCTTCAGTTTTGCGTTCTCGATCGCGGCATCCCGCGCCTCGGCGAGTGTTTGCTCGGCTTTCCAACGCTCGGTGATGTTGACCGCCAGCCCGCAAAGAAGCTGTTGCTGAGTTTCTCCGCCACGCACTAAAAATTTATAAACTAGAAAGTGATGCTGCGATCCGTCGGGAGCCGGCAAGACTTCTTCAAACTGCGCCACGCCGCTCGAAGCGAGCAGCGCGCTGTCGTTGACGCTCAATTGCCGGGCCACTTCCGGCGGCAGCCAGTCGCTGTCCGTTTTGCCGCGCAGCGCCGGAAACTTGATCCCAAAAAATTCCTCAAAAGCGCTGTTGACGTAAAGGTAACGACCTCGGCTGTCTTTAATAAACGCCAGCAGCGGATTGTAATCCATGAAGGCGTGAAACCGGGCCTCGCTGTCGCGGAACGCCTGCTCGGCGCGCTTGAGCCGGGTGACGTCGCGCATGATGACGAACACGAACTCCACCCGCCCCGAGCCGTCGGACGCGAATTCCGGCGCCAGCGTGGACTCGAAGCTGCGCGGGCCGTGCGGGGTGGGAAAGACCGACTCGACGGCGAGCTCTTCGCCGGTTTGGAAAACGCGTCGCAGGTGTTCGTCCCAAAGCTGGCAGACTTCCGGCGGCTGGCCGGCTTCCGCGTTGGTCTTGCCGAGGAACCACGCGACGGGCCGGCCGGTTTTCTTTTCGATGGCGCGGTTGATGTAGCGGCAGCGCAAGTCCGAGTCCCAGCGGGCGATGACATCGGGCTCCAGCTCGGGCGTCGTGGCGGCCAGCGTGTCTGCGGGCAATACCCCACGGCTGCGCCCGTTCGGCGACAAACGCCGACTGGAAGTGGGAGGGGGCTTAATGACGTCGCGCATCTCGGTATTCCTATCAGCAGGCATTGGGCCTCACCCAGGTTTGAGAATGCTTTTGCGTCGTCCCGGCAGCGCAAAGTTGCCGGCGGAAATTCGCCACTCCAGCGCGCATTCGCGCATTGACGCGCATTAGAGATTCTAATAATTTCGATCTTGTCGGGAGGCGGCATCCCGCCACTCCTCTGCCGCCGTTTCTGTTAATGGCGGATGGGTCTCTCCTGCTCCCTGTTCTCTTTCTGCCTGCCATGAATCCCCTCCTCGCTTTTTACCGTTCCTCCATCGGCCGCAAGTGGGTCGTGGCCATCACTGGGCTGGTGCTCTTCGGGTTTGTCCTCGGGCACATGATCGGCAACTTGCAGATGTTCTGGGGGCCGGATCAGATCAATTCGTATGCGGTGCATCTGCGCGACCTCGGGCCGCTGCTCTGGATCGTGCGCATCGTGCTCATCGTCTGTTTTGTTTTGCACGTGCAAGCCACCATCGCCCTGGCGCGGGCGAACCGGGCGGCGCGGCCGGAGAAATATGCGTTTTACAACACGAAGACTGCGAGCAAGGCGTCGCGCACCATGGTCATCAGCGGGTTGATCGTGCTCTCGTTTCTCATTTTCCACCTGCTGCACTTCACCTTCGGCTGGATCGACGCGAAGAACGCGCACTTTGTCCAACAGTTGCAGGACCCGCGGCTCGGGCCGGACCGGCACGACGTTTACCGGATGGTCGTCGCCGGGTTCAACCACTGGTCGGTGTCGTTCTTTTACCTTGTCGGCATCGGGCTGCTCTGCCTGCACTTGAGCCATGGTTTTTCGAGCGTGTTCCAGACGCTCGGGCTGCGCAATCATCGCGTCGAAGGTGCGTTGCGCTGGACCAGCGGGGCGCTTTGCGCGCTGCTCTTCATCGGTTATTGCGCGATCCCGCTGGCGGTGATGGTCGGCGCGCTCACAGACACCAATCATCCGTTCGGCCAGCCGGAATCGCCGGCGCCAAAGACCGCGCTCTCCCACTGATCTTTCCTTTAACGCTATGAACGTCGCCTCCGAACCGCTCGATGGCAAAGTTCCCTCCGGCCCCATGGACCGGAAGTGGGACGACTACAAAAATCACGTCAAGCTCATCAATCCGGCGAACAAGCGGAAGTTCACCGTGCTCGTCGTCGGCACCGGCCTGGCGGGCGCCAGCGCGGCGGCTTCGCTGGCGGAGATGGGCTACCAGGTGAAGGCGTTTTGCTTTCACGACAGCCCGCGCCGCGCGCATTCCATCGCGGCCCAGGGCGGCATCAATGCGGCCAAGAATTATCAGAACGACGGTGACTCGATTTACCGGCTTTTCTACGACACCGTCAAAGGCGGCGACTTCCGCGCCCGCGAGGCCAACGTCTATCGGCTCGCGCAGTGCAGCGTCAACATCATCGACCAGTGCGTCGCGCAAGGCGTGCCCTTCGCGCGCGAATACGGCGGGCTGCTGGCCAATCGCTCCTTCGGCGGCGCGCAGGTGTCGCGCACGTTTTACGCGCGCGGCCAGACCGGCCAGCAACTGCTCATCGGCGCGTATCAGGCGCTCGAATGCCAGATCGGGCTCGGCGCGGTGAAGATGTATCCGTTCACCGAAATGCTCGACATCGTCCTCGTGGACGGCCACGCAAAGGGCATCGTCGTGCGCGACCTGCTGGACGGGAAAATCACCACCCACGCCGGCGACGCCGTGCTCCTCTGCACCGGCGGCTACGGCAACGCCTATTACCTTTCTACCAACGCCAAGGGCTGCAACGTCACGGCGACTTACCGCGCCTACAAAAAGGGCGCGTATTTCGCCAACCCCTGCTACACGCAAATCCACCCGACCTGCATCCCGGTCGAGGGCGATTTCCAGTCCAAGCTCACGCTGATGAGCGAGTCGTTGCGCAACGACGGTCGCGTCTGGGTGCCCAAGCGCGCGGAGGATTGCAAGAAGCCGCCGGGAGGGATTCCCGACGAAGACCGCGACTATTATCTCGAACGCAAATACCCGAGCTTCGGCAACCTCGCCCCGCGCGACATCAGCTCCCGCGCCGCGAAGGAAGCCTGCGACGACGGCCGCGGCGTCGGCACCACCGGCCTGGGCGTTTATCTCGACTTCGCCGACGCCATCAATCGGCTCGGCGAACCCAAGATCCGCGAGCGCTACGGCAACCTCTTCGAGATGTATGAGCGCATCACCGGCGAGGACGCCTACAAGCAGCCGATGCGCATCTTCCCCGCCGTTCACTACACCATGGGCGGGCTCTGGGTGGACTACAACCTGATGTCCAACGTCCCCGGCCTGCACGTGCTCGGCGAAGCCAATTTCTCCGACCACGGCGCGAACCGCCTCGGCGCTTCGGCTCTGATGCAAGGTCTCGCCGACGGCTACTTTGTCATCCCCTACACCATCGGCGCCTATCTCGCGTCGCAATCGCTCACCAAACACCCGACCAACGACAGCCCGGAGTTTAAGGAAGCCGAGCGCCAGGTGAACGAGCGCATCAACCGCTTTCTCTCCATCAAAGGCAAGCGCACCGTCACGAGCTTCCACCGCGAGCTTGGCCTCCTGATGTGGGACAAGTGCGGCATGGCGCGCAACGCCGCCGGCTTGCAGGAAGCGCTGCAAAAAATCCCCGCCATCCGCGAAGAATTTTGGCAGAACGTCAACGTCACCGGCGCTAACGACGGCCTGAACAAATCGCTCGAATACGCCGGCCGCGTCGCCGATTTCCTCGAATTCACCGAGCTGATGGTGCGCGACGCCCTGCACCGCGAAGAATCCTGCGGCGGCCACTTCCGCGAGGAATACCAGACCGAGGACGGCGAGGCGCTGCGCGACGACGAAAAGTTCACCTACGTCGCCGCCTGGGAATACCGCAACGGCGGCCAGCCGGGCGGCGCGCTCACCGAGCCGGTCCTGCACAAGGAGCCGCTCCAGTTCGAGGAAGTCCACCTCGCCACGCGCTCCTACAAATAACGCGCTGCTGATGAAAGAACGCATCTACGACCTCTTGCACGCGCGCGAATTTCGGCCGTTCACCATCCTGATGAACGACGGCGAGAAATACCCGGTGCTCTCGCGCGACCACGCCATCGTCGCTCCTGGTCGGGGCACTTTTGTCTTTGTGATCGATGACAACGACCGAGGCACCTTTCTAGCCATTCGGAACATCAGCGGCGTGCAGACCGATCAATCCGCCACCCTCGACCTTCAATCTTCATGACTGCCACCGCTCCTGCCACCAACGGCCACCACGGCCGGCTCCTGCATTTCCACCTCAAAATCTGGCGCCAAAAAAACGCCGCGAGCGCGGGCCAGATGGTCGATTACGAAGTCGCCGACATCCCCGACAGCGCCTCGTTCCTGGAAATGCTCGACATCCTCAACGAGCGCCTCGTCGAACGCGGCGAGGAGCCCATCGAGCACGACAGCGATTGCCGCGAAGGCATCTGCGGCACCTGCTCGCTCGTCATCAACGGCATCCCCCACGGCGGCCAGCCTGGCACCGCGGTCTGCCAGCTGCACATGCGCAAGTTCAACGACGGCGACACCATCTACGTCGAGCCGTGGCGCGCCCGGCCCTTCCCCATCGTCAAAGACCTCGTCGTCAACCGCGCCGCTTTCGACCGCATCATCCAGGCCGGCGGCTTCATCACCGCGCGCACCGGCTCGGCCCCCGAGGCCAACAGCCTGCCCGTGCCCAAAGTCGCCGCCGACCTCGCCATGGACGCCGCCGCCTGCATCGGCTGCGGCGCCTGCGTGGCGGCGTGCAAGAACTCCTCGGCGATGCTCTTCACCGCCGCCAAAATCTCCCACCTCAACTACCTTCCCCAAGGCCAGGCCGAGAAACACCAGCGCGTGCTCAACATGGTGCGCCAGATGGACAAGGAGGGCTTCGGCGGCTGCACCAACCAGTATGAATGCTCGGCCGTCTGCCCGAAGGAAATCGATGCCTCCTTCATCGCCAAGATGAACCGCGAATACGCCCTCGCCTCCCTGAAGGACATGACCAACGGCCTCGGCACCGCGGCGGACTAGAGCGCTCCGCATTTGTGTCTGCCTTTTTCAGCCCCGGCAGGGGCGCAAGCACCTTAGCCCACGGCGCAAGCCGTGGGG
>CAXTRS010000244.1:0-7760 GCA_964246635.1 uncultured Chthoniobacterales bacterium | reverse complement strand
GAGGGGGCCGGCGCGTGCGTGCGTTGAGCACGGGCAAAGGCGGCAACGCTTGGGACTCAGAGACCGCGCGCCGACTGGACGCGCTGGAGCCGGGCATCGACGCGCTGATCGTTTGCGATCTCGGCGTGCGCGCCGAGCCGATTCGCGCGGCGGGCGACGCGCCGGTGTTTTTCATCGACCACCATCGTCCCAGCGGACTGCCGCCGGACGCCGAGGCCCGCGTGGTCAGCGGCTACGGACTCGAGCCCACGCCGACGTCGGGCTTGCTGGCGCTTTGGTGCAGCGACGGAGTTGCCCAGACCGCCGCGCGGGAAGGGGAGCCTGACCCAGCGGAGGATTGGATCGCGGCCGTCAGCCTTCTGAGCGATCTCGGCGACCGCGCGCCCTTCCCGCAGCTCTCGGCGGCGAAGAAACGCCATGGCGTCAGTGCGTTGCGGGAAGCCACGACATTGCTCAACGCCCCGCGTCGCGCGGCGAGCGGAGACGCCGCGCCCGCGCTCCGCGCGCTGATCCGCGCTCGCGACCCGCGCGATGTGTTCGAGGCGACAGACGACCCGGACGTGGCCGCATTGAAACGCGCTCGGGAAGAAGTCAGCTCCGCATTCGCCGAGGCCAAAAAAGCCGCGCCGCATTTCTCGCGAGACCGCAAGATCCCGCTGGCGATGATCCGCATCCACACGCCGTGTCAGGTGCATCCGCTCATCGCCCAAATCTGGCGCACCCGGCTGCCGAAGCTGATGGTGTTCGGCGTCAATACCGGCTACAACCCTGGATTCGTCCATTTCTCCGGACGCTGCGGCGCGCCGCACAACCTCCTCGATTTTCTGCGCACCCATCGGCCGGCCGGCGCGGACTCGAATTCGTATGGCAACGGGCACGACCACGCGGCTGGCGGAGCCTTGCCCACGGAAGTGTGGAATCAGTTCGTCGGCGATCTGGGCTTTGGTCCCGAGTTGCTCGTCGGCGAAGCGGACGCGCCCGCTGGGAAAGCGGAGTTGTCCGCCGCGCAGATGACGTTTTCATTATGAGAAAATCCCCGCCTCGCACCAAGCAACGTGCCGACAGCGCGGCGCCTGCGCGCCTCGGTTTTCCCGTGCTGGTCCTTGGCCAGCCGGGCTTGAAGAGCGCGGACAACCGGCGCTGGCAAAACTCTCCGCACCTGCGCGTTTCGGTCGAGTATCTGCGCGAAATTTTCCGCTATCTCGAGAAGCATGCGATCACGATGTATCGCATGTCGAGCGACATCGCTCCTTACGTGACTCACCCTGACATGCCGCAGTTTCACCGGCAGATTGAGGAGAGCGCGGCGGAGCTGGCGGCATTGGGCGCGCAGGCGCGCAAACAAAACCTGCGTCTCTCGTTTCACCCCTCGCAATACATCATCCTCAACAGCCCAAAGCTCGAGGCAAACCGAAAGTGCGCGATCGACGTGGACCGCCAGGCCGCGATGCTCGACGCGATGGGCGCGGGGCCGGACGCCGTGGTGGTGATTCACGTTGGCGGTCGCTATGACGACGCTCGCGCCGCGCGCGATCGGTGGATTCACACTTATCTGAAAGTGCTCTCCGAACCGGCCCGGCGGCGGCTGGTTTTGGAAAACGACGACGTCTCGTTCAGCGCCGCCGACGTGCTCTACATCCACGAGCGCACAGGCGTGCCACTCGTGTTCGATCACCAGCACTTTTGTTGTCTGAATCCCGATAGGCTCGACCTCGTGGAAACGGCCGCGCGCTTTCTCGCCACCTGGCCGGCGGGGCGCAAGCCCAAGCTCCATTTTTCGAGTCCGCGCACGCAACTCCGCGAGGTGAAGCGGCGCAATCGCGAAACGAAAAAACTCGAGACCGTTTATCTTCCCCCGCTTTGGACCGGTCATGCCGATTATTGCGACCCGTTTGTCTTCATCGATTACATGCGCCAGCTGGCCGCAGCGGACACGCACGACTTTGATGTGATGCTCGAGGCCAAAGGCAAAGACCTTGCCCTGCGAAGACTCAGAGAGGATTTGAAACGCTACGCTCCCGATGTCGCCAGCCGCTTCGGGCTGAGCGCGGCACCGGGCGAGGAAATACCGGCTGAAGAAGCGACCTTCGTCCCGACAGAAGAGGCCGCATGAACGAGAAGGCAGGGACGCACCTCCGGGGCGTCCGTGGCTTTTCGTCTGCCAAGCGGGAGTCAAACGCGCACCAGATTCTTCGGTGCGTCCCTGCCTTGGCCGGCAACCCACCAGAGCGGAATGCGCTTTATACCTCGAAAAACGACTTCAATCGTGTGAGGAACCCTGCGCGGTATTCCTCGACTTTTTGCCCGGCTGCCGCGGAACCGGCGGCGCGGGGCGGCAGCAGGCCCTCGGTTTCGAGTTGCCGGCGGGCGAGGAGCTCGCTGAGCCGGGGGAGCAATTCGGCATCGCGCGCGACGACTTCCGCGAAGACCGGTTTCGTGATTTCCAGCACTTCGCAATCACTCAGCGCCACCACACTCGCACGCCGCGGCTCGCCAGTCAGCAGGCTCATCTCGCCGAAGCAATCGCCCCGTCGCAGGGTCGCCACTTGCACCGTGGTGCCGTTGTTCGCCGTGCCCACGGAGACCCCGGCCTCGCCGCGGGTGAGCACAAACATGCTCGACCCGCTGGCACCCTCGCGGATCATCGGTTCGCCGCGGCCGTATTGGTGCAGGTCGGCGTGGTCGAGCAGCAGCTGCAGATGTTCGTCGGACGTGCCCTCGAACATCGGCTGTCCGCGCAGTAGCTTTGCGGCCGCGGTGCGTTGCTTTTCCTGCCCGGCGCTGCGGCCGTCATGTCCCAGCGCCGCGCGCCGCTGCACGTGCAGGGTCCGCTGCGGGTAGGGGATGCTGATGCCGGCGCGGCGCAAGGCATACCAGATGTTCGTCTGGATGGAATCGACGGCTTGGTTGAGCACGCGATGGTCTGAAATCCAATAACGGACTTCGTAATGGATCGCGTTTTCGCCGAACGACTTCAGAAACACGTTTGGCGCGGGGTCGGGCAGGACGAACTGCGCCGAAGCCGCGGCGCGCGCAAGCAGTTCTTTCACGCGGTTCGGCGGCGCGTCGTATTCGACGCCGACCTCGAAGCGCATGCCATGTTTTCCGCCGGGGTCGCCGTGATAATTGACCACCGGCGCGCGGACGACGTGCAGATTCGGCACGTCGAGGCGCACGCGATCATTGGTGAGGAAACGCGTCGATCGCCAGTTGATCTCGATGACCTGCGCGTGGCGGTTCTCGATGAGCAACCAATCGCCGATCTCGAATGGCCGGCCGAATTGCAGCGCGAAGCCGGCGATCACGTTGCCGAGCGTGTCCTGCATCGCAAAGCCGAGCACGATGCCGACGACGCTGGAGCCTGCGACCAACCCGGCGACGGGCTGATGATACACGCCGCCGAGGACGAAGAGCACGGCGAAAAAAATCACCAGCACCGCGCTGACCTCGCGGATCATCTTCGGCACCGCCGCGCCGCGCCGCTGGACGAAATACCACTGCCAGAAAAAGCGGTCGAACGGCCGCACGAGCGAGAGCGACCCAAACACGACGCAGGCCGCCACAAGGTGCCGCCGCGCCGGGAAATTCTCCGGCAGCATGAGCACGGTGGCGATGTAGGGGCCGAGCGCCAGACAGAACAGGTGATATGCCAGCCCCAAGCGCACGCCGGAAGCGCGTTTGAAAAGTGCGCCGAGCAGCAGCGCGACGAGATAGACGCCGAACCCAATCGCGATCCACACGCTGGCGTGCGGCCAGTCGGAGGCGAAGTTGAAGGGCATCTGGGTTTGCGCCAACGGCGTCAGCGAAAGCATAGAACGGGGAGGGAACGACATTATGCCGGAGAGCCAGTCCTGCTCAAGCGTCGTCGGTGGATGGCGACCTCCGGGCGCCATTAATCAGGCGCGCAACGCCTCTGATATTTTGCAGGCAGCTTCGCTGCATCCTCATGGCGCCCGGAGGTCGCCATCCATCGACGAAACCTCTCAAACTTCCGTCGCTTCGAGGAAGCCCTCGAGCTGCCGGATGCGGGTCGGATGGCGCATCTTGCGCAACGCCTTCGCTTCGATCTGGCGGATGCGCTCGCGGGTTACTTTGAATTGCCGGCCGACTTCTTCCAGCGTGCGGCTGTAGCCGTCGATGAGGCCGAAGCGTTGTTCGAGCACCTGACGCTCGCGCTCGGTGAGCGTTTGCAGCACGTCTTTGATCTTGCCTTTCAACAGCACGACCGCCGTCATGTCGCTCGGATTGTCGGCCGCTTTGTCCTCGATGAAGTCGCCGAAATTCGTCTCCTCGCTGTCGCCTACCGGCGCCTGGAGGGAGATCGGCTGTTGCGCCATTTTCAACACCGCGCGCACCCGCTCGACGGGCAGCTGTACCTCTTCGGCGACCTCTTCCGGGGTCGGCTCGCGGCCGTATTCCTGGACGAGCTGCTTTTGCACCCGCATGAGCTTGTTGATCGTCTCGATCATGTGCACCGGGATGCGGATCGTGCGCGCCTGATCGGCGATCGAGCGGGTGATCGCCTGCCGAATCCACCACGTCGCGTAAGTCGAAAATTTGTAGCCGCGGCGGTATTCGAATTTCTCGACCGCCTTCATCAAGCCCATGTTGCCTTCTTGAATTAGGTCGAGGAACGAAAGCCCGCGGTTCGTATATTTTTTGGCGATGGAAATGACGAGGCGCAGGTTGGCTTCGACCATTTCCGTCTTGGCTTTGAGCGCCTTGCGCAGCCAGCTTTTCAGCTCCTGATATTCCTCGGCAAACTCCGTCGGGCTGAGCCAGAGCCGGCTCTCCAGCTCGCGGAGTTTCTGTGCGTATTCCGGCCGCGGCCGCGCGCTGCCCTCTGCGGCGAGCAGGTGCGAGAGCAGGCGGAAGCTTTCGTCCGCGAGGTGAACAAATTCCTCGGTGACTTTCTGCTTGAAATAAAATTTCGGATACAGCCGCTGCAGCGCCTCGCGTCCGCGCTGAAACTCGCGCGGCATCGGCCGCTCGCGACCCTCCTTGGAGTTGCCGCCGCGCGCCCGGCTTTCCTGCTGCTGGAGGTAGGCGGCGCTCAAGCCGCTGGCGAGTTTCTCGACCTGCTCGCACAACTTTGGCAGCCCTTTCATGTAACGCTCGCGGCTCTCGATCTTCTTGTCGAGGATCACGCGGTCGAAACGCTCGCGGCCCTCGATGAGTTTCTGCGCGAGGTCGAGGTGCGCGCGCGCAGTGAAGCCGAAGCGGTTGAGCAATTCCTGCACGCGCGTTTCGGCGTCTTCGATGCGCTTGGAAATTTCGACTTCCTGCTCGCGCGTTAGCAGCGGCACCTGGCCCATCTGCTTGAGATACATGCGCACCGGGTCATCGAGAATGTCGAGCCGGCCGCCGGCGCTGCGTTCCTCGGTCTCCTCGGTCCGAGCGCTGCTGCCGGCTGCGCGCTCTTCATCTTCCTCCTCGGTCTCGGGTTCGGCGTCGGCCTCGGCTTCGGTCTCGTTCTCGCCTTCGCCTTCGACATCCGAGTCTTTTTTGCCGTCTTTGTAGCGATCGACGTCGGAGGCTTCGATGATGTCGAACTCCATGCCCCGCAGGCGGGTGAGCACGGCGTCCAGATCGTCGCTGTCGGTCAACGCGGGCGGCAGCGCTTCGTTGATGTCGTCAAACGTGAGGTAGCCCTGCTCCTTGGCCAGCTTGATGAGCTCGCGGATTTTTTCCTGCAGCTCCTGCGAATCGTAACCCTTGGCTGGCTGGGCGCCGTCGGCGAGCGCCGGCGACGATGCGCTCGCCGGCGTCTTGCCGTTCTTGTTTTTCCTGCTGTTTTTCACGGGTTCGGCGCCGATGCTGCCGTTCCCGCCCGTTCTGCGCTCCGCGGCGGGTTTTGATCTCGTGCCATGCGGCGCAGAATGGCTGCCGGCCACCCGCTTGGCGGAGCCGGGTTTGGCCGCAGGCTCGCCTTTGTCGCTGCCGCGCGCGGGCCGGAGAGCGGACTTTGCGAGTCGCTTGGGCGGAACGGCTTGCGTCTCTCGCTCGGCGGATTGGCGCGGCGCCGCGTCGGCGGATTTCTTCGGCTTCCTTTCACTCGCGCCAGCCCGTGATTGGGAGGGCTTTTTCGCGGCGGAGCGTTTCGCTACCGGACGCGATGACGACGGGGAAACTCTGGCCATGGAGGAGCAACAGGCGGTCGGACAAACGAACACAATCGGTCTCAGGCAACCGGCCGCCGAGACGACAAAAGCCGGGCAATATCAAGGAGCCGTTTTTGGAGGTCAACAACTTCTTTTTGCAGCGCGGTTTGCTCCTCGGCCGAAAGCCCCGGCAACCGCAGGCGGCTGGTGCGCGCGCCGACCTCGCGGCCAAGGTCCTGTTGTTCGAGCCAAAGCCAGCAGGCCTCCGCTTCTTCCATGGCCGGCTCGGGCACCGGATCGAGCAGGCGGCTGGAGAGGTAGGATTCCCAAGCGGCGGGCAGCGTCGAAAAAAAGGCGTTCAGCGACGCGGGGTCCTCGGGCCGCAAGTCCGTGGCTGCGAGCACGCGCGCGAGGAGTTCGCCACCCGGCACACGGGCCAGCAGTGACTCCCAGTTCGGCTGCGCCTGGAGGAGCGCGAGCACGGCGGCGTCGCGCAAGGCGAGGGTGAGCAATTGCGCGATGGCGTTCGGCGGATTTTGCCAGACTGCCGGAGGTGATGGTGTGGTGCGCGAAGTCGCCTGCGTCGCACCGGCCGTGAGGTCCGGCGGCAGGACGGCAGCACCGGATTCGTCGGCATCCGGGTAAGTGGAAAGCGGGTGACGTTTCCCGCCGCGCACCAGCGCGCGGAAACTTTCGATGGGCACGCCGATGCGCGCGCTGACTTTCCCTGCGACGGCTTCGCGCAACGCGGCGTCGCCGACGAGCGTGACGCTTTCCGCCATCCGACGGCTGAATTGTGTCTGACCCCGCGGCGTGTCGAGGTCGAATAGCCGGCCGAGCCGTTCGATTTGAAAATCGAAGAAGTCGCGCGCTTCGGCGAGTCGCTGCCGGAATGCCTCGGCGCCCTGGGTGCGAATCAGCGAATCCGGGTCTTCGCCCGCCGGCATCGTGGCGACGCGCACCGTCAGCCCGGCGTCGAGCAGCGAGGCGAACGAGCGCTCGGCTGCTTGCTGGCCGGCAGCGTCGGCATCGAAGCAGAGCACGGCTTCGTCGGCGTAGCGTTTGAGCAGACGCGCCTGTTTCTCGGTAAACGCGGTGCCTTGCGGCGCGGTGACGTTCGTAACGCCACCCTCGAACGCGCGAATGAGATCGAGCTGGCCTTCGCACACCACGGCCGATTTCGCGTCGAGAATCGCGCGGCGGCTCTTGTTCAATCCGAAGAGAATTTTGCCTTTCGTGAAGAGCGGGGTTTCCGGCGAGTTCACGTATTTCGCCACGTTCTCCGCGTCGGCCTGGAGCACCCGGCCGGAGAAAGCGATCACCTCGCCAAGCTCATTGCAGATCGGAAACATCAAGCGGTCGCGGAAGCGGTCGTAAAATTTCAGGTTCTGAATTTTCGACTTCACGTTGTCCGCCAGCGCGCGCGCGGCCGCCTCTTCGTCGCGCGGCTTGACCAACCCGCTCGCGAGCAACTCCTCGACCGTGTAGCCGCGCTCGCGCGCCCACAAGGAAAAGGCGTCCCACGCGTCCGGCGCGTAGCCGAGCTTCCAACCCACCGCGACCGCGCTGCCAAACTCGCGTTTTTTCAGATACTCGCGGGCGTGCGAGGCCGCCTCGGTCTTCATCAAGTTGCGATGAAACCAGTCCGCCGCTTCGCCG
>CAXTRS010000243.1:0-7801 GCA_964246635.1 uncultured Chthoniobacterales bacterium | reverse complement strand
CTGTGCGGATACGCCGTGGCGCTGGCGCGTCCGCCGGGACTGCTCGCGGGCATCTTCCTGCTTCTCGAAGCCTGGGCGCAATGGCGCGAGCAACGCGCCGATCCGACCCGGCGCTGGGAGGGATGGCGACGCGAAGCGCAGTCGGGGTGGCCGGTGGCGTTCGGAGTCGTTTCGCCAGCGCTCGGACACGGCACGCAGCTGGCGTTTTATCAGTGGCGCTTCGGCGATTGGAGCGTGCAGGCCAAGGCGGCGCGGGCCGGCTGGGGCGTCGGCGGCCTGCGCACACCGTGGCGGGCGCTGCTGGAAAACTGGGCGGACGTCGAACCGTTTTATCGCTGGCTTGCCTACCCGCTGCTGGGCGTCTTCCTGCTGCTCGCCCTCGCGGCGTTTTGGACACTCCCGCGCAAAGGCTACGCCGCGCTGGCGCTCGCACTCATCGTTCTGTATGTGTCCACGGCGACGATCCACAGCCTGCCGCGTTATCTTTGCACGACGGCGCCGGTGTTCATGGTGCTCGGCCAGTTCGCCGCGCGTTCGCGCACGCTCGAGCTCGCCGCGTTCAGCGTCTCGGTCGGGCTGCTCGGTTTGCTGGCGAGCCTGCTCGTCAACGGCTATGTCGTGATTTGAACCCTCCCGTTTCTCCCCGCTGTGGACGCGAAATTTTTTCCGACCTCTTCTTCTGCTGCCGGCGCCGAACCCGACATCGCGCTGTCGGTGGTGGCGCCGTGCTTTGAGGAAGCCGACGGCTTGCAGGAATTTTATCGTCGGGTCACGGCGGTCGGCCGGCGTCTCGTCCAGCGGCACGAGATCATTCTCATCGACGACGGCTCGCGCGATCGAACGTGGGAAATCATCCGCACGCTCGCCGCGCGCGATCCCGCAGTGCGCGGCATCCGGCTCTCGCGCAACTACGGCCATCAGTTCGCGCTCACCGCGGGCTTGCAGGCTGCGCGCGGAGTGCGCGTGTTGATGATCGACGCCGATTTGCAGGACCCGCCGGAATTGCTCGAGGAGATGCTCGCACGCATGGACGCCGGCGCGGACGTCGTCTATGGCCGGCGGCTCGCGCGTGAGGGCGAGACGCGCTTCAAGCGCTGGACCGCGTGGTGGTTTTACCGCGTCATCCGCTGGCTATCCGACACCGATATTCCCTCGGACACCGGCGACTTCCGGCTGGTGAACCGCCGGGTGCTCGATGCGCTCAATTCGATGGGCGAGCACCACCGCTTCGTGCGCGGCATGGTGAGCTGGCTCGGCTTCGAGCAGGTCGCCGTCGAGTATCGGCGCGACGCCCGGCACGCGGGCGCGACCGGCTATTCGTTTCGCAAAATGGCGCGCTTTGCGCTCGACGCGCTGACGAGTTTTTCCACCCGCCCGCTGCGGCTGGCTTCCTACCTCGGCTTTGGGCTGGCGCTGTTCTCGGGACTGGTGCTGATCTACTCGGTGATCCAGTGGCTCCTCGGCCACACCGTGCAGGGTTGGACGAGCCTCATGGTCGTGGTGCTTGTCATCGGCGGCTTGCAGCTTTTCGTGCTGGGCATCATCGGCGAATACCTCGGGCGGCTCTTCATCGAAGCGAAAGGGCGGCCGCTCTATTTGATCCGTGAAATCGTCGGCGAGCCGCGGCGCTTAGAGCAACCCAAACGGGTCGATGTCCACGGTGGCGACGACGTCTTCCGGCAGCGTCAGCCTGCCGACGACCGCGCGCAGATGCCGGCTGAGTTTTAACGGGCTGCGCGTGCGCAGAAGAATCTGGAAACGCCACTGGCCTTTCAGGCGCTCGAGCGGCGCGGGCGCGGGCTGGCCGAGGGCGACACCTTCGGGCAACTCTTCGCGCAGGCGGCGGTGCAGAGTCTCCGTGCAAAACTTCGCGCGTTCCTGGTGCGTGGAGCGCACCGTGACGAGCGCGAGATGCACGAACGGCGGAAAATTGCACTGCTCGCGGAAGGCGCTTTCCTGGTCCCAAAAGCCGGCGAAATCGTGGTGCCGCGCGAACTGGATGCTCGGGCTGAACGGCGTGAACGATTGGACGAAAACCTCGCCCTCGGTCTCGCCGCGTCCCGCGCGCCCGGCGACCTGAGTGAGGAGCTGAAACGTGCGTTCGCCAGCGCGGAAATCGGGCAGGTGCAGCGCGAGGTCGGCATTGATGATGCCGACGAGCGTGACGTTGGGAAAGTGCAGTCCTTTCGCGATCATCTGCGTGCCGACGAGAATGTCGATCTTGCCGGTGCGAAAGGCGCCGAGCGTTTCGCGGAAAGCGTCTTTTTTCGTCATCGCATCGGCGTCCATGCGACGGACGACGGCTTTGGGAAAAACTTTCGCGACGACTTCCTCGACGCGCTCCGTGCCGAGGCCAGCCTGGCGAATGGCGGGGTCGTGACACTCGGGGCACTTGTTCGGCAGCGCGGCCTGGTGGCCGCAAAGGTGGCAGACGAGCTTGCTGATGCCGCGATGGACGGTGAGCGCGACACTGCACGCGATGCACTGATGGACGTGCCCACAAACGGGACAGACCAGCGAGGTCGCGAAGCCGCGGCGATTCAGGAACAAGATCGTCTGCTCGCGTTTGGCGAGACGGTCGTCAATGGCGGTGCGGAGTTTTTCGCTGAGGACAACCGGCTGCGAGGAGTTGCGGCCCTGGCGCTGAAGCTCCGTGCGCAGATCGACGATGCGGATGCGCGGCAGGCGGCGGTCATCCACGCGGTCCGGCATTTCGATGAGCCGGTATTTGCCGGTGGCGGCGTTGTGATAGCTTTCCAGGCTCGGCGTCGCGCTGCCGAGCATCACGGCGCAATTCTCCTCGAGCTTCGCGCGCAGCACGGCGAGATCGCGACCGTGGTAGCGCGGGGCTTCCTCCTGTTTGTAGGAGTTTTCATGTTCTTCATCGACGACGATGAGGCCGAGATTTTTCAGCGGCGCGAAGACGGCCGAGCGCGCGCCGATGACGATGCGCGCGCGGCCGTCGTTGATTTTGTGCCACTCGTCGTGCCGCTCGCCGTCGGATAGGTGCGAGTGCAGCACGGCGACCTCGTTCTGGGTCGGCGCGAAGCGGCTTTTGAAACGCTCGACGGTTTGCGGTGTCAGCGAGATTTCCGGCACCATCACCAGCGCGGTGCCGCCGCGCGCGAGCGTCAGCGCGATGGCTTGCAGATACACTTCCGTCTTGCCGCTGCCGGTGACGAGCAGAATCGGGCGCTTCGCCGGCGAACGCGGCGGCGCGGCAAGCGCCTCCCGCGCGGCTGCGAGCGCAGCGGCTTGTTGCGGGCTGAGGGTTTCCGGCGCGTTGGCGAGAAATTCCTCGCCCTCGTAAGGATCACGCGTCACCGCGGACGACGCCGCCGCGACCAGCCCGGCTTTGACCAGGGCGCCGAGCGTCGTGTGCGTCGCGCCGCATTCCGCGAGCAAGGCCGCAACGGGCGTCGCGACACCCACCCCGAGGAGAATGAGCGCCTCGATCACTTCGGCCTGGCGCGGCGCGCGCTTTTTTAGGGTCGCGATCTCGTCGTCAGCCGGCGCGCGCAGCAGCCGCGCGAAAAGCTGTTTTTTGTAATCGACCGCCGCTTCGCGGATGACTTGCGGCAGCACGCCGCGCATCGCGGTTTCCACCGGGCAGCAATAGTAATCGGCCATCCAGCGCGCCAGCTTGATGAGCACTCCGCTCAGGATTGGCCGGCCTTCGTTGAGCACCGCCGCCAGCGGCCGCAATTTGCCCTCGGCTACCTGGCTCTCCGCCGGCAGATCCACCACGGTGCCGAGCGCGGCGGTGCGTTCACGAAACGGCACCCGCACCCGGCTGCCGACCTTCACCGTGCCGACGAGCGCCGGCGGGATCGAGTAATCGAACTCGCGGTCGCTGGAACGATCCACGATGACACGGGCGAAGGGGGAAGACACGACGGAGATGCTGGATGCTGGATTTGTGCTGCGGGCACTCAGGCTAGGAAGATGGCGATGCCGTTGCATCCATCCTTGATTTTCGCCTGTCCTTCGCTCGACATCCAGCATCCAGCATCTAGCATCCAGCATCAAGGCTCCGTCCCCTCATGCTGCGCGCACTCTTCCAGCTTCTTGCCGTTGTTGCGCTGGTCGCCGCGCTGGTCGTGGGCTGGTGGCTGTGGCGGTCGAGCGACCCCTGGTATGACGCCAACGAGTTGCTCTATTTCCAGCGGTTTCACCGTTATGACACGCTCATCGGCGAGGCGGCGCGCCAGCACGGCGTGGACCCAACTTTGGTGAAGGCGGTGATCTGGCGCGAGAGCCGTTTTCGCCCGGATAAGGAAGGGTCGGCCGGCGAGCGTGGGCTGATGCAAATCACCGGCCCGGCCGCGAGCGAATGGGCCAAGAGCGAGCGCGGCGGCGCGCTGCTTCCGCAGGATTTATTTGATCCAAAAACGAACATCCAGGCGGGCGCCTGGCTGCTCGGGCGCGCCCTGCGTCGCTGGCAGGATCAGGTGACGGATAATCCGGTGCCCTTCGCGCTGGCGGAATACAACGCCGGCCAGAGCCGGGTGCGCCGCTGGGTTGCCGACGCCGGCGATCTCGACCGCGACCCGCAGCGGCCGGGCAACCAAATCAGCGGCGGCGATCTCGAAGACCACATCAGCTTCCCCGGCACCAAGCAATACGTCGCCGACGTGCAGCAGCGCGCGGAGTTTTATCGCAAGCGCGGCGGGCTGTGAGCGCGCCACCACACGGGCGCGTTAATGCCGCAGTGACGGACGCAAGAGCCACGTCAGGGGCAGGATGAGGAGCACCAGGCAGCCGATGAGCACCATCATCGTGTTCACGCCGGCGACGTCGCTGAACGCGCCGTAAAGAATCGGCGCCAGCGCGCCGGCGCCGATCGTGCCGGTGTAAAAAATGCCGAACGCGCGCGCCCGTTTTTCCGCGGGCACGAGTTCCGGCACGGTGCCGTAGAGCACGGAGGACGTGCCGTTCAGCGCCAGCCCGACGACGGGTAATAATACTAGACCGGCGCCAAGCGGCAGCGGCAGCAGCGCGAGGATGCTCGCCGCGGTGAGTCCTTCGGTGAGCCAGACGGTGTTGATCACGCCGAGGCGAGCACCGAGAAAACCGCAGACGAATTTGCCCGTCGCGCCGCCGGCAAAGATGAGCGTCAGCGCCAGACCCAACGTAGGAAGCCCCGCGCCTTTCGCACGCAACAGGAACGGCAGGAACGTGAGAAACGCCATGCGGGTGGCGCTGTCGATTACCCCAATCGCGAGCAACCAGCGGAAACCGTGTCGCTGCCCGGACGGGCCGCTCGTCGCGGTGGCGGTTTCTGTTTCACCGATTTTCGGCTCAATCAACGCATGGTCCGTGCGCGGCAACAGCCAGGCGAGCGCCCCCGCCACGAGCAGGCCGATCCCCCCGAGCACCAACAAACTGCCGCGCCAAGTGAACAACGACAGCAGCCCCGCCGTCAGGGCAGGGAAGAGCATTTTGCCGACATCGCCGGAGAAGTTGTAGGTGCCGAGCGCTTCGCGCCCGCGGCGGTTTTGAAACGCGTGCGCGACGAGATTGGAAGCCAAGGGATGCTGCACGCTCGAGCCGATCCCGCCGATGGCCAGCGCGATTGCCAAGCCGATGAAACCGCCGCTCCAGCCGGCCGCGAGAAAACCGACGCCGGCCAGCGCGGTGCCAAGCACCAAAACGGCGCGGTCGCCCCAGCGTTCCGCGAGCAGACTCGCCGGCACCTGGAAGCCAGCCATGGTGCCGGAATACAGCGCGCGCAACGCGCCGACCGCCGCGTAACCAAGCGCGAATTCCACCTGCCAGAGCGGCAGGAGAATGTAGAGCAAGTCCGTGTAGCCATCGTGCAGGACGTGCGCGCCGCAGGCGGTCAGCAATGTGCGTCTGCTCTCGACGCCGGGCGGCGGCGCGGCGGGCGATGGCGTGTGCGCAGCGCCGGGGCGCAAGGGTGCGTCAGCGCCCCCCCCCCCGCACAGCCCGCGCCCCCGGGGCCGCCGAAGCAATGATCGGCCGTCTGGATTTCGCGGCCTTCGACCGTCGCCGGGTCGAGATCCCAGAGAAAAAGCGGACGCTTCCCCTCCGCTTCGCCGCCGCGCCACTGCATGCCGAGCATGGCGTTGAAATCGCAATCATAGACTTCGCCGCGCCAGCCGACGTTGATGGTGTCGCGGCACATCAGGCCGCTCACCGTGGCGGGATTGAAAGCGTCGATGAGCAGCTTCATGTATTCGGCGAGCTGGCCGCTGTGTTTCAGGTAACTCGCGAAGCGGCTCACCGGCAGATTCGTGATCGTGAAGAGCCCATTGAACACGATGCCGAAGTGCTCTTTCAACTCGCGCTTGTAGTCGGCTTCGAGCTCCGCCTGCGGTCCCGGCAGGAACGCGCCGTTGGGATTATAGACGAGGTGCAGCGGCAGCCGCTCGCCCGTCGGGTCTTGCCCATAGCCGAGTCGATTGAGAAGTTGCAGCGCCTTAATGCTCGCGTCGAAAACGCCGTCGCCGCGCTGGGCGTTCACGTTCTCCGGCGAATAGCAGGGCATCGAGGCGACGATCTCGACTTCATGCTCGGCAAGGAACTCCGCCAACCCATCCTGGCTCGGATCCAAGAGGATCGTCAAGTTGCAGCGATCCATGACGTGCCGGCGGGGCGTCATCGCCGTCAGGCGTTCGACGAGATAGCGGAAATCCGGAATCATTTCCGGCGCGCCGCCGGTGAGATCGACCGTCGGGATGTCAGTCGTTTCCAGCCAACCCAGGATGTGATCGATGGTTTCCCGCGTCATGATTTCTTTCCGCCGTGGCCCGGCGTTCACATGACAGTGCGTGCAGGTCAGATTGCAGAGCTTGCCGACGTTGATTTGCAACACGCGCGTGGCGGTGTGCCGCAACGGCAATTCGTGGCGAGCGAGGGCCTGGCGGAAACGGTTCGCGAGAGCCGGAGCGGTGGAAATCATCGGGGACGAACGGCCGCGCACCTTCGCTCAACGCGCTGGCAGGCGCAAGCGGCCCGCGGGCCGAACGGGCCTTCGTCGCGTCGCCGTGGCGAAGGGCAGGGAATGGAAGAGGCCCGGCTCGGGTGCCGCATTCCATAGAGATCTCATGGACGGTCGCGTTCGTGCATGGGCGGAGCCGTCCGACCTTCTCCGCTGACAGAGTCGTGGCTGCTGCTGAAACCTTTTTCCGCGTTGCGGGCTTGACCGGTGATGCACTGCCAGATGCACTGCGCGGAGTGCGTCGATTTCTCCTCGGCCTCGGTTTCGTCGGCCTCGTCCTGGCCGGCTTCGGCTGGTGGGGCGTGTTCACGGTCGCCGGGCAGGCGATTTATCCTGAGATGGCCGGGATGACGCCCTTCTTTTCCGGGATCGCGGGACTCGCCTTTTTGCTCATTGCCGGGGTCGGCCTGGCGGTTCTCCGGCGGCGGAGAAATCCTTGAACCGGGCAACAGCGCCGGGTTGCCCAGGCAAGCTACCAGGACGGGACGGCCGCCGCGCTTTTTTCTGTGCGCCGGGGCTGCGGGCGAGTAGGACTGGCGGTTGGATGAAACTCCGCTGGGGCAGAATCGCGGTGGCCACGCTGGTCGGTGAGCTGTTGCCCATCGCGGTGTTGGTCGCCGCGGTGGCGGCGTTCGGGCCGCGCGATCCGTTTGGCGCGACGTTCTTCGCGGAGGCGCTGGGGCGCTGGATCGGCCCGCTCGGCGGCGCGGGGACGGCGTTCGGCGGCGCGCTCTGGGTCGCGCGGCCGCTGGCGGCCGGGGCGGCGGTGCGACACGGCGTGGCGGGGGGAATCGGGCTGGCCGCCGTGGACGGCGCGATCCTGCTGGCGAGACAGAC
>CAXTRS010000242.1:0-7848 GCA_964246635.1 uncultured Chthoniobacterales bacterium | reverse complement strand
CTTTGAAAGCCGGGCGCAACGAGGTCGTGTTCGCCAACGTGCGCGCGAGCGGCGGGTTCACGAACTATGAGGTCGAGATTTTCCCCGAAGCCGACACGCTGGTGGAGAACAACCGCGCGGGAACCGTGGTCGCACTCGCCGGGCCGCCACGCGTGCTGCTCGTCGATGCGGACGAGAGCAAGCTCGCGCCGCTGGCCGGGGCGTTGCGCGCGGAAAAAATCGAAGTCGAAACGCGCGGCGTCGCCGGCCTGCCGCGCGCGCTCGACGATCTTCAGCGGTTCGATCTTTTTCTGTTGAGCGATGTGCCCGCGCTGAATTTGTCGCGCGAGCAGATGGAACTCTACCGCACCTGGGTCAGCGATCTCGGCGGTGGCTTTGCGCTGCTCGGCGGCGAAAACTCCTTCGGCGTCGGCGGCTATTTTCGCACGCCGATCGAGACGCTGCTCCCCGTGCGCCTCGAACACGACGACCGGCAGGAAACCCCGAACGTCGCGCTGCTCGTCGTGCTCGACCGCTCCGGCTCGATGACCGCGCGCGTCGGCGACCGCACGAAGATGGCACTCGCCGACGAGGGTGCCGCGCTCGCGCTCAACGTGCTCGGTCCGCGCGATTATTTCGGGCTGACCGCGGTCGATACCGTAGTCCACAACGTCGTGCCCCTCGACCGGGTCAGCGGCATGAGCAAGACGACGATTGCCAGCAGGATCGCCGCGATCGACGCGGGCGGCGGCGGCATTTACATCTACACTTCGCTCGCCGACGCCTTTCGCACCCTGCGCGGAGTCGATGCGAAGGTGAAGCACTGCCTGCTGTTTTCCGACGCCGCGGATGCCGAGGAAAAATCCGCGGGCGAGATGAGCGACGGCACGCCGGCGGGCGCGGGCGGGCCGGGCAACCACACGGCGCGCGATCTCGTCGCCGCGATGCTGGCGAACAAAATCACCACGAGCGTCGTCGGCCTCGGCGGCGAGCGCGACAAGGATGTGGCGTTTTTGAAACTCCTCGCCGAAACCGGCAACGGCCGCTTTTACCTGACGGACGACGCGCGCAATCTGCCGCAGATTTTTTCCACCGAGACCATGAAGGTCGCGCAGTCGAGCCTCATCGAAGAGCCGTTCCAGGCACGGCCGTTTGCGCCGAGCGCGCTCACCGCGGGCATCGATTGGAATGCCGCGCCGCTGCTGCTCGGCTTCAACGCGACGAAGCCGAAGCCGACCGCGGAGATCGCGCTGACCACGGAAACCGGCGAGCCGCTCTTGGCGACCTGGCGATACGGACTCGGACAAGCGGCGGCGTTCACGAGCGATGCCAAGGCGCGCTGGGCGGCGGAATGGCTCGGGTGGCCGGGCTACGGCAAATTCTGGGTGCAACTCGTGCGCGGACTCTTGCGCAAAGAAAGCACCGCGGCGGACTTCCACGTGCGCGCGACCGAACTCGGCGACGGCCCCGACGCGCGCCTGCGCCTCGACATCGACGCGCTGACGCCGGCCGGCGGTTTCCGCGACGGGCTGACGTTGAACGTCGCCGCCATCGATCCCCGCGCGCCCGCCGGCGAGACCGCCGCGCAAACGCAAGTCGCCGAACCCGTCGGTCCCGGCGCGTATCGCGCCGAACTGCCGCTTTCGTCGCCGGGCGGCGAACCCAACGGCGACAGCGCCGAAAACGCCGCCGCCGCTGCCGCGAGCAGTCTGCTGGTCTCCGTTTCCTCGCCGGACCTGCCAGGCCGGCCCTACGTGTTCGGCCACACGCGCTCCTACCCGCGAGAGTATTTGACAACCGACACGAACGAGGGCCTGCTGCGCGAGCTGGCGGAAACCGCTCACGGCCGCTTCGATCCCGCGCCGGCCGACGTGTTCACACAACCCTCGGCGACTCGCACTGCGACTCCGGGCGGCCGCCAGCGCGACCTCACGAATTTTTTCCTCGCGCTCGCCCTGTCTCTTCTGCCACTGGATATTTACTTGCGCCGCCGCGTCTGGCAGACGAAAGCGGCAGCGGCTGTTCCCACGAACACGCGGCCGGCCCGCGAAACCGCGGCCGCCGGCATCCGTTGATCAACCCCGTCCAGCATCCGCTCTGAGACAAAGCGCAGCGCACTTGTTGTCATGGTCATTGAACTCACTCGTTATCGTGTCGCCGAAGGCCAGGAGACGGCGTTCGAGACCGCTTGCCGCCACGCAGCGAAAGCCTTCGGCCGCTCCTCACACTGTCTGGGCTACAGCCTCATGCGCGCCACCTCCGCGGACGAGCGCAACCGCTACGCGCTCACCGTGTATTGGGACACCCCGGACGGACACCTCATCGGCTTCCGCCAAAGCGCCGACTTCGCGGAGTTCGACCAGCATCTGGGTCCGTTCGCGGCCATGATCGAGGAGGACGAGCATTACCGGAAAACGGGGATCGAATTGACCAAGCCGCAACTCGTGCGCATCTCGGGCGGCAACCGCATTTGAGCGGCTGGCCCCGTGGTCGAACGGGCGGGCGAGCAGGAGGAAAAAACGCCGCAGATTTGGAGTAGTAAAGGCGGAGTTTCGTGCTACGTTGTCGGCATGAAAACTCTGCGTCGTCACTCTGGCACCAAAGCTTTGTTGTTCGCGGCGTGCTGCGTCGTCGCGCTCCCGCTTTTCTCTTCCTCGACCGCACAGGCCGAGGAACGCAAGACGAAGAAAAAGAAGAATACGCAGGTGTCGTCGCGCGCTTACGTCTCCACGCCGGATTCGGGTTATAACCGGGAAGAACGCTACGGCTACCGGCAGGAACGCTCGGCCCGGCCGGTGACTTCGACTTGGTCCACGGACACCCCGACGACCCGCGCCTACGTGCGGCAGGATGCCTACGGCACGGCGCGGCGCGACCGCGACAAGCAATTCATCACCGGCTCACTCATCAAGCAGGACGTGACCGTGAACGGCAACAGCGCCGACACCGCGTCGCCGGTGCGCATTTATGGCCAGCAGGACTTGCGTTCGCGCGGCGCGTATTCGGCCGCCGATGGCTTGCGCCGGGCTGATCCGTCGATTCGCATCGACGGCCGCACGGGGTTCTAAGGCACGTCGATTAAATCGCGGCGGAGAAAAAGGCGTCGGGAAAGTTTCCGGCGCCTTTTCTTTTTTGCCTCAAGGCGGTGTTGGGACGGGCCGCCGCATCTCGCTGAGCGAGCTGAACACGAAGCAGCCGGCAGCAATGAAAATACAACTGTCGGCGACGTTGAAACTCGGCCACGGATTCGCGCCGGGAACGTGCAGGTCGAACTGGAGAAAGTCGATGACGGCGCCGTGAAGCAGCCGGTCGGTGAGGTTGCCGAGCACGCCGGCGAGCAGCAGCGCGAAGCCGGCGCGCGACCAGGCGCTCGCCGCGAAGACGCGGAATTTCCAAAGCACGAACAACGCGACAAGCGCGACGGCGGAGAGCGCGACGAAGGCCGCGTTTTTGTCCGAAAGCATACTGAACGCCGCGCCGGTGTTGGTGACGAACACGAGGTTGAAAAAGCCGGGGATCACGGTCACGCCGCTTTCGTATTCGATGTGCGCGCGGACGAGCCCCTTGGTGAGTTGGTCGAGGGCATAGAGCGGCAGGGAGACGAGGAGGAGCAAACGCACGAGCGAGGCGGACGCCGCGGGCGCGACAGGGTTGGCGTTGGCTTTCATTTCAACAGAGAAGTGCCTGCCGCGAGTGCAGCGGCGTAATCGGGATGCGCGTGCAATTCGGCGATGGTCAACGGCTCGGGCGGAGCGTCGGAGTCGGGCAACGAGGAAGCGGCGCGCAACGCCAGTTGCCACCAGCCGACATCGCGCCAGGCACCGGCTTTGAAACCGATGGATTCGTAAATGCCGACCGGTCGAAAACCGAGTGCTTCGTGCAAGCGGATGCTCCCAGGATTGGGCAAGGTGATGCCGGCGCAGGCGATGTAGAATCCTTGCAGCCGCAGGAGCGCGAAGAGGGAGGTGTAGAGCGCGCGGCCGAACCCGGCGCGATAATGGCGTTCGTCGATATAGACGGCGACATCGACGGCCCAGCGATACGCCGCGCGCTCGCGGTGCGCGCCAGCATAGACGTAGCCGGCGACTTCGCCCGCACGTTCGCAGACAAGCCAGGGGAAGCGCGCGCTGATGCGGGTGATGCGCGCGGCCATTTCCGTGGCGTCCGGTGGCTCGATCTCAAAGGAAGTTGCCGCGGTCAAAACGCTTGGCGCGTAGATCGACGCGATGGTGGCGGCATCGCGCGCGGCGTCGGCGGGACGGATGAGCGAAGCGGACATCGAGTGTGAAAGTCACGTATTGGTTTTAACACGGAGGCACAGAGGCCACAGAGGAACACAGAGGATGAAAAAGAAGAAACCTCAGAATGCCTTCCTCTGTGTTTCTCTGTGGCCTCTGTGTTAAATTCTGCCGCTGCACTCACGTTCTCAGCCCGAGCAGCGCCGTGACGACGTTCGCGCAGCGATCGCACAGCGTCGGATGCTCGGCGTGTTGCCCAACGTCGGGCTTGTGGCGCCAGCAGCGCTCGCACTTTGGATGCGAGGTCGGACGCAGCGTGGCGGTGTCCGTTTCGCCCTGGCCCTGGACGAGCGTGAGATCGCTGAGGATGAAAAATTCCGCCAGCTCGGCTTCGCGCTCGGCGAGCGAACGGCGCAACGAGGCGTCGGCGACGTGCAAGGTCACTTCGGCTTCGAGTGCGTTGCCAATCAGTTTTTCCTGGCGCGCTTTTTCGATTTCCTGCGCGATGACGGCACGCAGCCGCAGCAGCGAGTCCACTTGCGCGGCGACGTGCGCGTTGATGAAGCGCGGAGCGGGTTCGGGGAATTTTTCGAGGTGAACGCAGTCGGCTTTGCCGGGTTTGTTGAAGTAGCCCCACGCCTCGTCCGCGGTGAACGCGCAGATGGGCGCGAGCAGGCGGCAGAGCGCGTCGAAGACGGCGTGCATCACCGTTTGCGTCGCGCGGCGGCGCGGGCTGTCGGGCGCGTCGCAATACATGCGGTCCTTCGTGATGTCCACGTAGAGGCTCGACAGATCGACGGCGCAAAACTGATTGAGCGCGTGATAAACGCGGTGAAACTCGAACGCCGCGTAAGCCTCGCGGCAGGTCGTGATGACCTCCTGCAAACGGTGCATCACCCAGGCATCGACGGTGGTGAAAAGGTCCGGTCCGACGGCGTCTCGCGCGGGGTCGAAGTCGTGCAGGTTGCCGAGCAGGATGCGCAGCGTGTTGCGCACCCGCCGATACGTGTCGGCGAGCCGGGTGAACATTTCTTCCGAGAACGGCACCTCGTCCGTAAAATTCACGCTGCTGACCCAGAGCCGGACAATGTCGGCACCGTGCTTTTTGACGAAGTATTCAGCCTCGGTCGGCTTCGTGTAAGCGCCGGTGCCTTGCGCGGACTTGGAGATTTTCTTGCGCGTATCGACATCGACGACAAACCCGTGCGTGAGGCAGGCGCGATACGGCGACTGGCCGTCGCGCAACGCCACGCACGTGATGAGTGAACTCTGGAACCAGCCGCGGTGCTGGTCGGTCGCTTCGAGATACAGGTCGGCTTGGCCGTTCTCTACACCGAGCAGTTTTTTCGTGACGGCGAGCCAGCTCACGCCGGAGTCGATCCAGACGTCGAGCGTATCGTTGCGGCGATTGATTATCTTAAGACCGGCGTTTAATCCTGCTTTGATTTCTTCTTTTGTTTTACCCTCTTTCAATTGCTCTTTGATCAAACTGGAAATTTCTGCGGTATCAAAATCTTGCTCAATCGCACTGATATGAATGCCATTGAGCGAAAGCACTTCTGCAATTTCATCGTTGCTGATCCCTGCCTGCGTTAGCAATTCGGCCTCGCTGAGTTCAAACCAGACGTTTGTTCCTTTTCGCTCCACCAAGTCTGCAATTTTCTCAATCCAATCCGCGCGAAGGATCAGTTCGTTCGTATCTCTGCGATAAAACACGGGCATCGGCACGCCCCATGAACGCTGGCGCGAGATGCACCAATCCGGCCGCGTTTCGACGGTGCCGTAGATGCGGTTGCGGCCCCAGGGCGGCAGCCATTGGACGCGGTCGATGGCGCGCAACGCCGCGGGGCGCAGCTCGTCCATGCGGATAAAGAATTGTTCGACCGCGCGATAAACGATCGGTGTCTTCGAGCGCCAGCAATATGGGTAGGTGTGATGAATCGTGCCGGCGGCGGCGAGCGCGCCACGCTCGCGCAGGAGCGCGATGACGTCGTCGTTCGCGGCGAAAACGTATTTGCCGACGAGCGCCGGCACTTCGCACTCCGCAGTAAAATGGCCGCGGTCATCGACGGGTGACAGGACGGGCAGACCGTATTTTCGGCCCACGTTGAAATCGTCTTCGCCGTGACCCGGCGCGGTGTGGACGGCGCCGGTGCCGGCTTCGAGCGTGACGTGGTCGCCGAGAATGAAGAGCGACTCGCGCTCCAGAAACGGATGCCGCGCTTTCCAGCCTTCGAGTTCCTTGCCCAGCCATGATTGCGCGGCAGGCTCGGCGCTGAGTTCATTCGCCGGCGCGTAGCCGGTCTCGCGGCAAAACGATTCGGCGAGGCCATCGGCGAGAAGCAGCGTTTCGAGTTCGCCGGTCGTCGGGTTTTTGTAAGGGCGCGCGTGGTAGCGGAAGGTCGGGTTGAAGGCGACCGCGACATTCGCGGGAATTGTCCACGGCGTCGTCGTCCAGATGACCACGCTGGCGTTCTGATCCGCCAGCGGACCGCTGATGATCGGAAATTTCACGTAGATCGCCGGCGAATCTTTCTCGTGATATTCGACCTCGGCCTCCGCCAGCGCGGTCTGCGCGCCGGTGCTCCAATAAACCGGCTTCTTGCTCTGATACACCAGCCCGCGCTCGACCAACTTGCCAAACGCACGCAGGATTTCCGCTTCGTAGCCGGGATCGAGCGTGAGATACGGCCGCTCCCACTCGCCGAGCACGCCAAGCCGCTGAAACTGCCGGCGCTGGATGTCGATAAATTTGCGCGCCATTTCCTCGGACTTCCGGCGCACCTCGACCGGGCTCAGCCCGCGCGCTTCTTTTACGACTTTAAACTCAATGGGCAACCCATGACAGTCCCAGCCCGGCAGATACGGTGCGCGGAAGCCGGCCATCGCCTTCGATTTCACCACGAGGTCTTTCAAAATTTTGTTCAGCGCCGTGCCCATATGGACGTCGCCGTTGGCGAAGGGCGGGCCGTCGTGGAGCAAAAAGAGCGGCGCGTTTTCCGTGGTGCGCGCCTCTTGCAGGCGGCGGTAAACGTCGGCGGATTGCCAGCGCGCGAGCGTTTCCGGCTCGCGCGAAATCAGGCTCGCCTTCATCGGGAAGTCGGTCTGTGGCAGGCGGAGAGTTTCTTTGTAACTGCGGGTGTCCTTCATGGTGCGGCGCGCGGGGCGCGGAAACTAACATCCGGCGCGGAGGGAAGCAATCGGAGGGCAGGTTCGTCGGTGGATGGCGACCTCCGGGCGCCATTATTTCGGCGAGAGCCGAGAAGAATGATTTCAGGCAGCTGCGCTGCCTCCTAATGGCGCTCGGAGATCGCCATCCACCGATGAGTTTAGCGCGCCGCTGCCGCTCGTTTCTCGTCCTCGCGCGTGGCGGCGCCGTCGAGCTTGTTCGTGGGCTGCGGCAACTCGGCTCGACGGACTTTCGATACCACCGGCCTGTCGGCCGAGGCGCTGACTCGGAGCAGTTCAAGACGCACCTGCATCCGACCGGCGCGGATCATGTCCAGCTCTTCCGCGGCGGGCCGGCTGAGGTCGATGGCGACGCCGCGCACGTTTGGGCCGCGGTCGGTCACGCGCTCGATGACGCTCCTGCCGTTTGCCAGGCTGGTCACGCGCACATACCCGCCGATAG
>CAXTRS010000241.1:0-7860 GCA_964246635.1 uncultured Chthoniobacterales bacterium | reverse complement strand
ATTATCGGCTGCTGCCGTGGTTCCAGACCGCGGCCGACAAGTCCATCGCGGTGCTACCCTTTGAAAATCTCAGCACCGATCAGGAGAACGCCTTCTTCGCCGATGGCGTGCAGGACGACGTGCTCACCACTTTGTCGAAGATCGGGAAGCTGCGCGTCATCAGCCGCGCCTCGGTCGCCGCGTATCGCGACTCGGCGTCGCGCACCAGCTTGGCCAAGATTGGGCAGGCGCTCGGCGTCGCGCACCTGGTCGAAGGCACGGTGCGCCGCGCGGGCAATCGCATCGTGATCAGCGTGAAGCTCATCGACGCCGCGAGCGGCGAGCAGCTTTGGGCCGAAAAATATGACCGCACGCTCTCCGATGCGCTCAGTCTCCAAGGGCAGGTCGCAGCGGAGATCGCCACGGCGTTGCGCACCACGCTCAGCCCCGAGGAACGCGCCAGCGTCGCCGCCCGACCGACGGAGAACACCGACGCTTACGTGCTTTACCTTCGCGCGCGCGACACGCTCACACGCGCCGCTTTCAAACGTGACGGCTACGACGCGGCGGCAAAACTTTACGAAGAAGCCATCGCGCTCGATCCCAAGTTTGCGCTGGCCCACGCCCGACTCTCGCAGACGCGCAACCAGATCGCGCACTTTTTCGAGCCGACCCCCGCGCTTCATGCCGCCGCCCGTGCGTCGGCGGACGAGGCCCTGCGGCTGCGACCCGATCTTGGAGAGGCGCACTTGGCGCGCGCGCTGGTTCACTATTGGATCGATCGCGACCTGCCGCGGGCTTCCGAGGCATTTGCCATCGCTTCGCGCGCATTGCCAAACGACGCCGATATTGCTTCGCACCAAGCCGCCATCCATCGCCGGCGCGGCCAGTGGGCCGAGTGCATCGCGGGCTTCGAGCGCGCGATGGCGCTCAACCCGCGCAACCCCGACATTCCCTACGACCTCGCCATCGCCTACGCTGCCACAGGCGATTGGCCGGCAGCGGTGCGCATGGCCGACCGCGCCGTGGCACTGGCGCCGGATGTCCCGCTGCTCAAGCTCTGGCGCGCCGATCTGCTCTTCGATTGGAAGGGCGATTACTCGATGCTCAAGGCCGCGCTGGCCGAGATGCCGCCGAGCGAAGAGAGCAGCGAAATCATTGCGACACTGCGGTATCAGGTCGCAATGGTCGAACGCGATTACGCCGCGGCCGAAGCGGCGCTCGCGGCCAGTCCAAATCAGGTGTTCACGATCTTCGACTACGGCGCGCCGCGGCCGGCCGATTATCTGCGCGGACTGATTTATCTGGCGCGCGGCGACCACGCCGGCGCGGAGAAATTCCTGCAAGCCGCGCGGCCGATTTGCGAGAATGCTGTGCGCGAAGCGCCGGCCGATGCGTATCGGCACGCGCAACTCGGTCTCGTCTATGCCGCGCTCGGCTGGCACGACGCGGCGCTGGGCGAGAGTTGGCTGGCGGCGCAGTTGTTGCCGGAGGAAAAAGACGTTGCCGACGGCACCACAATCACGGCGCGCCGCGCGCAGATTCACGCCTTGCTTGGCGACGCTGACCGCGCCTTGCCGCTGCTCGATCACTTGCTCAAAACGCCGTCGCCAGAATTGCTTTCCGTGCAGGATTTGCGTCTGCGCCCGGAGTGGGATCGCTTGCGAGGCGACGCGCGGTTCCAGCAGCTGCTTGCTGCGAATGGCAGGTGACTGTAGCAGCGGTCTACGACCGCCCCTTCATAGGGTCGCCGCGAATCGGGCGGTCATAGATCGCCGCTACAGTTCGGTCACACGCTCGGATAGCTGCCCAGAATTTTCAGGAAGCTGCACTTCTGCTGCAACGCAGCGAGCGCCTGCACCATCGGCGCATCCTGCGCGTGCCCTTGCGTATCGACGAAGAAGACGTATTCCCACGGCCGTCGCTTGCTCGGCCGGCTCTCGATTTTGCTCAACGAAACGCCGGCTTCGCGAAACGGCTCAAGCGCGGTGAGAAGCGCGCCGGCTTCGTCGGAAACGCCGAACATCAGCGACGTTTTATCCTGACCCGTCGGCGGGCAGTCGCGCGCGCCGATGACGAGAAAGCGCGTGGCGTTGTTCGGCTGATCCTGCACGGAGCGCTCGAGCACGTTCAAGCCGTGCAACTCCGCGACCATCCCGCCGCCGAGCGCGGCGGCGTCCCCCGCCTGGCTGGCCAGCTCGCCCGCGCGCGAGGTGCTGGAAACCTCGATGAGTTCCGCGTGTGCAAAATTCGCGCGCAGCCAGTTGCGACACTGACCGAAAACCTGCGGGTGCGAATACAACCGCCGAATGGCCGCGCGTTCGCCGGGCGCGAGGAGATGGTTTTCGATCTTCAGCACGATCTGCGCGCAGATGCGCAGCTCGCTCTCGATGAAAACGTCAAGCGTGTGATTTACCGCGCCCTCGGTGGAATTTTCGATCGGCACGACGCCGTAATCCGCGCGGCCGCGCGCCACGGCATCGAACACATCGGCGATGCTCGACTGCGGCGAGTATTTGACGCTCGCGCCGAACTTCGCGCGGGCCGCCTGGTGCGTCCAGGTCGCGGGCGGGCCGAGGTAGGCGATGGAGAGATCTTTTTCCAACGCCAGCGAGGCGCTCATGATTTCGCGGTAGATCGCGCGCAACCCTCCAGCGGGCAAGCGTCCGCCTTGCGCTTCGTTTTTCGCCGTGAGTGCCCGCAAGAGGGTCTCCTCGCGTTCCGGCGCGTAGATTTCCAGATTCTGCGCGCGCTTGAGTTCGCCGACCGTGTGAACAAGGTCCGCGCGTTCGTTCAGCAATGCGATCAGACGATCGTCGAGCGCGTCGATTTTCTGACGCAATGCCTGCAAGTCCATCTAAGTCGGCTCCGCGGGTGTGGGTTGGACGGACTGCGCATTTTCGGTCTCGCCATTGTCGGCGGTGACTGCTGCGCTGGGCAGGGCGACGCGCCGCAGCTCGGCGCCATTGGGAAGCTCGTCGAGATTTTTCAGCCCGAAGTGTGTGAGAAAAAACTCCGTCGTCGCATACAGCAGCGGGCGGCCGGGCAGTTCGGTCGCGCGCCCGGCGATGCGGACCAACCCACGATCGAGCAGGGTTTGCAGGACGCCGCCGACATCGACCCCGCGCACGGCCTCGATGTCCGCCCGCGCGATGGGCTGGCGGTAGGCGACGAGGGCAAGCGTTTCCAAACCGGGGGCGCTCAAGCGCGCGGGCCGGCTCTCGGGATAAAGTTGTCGCACCCACGGCGCGAACGCCGGCGCGGTCGTGATCTGCCAACCCGCCGCGGTCTCGGTCAACGCGAAGGCGCGTTCGCCTGCGCGATAATTTTCGGCGAGCTCGCCGAGCGCGAGCAGGATTTCCGGCTCGCGGCTGACGGCGAAGTCCGCGGCGCCCGGGTCTTCGCTGTATTCGGCGGCCGAGTTCAACGCCGCGCGCATTTCGGCGACGGTCAATGGTTTTGGCGAGGCGAAGAGGAGCGCTTCGAGCACTTGCAGCAAAGTCATGGAGGAGTGCAGCCTCGCAAGATGAACGAGAACCGCATCCGGGCGCAAGCGATGAAAGTCGATAGGGCGGTTCGGTTGGCAACCGTGGATGCCGTCACTCAGCCCCGGCAGGGGCGACAGAGCCGTAGCCCACGGCGTGAGCCGTGGGTTTTTGATGGGGTAGAGTGCAAGCCCCGTAGGGGCGTAAGAACAAGGACGTGGCCAGCGCGCCAAGTCATGCGATTGTTCTTACGCTCCTACGGGGCTTAGCTCCTTTTGGCATCTAAACCCACGGCTGATGCCGTGGGCTATGGTTCTGTCGCCCCTGCCGGGGCTGAGACAAAATAGGGTCCGCTCAATCGATTCTGAAAATTCGAATCTCTTGAAATCCCGCTGGCTGCGCCACGCGCAGGCGTCTGAGCCGCACGAGTTCCAGAAGGGCGAGAAACGTCACGACCAATTCCGTGCGCGTGACTGCGGCGGAGAAAAGTTCGTCAAAACTGAGCGACGCCTCCGCGCCCTCGCGCCAGACGAGTTCCTCGGTGCGGCGCAGCAGCTCGTTGATCTTGTCACCGACGGTGAAACGCTCTTCGTAGAGCTCGCGCGCCGCCGCGCCTGCCGCATCGCCGCGCTCGCGTTCGTCCAGCCGACGCAGGATGCGACCGAACGCATTCAACAAATCCAACGTGCTCAGTTCACGGAGCACCAACTCGCCGGTGTCCGTGGCGGCGTTGAGATTTTTCACGTATGCCGCGGCGGCTCCCGCCGGACGCGCGAAGAGGGCGAGGCGCGCGCCTTCCCGTTCACCCAACCCAAATCCGGCTTGCTTGAACTTTTTGTATTCGAGCAACTGCCGAATGAGTTCCCAGCGCGGGTCTTCGAGCGCGAGGTCGTCCGCGCTTTCCTCGTCCGGCAGCGTGTCGGGCGGCAGCAGGCGGCGGCTTTTCAGATAGAGCAGATGCGCGGCGACCGCGATGAAATCGCCGGCGGTATCGAGATCCTGCAACGCTTCGGCGTGCTGTTCGAGGAAGCCGACGTATTGCGCGGTGAGCCGTTCGAGCGAGAGATCGTAGAGCTCGATCTCTTCTTTGCGCACGAGATACAACAACAGGTCGAGCGGCCCGGAAAAGACGTCGAGTTGAACTTGGTAATCGGCGGGCATGGAGAGGAGAAGCGCGCTCCATTCAATGTCGGTCCCGCGCAGGAAAGCAAGCGATCCCGCGCGCGCAGCCGAATAGGGAATGATCTCTCTCATGAACGCCGACGCCGCTCCCGTACATCAGCCGACCAATCGCCTCGCTCGCGAGAAATCCCCCTACCTGCTCCAGCACGCACGCAATCCCGTGGAATGGTATCCGTGGGGTGAGGAGGCTTTTGCGAAGGCGCGCGCGGAAGACAAACCGGTGTTTCTCTCCGTCGGCTATTCGACGTGCCATTGGTGCCACGTCATGGCACACGAATCGTTTGAAAACCCGGCGATCGCCGCCGCGATGAACGAGCGGTTCGTCAACGTCAAAGTGGACCGCGAAGAGCGGCCCGACGTGGACCGGCTCTACATGACGTTTGTGCAAGCCACGACGGGCAGCGGCGGCTGGCCGATGAGCGTGTGGCTCCAGCCAGACGGCAAACCGTTTCTCGGCGGCACGTATTTTCCGCCGGAAGATCGCTACGGGCGGCGCGGTTTCCCTGCGATCCTGCGCGCGATTTCCGACGCGTGGAAAACGGACCGCGCGAAGATCGCCGCGCAGAGCGACCGCGTGCTGGACGCGCTGCGCGACATGGCCGCGGGCAGCGCAAGCGAGGGCGATGCCGGCACGAGCGAATTGCCCGTAGCGGCGCGTGCGCTGGAAAATGGATTCCGACAATTCGCGAACAGCTTCGACCCGGAATGGGGCGGGTTTGGCGACGCGCCGAAGTTCCCCCGCCCCGTCGTGCTCAATCTTCTTGCGCGAGTGCAGGCGGCGCGCGGGAAAAGCACACCCGAGGAGAAGTCGGCCGAGCGCGCGAGAGAAATGCTCTTCGTGACGCTCGACAAAATGGCGGCTGGCGGGATGCACGATCACCTCGGCGGCGGCTTTCACCGTTACTCCGTGGACCGTTACTGGCACGTCCCACACTTCGAGAAGATGCTCTACGATCAGGCACAACTCGCCGTTGCTTACCTCGAAACGTATCAAATCAGCGGCAAGGAGGAATACGCCGCCGTCGCGCGTGACGTGCTCGCGTATGTGATGCGCGACCTCACCTCACCCGAGGGTGGGTTCTACTGCGCAGAGGATGCCGACAGCCTGCTCGCGCACGGCAAACCGGAGCACGCGGAAGGCGCGTTTTACGTTTGGACAAAAGAGGAGATCGAGCGCGCGCTGAGCGTGGAGGAGGCGCGGCTTTTTTGCCATCACTACGGCGTCGAAAAGGATGGCAACGCGCCGCCTGGCAGCGACCCGCAGGAGGAGTTTATCGGGAAAAACATTCTCATCCAGCGGCACACGCTGGAGGAAACCGCACGGCATTTCGAGCAGCCGCGACACCGGGTCGAGTTCCACCTCACCCAAGCGCGGGAAAAACTGTTTCACTTGCGCAAGACCCGGCCCCGGCCACACCTCGACGACAAAATCCTCACGGCTTGGAACGGCCTCACCATTTCGGCGTTCGCGCGCGCCTATCGCGTGCTCGACGAAACGAAATATCTCAACGCCGCGCGCGCCGCGGCCGAGTTCGTGAAGGCCAAACTCTGTCGCGAAAGCGACGGGATTCTATTGCGCAGTTTTCGCGAAGGCGCGTCGAACAATCGAAGGCTTCGCGGACGACTACGCCTTTCTCATCGCCGGACTACTCGATCTCTACGAAGCCGATTTCCGCACCGCTGACCTCGCCTGGGCAGAGCGCTTGCAGGAGACCCAGGACCGACTCTTCTTCGACGAAGCGAACGGCGGGTATTTCAACAATAGCGCGCGCGATCCGAGCGTGTTGCTGCGTTTGAAAGAAGATCACGACGGCGCTGAGCCGGCGGCCAGTTCGGTCGCCGCGCTCAATCTCGCCCGGCTCGCCGTGCTCACCGGCCGGGAAGAGGAGCGGCGCGAGCGCGCAAGGCGGACGCTCGGGTCCTTTGCGTCAGCCATGGAACGAATTCCGCAAGCGGTGCCGGCGATGCTGTGTGCGTTGGATTTTGTCAGCCGCGAGCCGCGTCAACTCGTCGTTGCCGGCAAGCGTGGCGCGGCGGATACGCGGGCGCTGTTGCGTGCAGTGAATCACCCATTTCGACCCGTGCAGGTGCTGCTCTTTGCGGACGGCGGCGAGGGCCAAAGCTGGCTGGTCAAGCGCCTGCCGTTTCTGGAAGGCGTCGGCCCGGTCGAGGGCAAGGCAGTGGCTTACGTTTGCGAAAACCGCGCGTGTCAATTGCCGACGACCGATCCCGCGGCGCTCGAGAGCTTCGGACCTTGAAGTTCGGCGCTCCGCGCGCGCCAGAATGGCAGATCGAGCAACGTGAAAAGCAGCAGCGCGAGCAACTCCAACGAAACGAGATACCAGGGCCAGGGACCGAGCACATCGAGGAGCGAGGACTGCCGCGGCTTCGCAGCGAGATAACCGTAGTTCGTTCCCCCGAGCCAATTCGTGAGCGCGGCACAGATAAGATAAAACTGGCTCCAGCCCCACGCGCGCAGCACCGCCCCGCGCGCGGGGCGCCGACCGAAGCGCAGCGTGAGAAACAGCACGGCCGCGATGATGCCGCAGTGTGACAGGAAAAAGGAGATGAAGAAAAGATTCGCCGGGTTCTCGGCGGTGTCCGGCGTGAGCACGGCCTGGAGCGTGCCGCCGAGTCCCCAGAACCAGGCCAACTCATAGGCGAGCTGACCCTTCGGTGGCTCGGGCCGCAACAACGCGGCACAAACGATGAACACGCCCCAATCGCACAAGTGCATCGGCAGCGCCTCGGGCCAGCGCGGGATTTTTCCGATCTGCAGCGCCCAGACGAGCACCGCGATGCGGTCGAGCAACAGCGCGGCGGCGAGCGTGAGGCAGATGATGCGAGTCAACGTCGGCCGGCCGCGCGATAGGAAGTGCAGCGCGATTGGCAGCAGCACGGTCCCGGTAAGAATCGCGAGGTGGAGCGGACCGAAGAGCTGGAACTTGCGCGGGTCGGCGAGATCGGCCGCCGCGAGGAACGCCAAAAACGACATGTCGGAAATTGAGCAGAGCGGTCTCTCATCGAAAATCGAAAAACAACGCAAGCTGTGCAACGAGGATCAATCGTCCACAGGTCCGGACGCACCTCCGCGGCGTTCGTGATTTTTCTTTTTGCGCTCAGCGAATGCTTTGCGTGCACCAGCGATTCTACGGACGCCCCAGAGGTGCGTCCGGACCTGATGCGTGAGAACGCGCGAGGGTGAGTGGCGTCG
>CAXTRS010000240.1:0-7889 GCA_964246635.1 uncultured Chthoniobacterales bacterium | reverse complement strand
GATTTACCGCGCGCTGGGCAAGGCGGAGCTGGCGGAAGCGGTCAGCCGGGCGCTGGGCAGGGCAGCGTGAACTATGCGCTGGAACGCCGGGTTGGGCGCTCGGGATTGAGGCGCACTGAGCAATTAGGGAGCAGAGAGGGCGGCATCAAGGAGCGGTGTGGTGTAAAAGCGCCGGGCCCGTTGCGCGCCGAAGCGTGCCAAGGCAAAATCGCCGACCGGTCGGGCCACAGTCTCCAGCTCGCCGTTGTGCAGTAAGGTCAATCGGTAGGAGCTAAAATAGGGATCCCACTCCAGTCGCATCTCCAGCGTGGGAGTGCCGTCACCTGGCGCTCGTTGGTAACTTCGATCCCGATGGATGTTGCTATAGGCTGGTGTGCGCTCCTTCGAGGTCTGTCGTTGCAGACCTGCGCTCTGTGCAGCGCGATCGACGCAAGCGACGAACGCAGCTCGCTCTGATGCTCTCAATCCTCGGACTTCGATTGCGGTCGTGTGTCCCGCGCAGCCCGAAAACACCAGCAGCGCGACAACGCCAAGCAAAATGGGCCGTGCTAGTCGAAGGATGTTCGTTACTCGCATAATTACGCTGCCGGCTCCTTTGCGCCTAACCTACGATCGTGCTTCCGCCCTGAGAAGCCTAAAAACGGGTCGTCTCTCGCAGGCAGCGTGAAAACGCTTCGCCGCGCAGCCCTACCATGTTAGGGCTCGCGGCCATGAAAACGTCGCGCTTCTTGCCATCCGCTCTCGCCCTGCTCCTGCTCGCCCCCGGCCCAGTGGCCGCGCTGCACGCGCAGCTTCCGAAAATCTTCGTGGCCTCTTTCGGCAACGACGCCAACGACGGCAGTCGCAACGCGCCCAAGCGCAACTTCCAGGCGGCGCACGACGCCGTCGCTGCCGGCGGCCAGATCGTCGCCCTCGACACCGCTGGCTACGGCCCGCTCGCCATCAACAAAGGCGTCGCCGTCACCGTGCCCCCGGGCGTCAACGCCTTTGTCACCGTCCCCAGCGGCAACGATGGCATCACGATCAACGCTGGCGCGGGCCTCGTCGCCTTGCGCGGGCTGATCATCGAGAACAGCGGCGGCGCTGGCGGCAACGGCATCGCTGTCACCAACGTGAACACGCTGGTGGTCGAAAGCTGCACAGTGCGCCACTTCAACGAGGGCATCTCGGTAAAGACCTTCGCCTCGACGCAGGTTTCCCTTTTCGACACGACGGTGCGCTACTGCGCTTACGGGATCGACCTGGAAGATACCAACTCCGCCGGCACCGTCGTCGTCGCGCTCACTGGCTGCCGGGTCGAGGGCTGCAGCATCGATGGCGTGCTGGCTTCCACCAACGGCACGGGCAGCGCGGTGGACGTCACCCTGGAGGGCTGCACGGTGCGCGGCAACGGCACCGGGCTGCTCGCCCTGAGCACGGGCGCCCTGCTGCGCGCCAGCAACTGCACGATCATCGGCAATGGCACCGGCGTGCAGGCTTCCAATGGTGCCCAAGCGCTCTCGCGCGGCAACAACACGCTGGAGAAGAACACCGGCGGCAACACTTTCCCCGCCACCTACAGCGCCAAGTAGCGCCCCATGTGCGGACTGCGCCTCATCGTCAGCGTCCCGCGTAGGGCTCGGCGTGCGCTCGGTGCGCCTGCCAGTTGGCCGCATACTTCGCCGCCAGTGCTCGGTCCCGGATGACGAGCAGGTTCTCGCCGTTGTCCGACTCTGCCGATTTGGTGAAGTTGAAGCTGCCCGTGATCACCGTCGCCTCGTCAATCACCATGACCTTGTTGTGCGCGATCTTGTGCTGGCCGTCCAGGAAGGTGGCAATGCCCGCGTGGGCGACAAAATCCGCTGAGCTGTATTTGTCGCTCTTGTTCGAGTAATCGAGAACGACCTGCACCTTGACGCCGCGGCGGTTTGCCTCCACGAGCGCCTTGGCGATGTGCGCACTGGTGAAAGAGTAAGCCTGCACGAGCACGCTCGCCTTCGCCGCGTTCAACTCGCGCACGATCGCCGCGGTGCAGCCTCCGCCGGGTGAGAAGAAGACTTCGATCTGCGGGGTTGCGGAAGCGGTCACGACGCTGGTCGCCTGAGCATGTTGCTTGGCGCGCAGTTGCTCCAGCAGGTCGTCGGCGCGCAAACGCTGCGGACAGAAAGACAAAAGGACGGCGAAGATGAGCAGCAGGAGCAGCGGCACGGAGTGCCGGCGTGTTCGGATGGACATTACGACCGCCATTCTCGCCGACGCACAGCCGGTCGGTCGAGCGCGCATTTACCGCACGACAAGCTTCTGTGGCCTCGCTGGGGCTGCGTCTGGATCAGCACCGATTAGCTCGGCAAAACGCGACAACACCTCGCGGCGTTGCTCGACTGCTTTTTCATAAGTTTCCAAGTGCTTTCCCGTTAGGCTGTCATGGAACTCTTCATCCATCTTTGCGCTCTTGGTGAACGGATGATTGACGCTCGACTTGAACCCGCGCAGCAATTTCAGCGGGTCCGGCTCCGTCTGCGCTAGGAGCATGAGTTCTGCCGACGCGCGCGTCATGTTGTTGTCCTGTAGGGCGTATTTCAGCGGCTGGAATTTAGAGACTGGATAAACACCGGTGTCTTCTTTGATCCCCTGCGCCTTTTTGTATTTGTCGGCCAGCCGGTAGGCATCGAACTCGGCCGATGCGCGAGCAACATGGAAGCCGCTGGCGCTTAGAATCTGCTCGAACGCCGTGATCGTCGAATTGCGCTGCGTCGGATTGAGCGAGTGCAGGCCGGGGAGGTCGCGCAGCGAGATCGGCACGACGCCGGAGGCGGCCTCGCGGAAAGTATCAAGCGCGTCTGTGCGCTCGCCGCGGTAGTTGCGGCCGGTGAGAAGTTGGATCGTCGTGTGAAGCGCCGGCGACTCGCGAGCACCGAGGAAGCGACCGGTGTTGGTGACAGCCTTCCAAATGTCTTCGGGCACGCTCCGCAGGGTGTAGGACCGGCCCTTGTAGAAGGCGCTGAACGGTTCGGACCAATGGTAATCGTCATCGAACAGCTTGTTGAAAAGTCGCGTGATGATGAACTGGCTGAAAAACAGCAGCGCCATCGCTTTGATCTGCTCGCGCCCGACCTTCCCGAGCAACCCTTTGGCGGCTTGCCCGCTGAAACGAATGCGTGCTTCGAGGAAGTCCGGGGCAAGCGCCGCCATGCGGAAGAAATGCTGCATGGTCGGATTCCGCGCCATTGCGGTGTAGTTGAGATGACCGTAAGCCGCATTCGCCTGATCGGCCGACAGCGCGGCCACGTCCTCCCTACTAACCGCGCCCGACTTCATCTCATCCGCGAAGTGGTGAAGGTTTTCCTCCATCAGCTTGCGATAGGTCCGAATCTTGAGGTTCGGGATGTAGTCGTGAAAAAGGAAATCACTCATCGCCGCGGCGAACTTGCCTAGACCAGGCACCTTGCGCACCAGCGACGCCGAACCGCCCGTCAGCCCCTCCTCGAAGTTTTGCGACGTGCCGTGTGTCGAGACCATCATCAGGCCGGCGTGCAGCGCCTCGGTGTGCTCGGCGTTTGACGGGTCGAAGTGCTCGATAGCGCCGAACGGATTGACGCGATGCCCGGTCGAGTGCAACGCCTCCGTCGTCATGTGGAACGGCGACAAGTCGAACATCGTCTGTTTGATGGTGGACTGCGCTTTCTCAAACCCTCGGAGTGCGGCTTTGCCGGCTTGAATAATCGGGTTCGAAGACGGTTCGCGCAGCCATCGCGAAATCGCTGAGGTGCCGAGCACATTGCTGACCTCGCGTGCAACCTCGGGATGCACGCCGAGATTGCCGAGCGCGCGCAGATTGTCGTTGCGGATGTAGTCGCTGCGATTCGCGAGCTTTGCCGCCTCGACCTCCGCAGGTGAGGCTTTGGGGTTCACCCATGGCGCTTTGGCTGGCAGGTCCGCCAGCGGGCGACCGTCGCTCCCCTTGGCTGCTTGGAGCTCCTTCACGAATTGCCGCGTGCGAATCGCGCGGCCCATCTCGCGGGAGTAAATTCCCATCAGCTTCGCCGCGTCGTAGGTCTCGACCTTCAGACCAGCCTGCTCGACATCGGAAAGGGTGGGAAGCTGTCGCTCGTCGGCAAAGCGAAACTTCTGGCTGAAACGACCGCCGACACCAATGCCTTCGGGTTGGTCACCAGGCTGCGCGAGATCGAAAAACGGCTCGCGCACGATGCGGTTGATGTAGTTCTCGCGGCCTTCGCCGAGGATGCCGGCACGCTGACCTTCGGCGAGTTTGCCGTCGTAGAATTCCGCCATCGCCTCGCCGACTTTGAGTTCCTCCGGCGACAGGTTCAGCGCCCGCTCGTAACGCGCCATCTGTTCCGGCGTTTTCGCGGCATCGCGAGCCGCGCGCAGAGCATTGGTGTCGCCACCCACGTCTTTCCAAACCGCAAGCGCTTCGCGCGCTCGCTCGTCGGGCACCATGCGCAGGAACGCCTTTTCGAGATGGTCCGCGTAGTAATTGTCGATCTGCTCGCTAGCCGACAGCTTGCGCAGCCCGTAATCCAGCGGCGTCAGCGGCTTCAATTTGCCCGCCTCTCTCACTGTGTTCTTAACCGATTCCAGCGCCGTCTTTGCTTTCTCCGCTCTCGTCGGCCCGTCCATCGGCTTCAACGAAAATGTAGGCTTCACCACAGTCGGCGGCTCGACACCCGACACAGCCTTGATGAATCCGCGCTCCGGCTCAAACGGTGCCCCTGGCGCGACCGGCTTCGCCGCCGCCACCGGTTCGCGCTGGATCGGCTCTGTCTTGACACGCTCTGTCTTGGAGGAAGCAGTCTTGATCCGCGCGCCCGCCTCGCGGAGCATCTGCTCAACCTCGCCGACCGTGCGGCGCAGGATCGAGTTCGCCGGTGCCTTTGCGAGAATCTCCCGCAGCTTCTTCACCAAGTCTTTGATCGCGCTGAAAATCCTCTCCGTGAGCGTGCCGCGCCAGCGGCCCTGCACGGCCGCGCGCAACATTTCTGCGCCTCTGGCAAAGTCGCTCAGGTTCTCCCAGCCGCGATACTGACTGCTGAGAAAATCATGCAGTTCCTTCGACGCGGGATCTTGCGCGATCGCGGTGAGCTTCGTTTCGGCATCTGGAATAAGCAGCGAAGCATGGTGAATGATTTCTTCCTGCATCGCGTTGCGCAACCAGCGACCGCCCTTCTTGGCACCCAGGTTGGCGAGCGATTCCCGCAACCCGGCCGGATCGACCAGAATCACACCGTTTTGATAGGCGATGCCGGAAGGCGAGAGCTTGCCCAGCGTCGCAGGAACCACGCGACGCACGCCGAGGATACCAGCCACCTCGCGCAACTCGCGGTCGCCGACGAGCGCGTTGGCGACCTGCCGCAGCAGCGGTTTGTCGGTCTCTGGCAGTTCCCGATACTCTTTGTGGTCGATGAGACCGCGCAGTAGGCTCTTTTGGCTTGGTGGCTGCGCGGCCGAGAGCGGTTCTAGCGCCTGACCGGTGGCTTGGTGCAGAACCTTCGTCGTCTGTCCGGCGTTTGCCGCGCGATACAGATTGGTGTCCAACCCGGAAACCTGCTGGCGTTCGATCTGGACCGTGCCCTTCGCGATGTCCTGCCTCAGCTCGTATTCTTGCTGGGGCGTCGCCACCTCGTAGCCATTAATCCCCCTGCGGTTGACGAGCCGTCGCAACTCGCCGGTGGGACCGAACTCGAAGGTGCCGTCAAGCGACTTGGCCACGATGGTTTCCCGGTTCGTGCGTTTGCTTGGATCGGCCGAAATTGCCTTCCATTTGTCGAATACTTCGCCTGAGTTTCTGCCGAGCGAGGGACGCTCTACGGTCTTCGCTCGCTTCTCGTCCCGCAGCGTCCTCTTGGCATTGGCAAGGGTTCGCCGCTGTGAATTGTTGAGGGTTTGCCCGCTCGCCCGATGGGCTTCAAGCGCGACGACTGTCTTCTGTGCGGACGCGGAGCGCGGAGCAAGAACCACTGCCGGCGCAGCCACCGAAGCCGTGTCCTTATCTGGAGTTGCCAGCGCGTCACGTGATGGCGTGGCCGTTGGGGTAGGCGTGGCTTCGGCGCTAGCCGGCAAATTCTTCGATGCGACGGCGCGTTCCTCAGCGAGAACCTGCCGCTGGGATGCAAGGGTCCGCTGTTGCGAAGCGCTGAGCGTTTCGCCGTTCGCTTGCCGCTCGGTCAGCCCATCGAAAACCTTCTGCGCGTAGTGGCCGCGCGGTGTCGCCGGAGGCGCTGCCGGGGTGGCAAGAACATCGTGCGCCTGCTGCGGCGTCAGCTTGTTGATCGCCTCGTCGCTGTAGCCGCGGCGCACAAGGTCACGCTCCATTGCGCGCGTGATGAGCAGCGGCACGCTCACAGTGTTCGCTTGCACACTTGGCGCGGAGGCGGTTAAATCGCGTGATGGACTATCAGGCTGCGGCGCTGTGGCTGTTTCTGCTGTCGGCGACAGCGGTGACGGGGATTCTGCTCGTGCGAGCGTGGGAGTTTCTACGAGCGTCGCGAGCGGAGCGGCGCCTGCGCCAGCAACGAGGGGCGATTCTGACCCGCTGGGCACCTCGGTAGGAGCTTTTGAACCTCCAACCGTTGGAGGTTGACCCTCGGCATTTTCTTGACCGATTGAGGTCGGAGACGTAGCAGGCGGCTGTGTCTGTGCTGATCTGCTTGGGGCTGTTGCTGGGGATTGGCGCGACGACTTATTTTCTGCGTTGGCTGCTTGACTCAGTGACGAACTACTTCCGTCGCCGCCATGATTTTCGGGGAACGCCGAAGAGGTTTGACCGCCAGCCGCCGCCAGAGTAGAAGCCGAAGATGGGCTGGGCTCACTCGCTGTTTCTGACGATAAAGCAGGAACGCGAACGTCGGTTTCAGCAGAAGGTTGATGCGGAGATTGCTCGACGGGAAGAGGCGAGGAAGGAGGCGGAGGCGCTTGCTCCACACTTGGCCGACTTCTTTCCGGGCCACCCGGCAGCCGAGGCATTATCGGAGGAGGCTCGGTGCCAGCAACAGGAGGGGCAGAGTCCGAGGCACCCTCCACCTTCACGGCAGTGACACCATAAGGTTGCCCGCTGGCCGTGGCTTGACGCGCGGTAATCTCCGCACCGTTTTTGCCGCTCTTGCCTTGATTAAGGGCTTGTCGAATGGCTGCGCTGGCGGCTTGGTAAACCTCGGCTTCACTAGCGGAGAGGGGCCGGGAAAGTGCCTGCACAGAGGAACTGTCGAGATTCGGAAACCGGGCCGCAATGTCGGCGGGGGAGAGCGCCTCGTCGGGCTTCAGGTTGAGCTTCTCGCGCACATTGCCGCGCGTTGTAATATCGCCCACCTCACGGCTCGAAACGTCTCGGAATGAAAGATTGTGGCCTGAAACGAAAGCCCCGATGGCCGCAGCCTGCGCGACGCCGCCGAGCGTCTGGTGATGATCGGAAAGACCGAGCAGATAGCTGCCCTCTTTGATGGCCGTATCGATCGCCGCCATGCTGGCCGCCGCGCCTCCCACGCGCGCGCCGATGGCTTTCGCGACCGTCCCGGCACTGGCGCCGCTGGCCGTGCGGATGCTCGCGTCTTTCGCGAGGTTGGAAATCGTGTCTGCCAAGCCGCCACCCGCCGCCTCATAACCGCGCGCCGCGGCGTTGACGGCTCGGGCCGCTGCGCCGCCTTCACCGGCCAGTTTCGAGATGCCGCGGCCGACCGCCTGCATCCCCGCCTTCGGCAACCCTGCGCCGAAGCTCACGAGTTCGCCGCCCGCCGCATAGTTCGGATGCGCCTGCGCTGCGTCGGTGAAACTCTTCACGACCGCCGAATAACCGGCCAGCTTCTTCATGATACCCTCGGCCGCGACCGCGCCGACGGTGCCCGTGATGAGTCCGCCCAGGATGCCGCCCGCCGCGGCGCCGTTGAACTCGGCCT
>CAXTRS010000239.1:0-7935 GCA_964246635.1 uncultured Chthoniobacterales bacterium | reverse complement strand
AACCGGTAGTCGTGGCGGCAGGACGGTCCGTGCGTCGGCGGCGACGCTTTGCGAATTCGCAATGACCAGCCGGCAGCGGCTCGCTAGCCGGCGGAGCCACGGCGCCATCACGCGGCGGGTGCTCAGGTAGTCGTGCAGATGCCAGACGAGCGCGGGCGGCTTCGGCCATGGCAGCGCCAAAGCAGCGAAGAGATGCATCTTCATCCCGTTGGAATGCACGATGTCCGCTTCCAATTCCTTGAGGCGGGCGCGCAGACGGCGTGCGTAAATCCAGGCGTCTCGCAGGCCCTTGGCCTGATGTATTCCCCTTCGCCAACCGGTCAGGGACGCAGCGCCCTGCACCGGAGATTCCCCCAATGCGCGCACCGTGGCAGGGAAGAGCAGCGCTTCGGCGCTCATGTTTAAGCCGCGGGCTTGCTCCAGCAACGGGCCGTCTTCACCAGCAAGCAGGTGCAAAGTCCAATCGGGCCTGGCGTCGCGTAAGGCGCGCAGCAGTTCGACGAGCGCCGCCTCGGCTCCTCCCCGGTGGGCTGCGGGGCTAAGAAACACGATTTTCAAGCAAGCGCGGTTATCGAATCGGCGAACTCGCGAGAAGCGATGTCAACATGCTGCCGCCCGTGGCTGCGGGTCGCGCGGCGACCCGGCCTTGAGGCGGCTTGGGGACTCGCGCGGAGAACCGCGGCGAGTCGATTTTCCTGACGTGTTCATCCAGGCACGCGCAGCAAGAGGATGGCCTTGGGAAACGACGGGTGAGAATGCGTGGGTCGGAAAAGAATGTCAACGCCGGCCCCGAGTCATCGAAGGGACGGTTCCGCCGGCTGCTGGCAGACGCGCTTTCTCGAGATCAGCGAACGACTTCGCAAAGGGCCATTGGGCGCTGCGTTACCGAGTTTGGGAGGGCGCAGCAGAACGCGCTCGTCTCGTCCGCCGGTGTGTTGTCCGCCCCGCCGCCACCAGCGATTTCCCTCACGCTTTCGCCACCTGCGGCGCGCGCAGGCGGTGCGGCTCGGGGAAGCCGGAACCGACGAGCGGGCGGCAGTAGGCATGGAAGGCGTCGGTGACGCCGTTGCCTTCGGCGTTGATGAAATCGTCGGGCATCGTGCGCGTTTTGCCGGCGACTTCGGCGAGTGGGACGAGGTCGTAGGCGACGCTGTAATTCAAGACGGGGCGGCGGATGACGACGGAGCCGTCGGCATCGTCCCACATGGCGCGCTGCACCGCGATCTCGCCGACTTCGCGGGCCTCGTGCGCGTCGCGGTCGGAGACCACACCCATGAAGGAGCGTTGCAGATAGCCGAAGGTGTCGGCGCGCACACGTTTGATTTTGAGTTTGTCTTTCACCAAACCCGCGAGCAGGTCGCCGAGCTGGCCGCTGCCGGAGAGTTGCACGTTACCGTGCGCGTCGCGCTCGAGCGCTTCGGTGAGCGTGGCGAGCACAGGCATGCCCTTCTCGTCCGCGATGCCTTCGGAGACCGCGACGGTGCAAAGGCCGTGCGCTTTGTAAATGCGATCCACGTCGGCGAGAAACTTGTCGGCGACGAACGGCCGCTCGGGCACGTAAACCAAGTGCGGACCCTCGTCGGAGTATTTGCGCGCGAGGCTCGAGGCCGCGGTGAGGAACCCGGCGTGGCGGCCCATGACGACGGCGATCAACACGCCGGAGAGCGCGCGATTGTCCTGGTTCAAACCTATGAACGCCTGCGCGACGAAACGCGCCGCCGAGCCAAAGCCGGGGCAGTGGTCGTTGACCGCCAGATCGTTGTCGATCGTCTTCGGCACATGGATCGCGCGGAACTCGTAGCCGGCGCTCTGCGCCTGTTCGTTGACGATCCGCACGGTGTCGGACGAATCGTTGCCGCCGATGTAAAAAAAGTATCGGATGTCGTGCCGGCGCATGACCTCGAACATGCGCGCGCAATATTCGGCGTCCGGCTTGTCGCGCGTCGAGCGCAACGCGGAGGCCGGCGTCGTGGCGACGCGCTCGAGGTTGTGCGTGGTCTCGCGCGTGAGGTCGATGAAGTCTTCGTTCACGATCCCGCGCACGCCCTGGAGCGCGCCATAGACGCGCTGCACCTGGGTAAATTTGCGCGCTTCGAGTGTGACGCCGACCACACTCTGGTTGATGACCGCCGTGGGCCCGCCGCCTTGCGCGACGAGGACTTTGCCTTCCAGTCTGCTCATAGTGACGCAGACTGTGGCGCGGGGCGGGGGAGATTGACAATCACGAAAGATTGGCGGCTGGTGAAAAGCGAAAGTTGCCGCCACTCGCCGCGCAATCTCGCCCAGAATCCTCCATCGCCATGAAGCTCGAACAGATCGATCACCTTGCCTTGACATGTCGCGATCCGACGGCCTCGCTCGCGTGGTATTGCCGCGTGCTCGGCTTCGAGCAGGTGTATGCGGAACACTGGGACGGCGTGCCGCTTTTTCTGCGTCTTGGCTCGACCTGCCTGGCGCTCTTTCCGCTTCGCCGGGAGCAGGAAAACGGCGAATCCGCCGACGCGGTTCGCGGGCCGCGGATGGATCACTTTGCCTTGCGGGCAGCCGCCTGCGCCGATTTCGCGGCGGCACAGCAGGAGCTCAACACGCTGGGAATCAGCTTCACCTTTGAGGATCACGAAATCTCCCACTCGATCTATTTTCGCGATCCCGACGGGCACGTCGTTGAGATCACCACGTATGATGTCGCCGGTCGCAGGTAGGGACGCACCTCCGGGGCGTCCGTGACTTTCCGCTGGGCGGGAATCGAACTCATACCAGAGTCTACGGACGCCCCGGCGGCGCGTCCGGACCTTGGGTCGCTATTTGCTCTTTGGCGACCGATCTCATCAGCCGGCGTCGGCGCAGGGTTTCAACAGACGTCACGCACAGCGACAGCCACGCCAGCCCGGCGGCTGCGGCGCCGAGCACGTCGCTCAGAAAGTGCGCTCCCAGAGCGACCCGGCTGAGACCCACGAGAAAGACGCAAAGCATCGCCGCGAGAACGAGCGCGACTCGCCAGCGGTGCTTGCGCACGGAAAAAAAGCCGAGCACCACGGCCAGCCCGTAGAGCAGCGTGGCGCCCATCGTGTGACCGCTCGGGAAGCTGAAGCTTTCCAACACCAGCAGCGGATGCTCGAAGACCGGCCGCGCGCGGTGAAACGCCGTCTTGAGCAACACGTTGAGCAAGGCCCCGCCCGGCACCGCGAGCAGCAGCATCAGCAGCCGATGCCAGCCGCGTTTCCACATCAGCCAGGCTGACCCGAGGATGGCCACCGCCGTGATCCAGGCGCCGGAGCCGAAGAATGTGATCGCAGACATCACCCGGAAAAATGCCGGCGTGCCGTTTTGATGAAACCAATCGGCGACGGTTTGATCGAGTTGGACAATCGGATCGCGCGCCACGACGTCCTCCGCGATCTCGCCGAAAATCCAGGCCGTGACGATCAGCGCCAGCGCGCCTAGGGTCAGGTGCAGCCCGAGATAGCCCTCCGGCGAGAACCGCGCCTCGACCCAGGCGGCCTGCGCAGGGAAACGCTGACGCAGCCGCGCCAGCCGGCTCAACGGGGAATCACCGGGATCATCCGGCGAGTTTGGCGAGGCGGGTTCCGGCATAGAATCGAATCGGCGGCCCAGGGGGCTCTGGCTCAGTTCCATCGGATTTTCCGACGAGAACACAGGCGTGTCTTCGCTTGGTCCTTTGGTTTGGGGGGCACCCGCCTACCGCGGGGCGCGGTTTGGGGGGGCCCCCCACCCCGCGAGTTGGGGGTGGTGTTTGTTTGGGCGTCCCGCCCAAAGCCCTTCTGTTGGCTTCTTTTTCTGAAGACAAGTGCCGGGCGGGACGCCCGCCACAACAGGCGGGACGCCTGTGCTCCCCAAAGCCAAACTGAGTTGCCACCGCCCGCCGAGCGCAACTCCGCGGTTCACCCGGCGGCCGTCCATCCCTCCGGTGTGCGTTGGAATTTTTCTTCCGTCGCGCGGTGAAATTCCTTTCGGTCCGGCTGCCAGTTCCAGCGCTCGATGCCGACTGTCCCCGCCGGCTCGGTGCGGATCACGTTGAACGAATTCGGCTGCCCGCGCCCGCGCGTCGATGTCGTGGTGCCCGAAGCGACGACCAGCGCGGAATAGCCGGGAATGCGGAACCGCGCCGTGGAAGAACCGGTGTGCGCGAGGTGAAAGTGCCCGGCGAGCAGCAGATCGACCCGGCATTGGGCCATGGTCTCCATCGCCTGCCGCGCGCGCCCGACTACCCGGCCTGTTTGCACGCCGGCGGGCAGATCGAAGGGATGGTGCGTGACCACGATCCGGGTCTGCGCGCCGCCGGCAAGCCGCGCGAAACGTTCGCGCAAGACGGCGAGCTGTTCGTCGTTGATGCGGCCGTCTTTGAACGTCAGCGCCCGCGCCGTATTCACGCCGGCCACGGCGATTTCCTCGTCGCAGAAAAACGGCGCGAGATCGGCGGTGACCCATTCCTGGTAACGGTCGAGGCGCCGGAAAAAACGCGAAACCAGGTTGTAAAGCGGCACGTCGTGATTTCCCGGCACGACGATCTGGGGGAACGGGATCGCGCCCAAAAACTCGCGCGCGGCCTGAAATTCTTCCGTGCGCGCGCGCTGGGTGAAGTCGCCCGAGATCGCTACGAGATCAGGCGTCGCGCGCCGGATGAAGTCGAGCAACGGGGGCACGATCGCGGGGTCCACCCGGCCGAAGTGCAAATCGGAAAGATGCACGAGCGTTCGCATCAACTTTCACCCTTCTCCCTCGGCACCAGGACACGGAGCGCGCTTGGGCGGATACGATAGTGCAGCGGCGGTGCCATCCGGTTCACCTCGCCGTCGGTCGCCACGAGCAAGGTGCGTTTGGCTGATTCAATCCGGGCTTCGTCGATGCAAAATGCCTCGAAATCTTTCGCCTGATTCAGCCGGCCGATCAGCGCGCGGAACGCTAGTCGGATCAGCCCGAATCGACCCGTCCGATTCGCGAGGTAAAATCCGAGTTTGCCGGCGTTCAGGCAGGCGCGTCCGCCGAGATTCCAACCGGTGACTTCATATTCGTTGTTGCCGATAAAAATGAACGCCGTCTTCCGCGACCGCTCCTCGCCTTCCACGCGCACGCGCAGATGCAGAAATGGGTAACGACGAAACGCTTGCAGCGCGGCGCTCACGAACGCCGGCCATTTCCCGCGCCCGAGCCGCGCCTGTTCCACTTCGCGTTGCGACACAATTTTAGGGTAGATGCCGAGACCCGAATTGTTGATGAACACCCGGCCGTTGACTTCGCCGACATCGACCGCTGCGACCCGTCCCCGGGCAATGGTCCGCACCGCGCCGGCGAGGTCGAGCGGGATGCCGAGATCCTTCGCAAAATGGTTCAGCGTTCCCAGCGGGAGGATGCCGAGCGTTTTCGTGGTGCCGACCAGCTCGTTGGCGACGGCGCTGATCGTGCCGTCTCCGCCGCCGGCGACGATCGTTTGCTCCTGGCGCGCCCCATCGCGACCGAGCAGATCGTGCAAATCCACACCGTTCCCAGCGCGCAGGATTTTAACCTCGATGCCCTCCGTGCGGAACAGTTCGCCGAGCTTCGCTTCGAGTTCATCCTCATTCCCGCCGGAGTTGGTGTTGAGGACGACGATCATGCGAGGGGTGCTCTCGGGAACGTTTGCGCTCCGCTCACTCAGAATCGGCGCTGGACGGGTCGCCAGCGGCGTCAAACGGCTTCACGCCAACGCCGGGATATCTCGCGAAACCCAGCGGCGTGTGCCCAGGCGCAGTGCCATCGTCTTCGCTCGGCCATCGCTGACAAATTCCACCTCTACGGTATCTGATCCAGAGGTGTTCAATCCGTAAAACACCGGTGCGAAACTCGGCACGCTGACCGCGGCACCTGCCCGTCCCTCGCGCGGGTCGGGCTTGGCGTCCGCGCACTCTACTCTCACCGAAACCGCGCCCGTCGCATGGTGCCGCACGCTTGCCTCGATCTGCACCGCGCGCGAACCGCCGCGCTGATACGCGCGGGTTTTTCCGTCGTCCGCAAAGAACGTGCGGCTCGCCGGTTTTTCCCGGCTGAAGATGTGCAGCTCGAGCTTGCGGTAATCTGTCAGCGCGTTCCGCAGTGCGCCGTTGAAAAACGGCAGGATCGCCCCGTCGCGCACGAACAGCGGCGACTCGTCGAAGCCGACCGCATACTGACCCAGCGTGCGCCCGCCCTCGACCCAGCGTCCGCGATTGAGGTCGAACCACCAGCCGGCCGGCAGACGCACGTCGCGGAACTGCACGAGCGTGCCGTCCGCCAGCGTCACCGGCGGATTTTCCTCGCGGGAATGGAGCATCGGCGCGTGCAGCAGGGCGTCGCCGAGCAGGAACTGGTCGTCCACGTTTTCCCAACCCGGCTCGGAGTCGCCGTAGTGATACGCCATCGGCCGCAGCACTGGATCGCCGTGCAGCCAGTGCTCAAAAAAAAGTTGATACAGATACGGCAGAATCCGGTAGCGCGTGCGGATGACGTCCGCGATGCGCGCGCGCGCCACCGCGCCGAATTGCCACGGCTCCTGCGGCTTGGAGTCGCGCACGGAATGGTTGCGGAAAAACGGGAACAGCCAGCCGGCCTGATACCAGCGCGTGAGCAATTCTTCCGTGGTGTTGCCCAGGAACCCGCCCACGTCCGGGCCATTGAAAGCGACGCCGCTTATCCCGAGGTTCAGCGTGCACGGGATCGACATGCGCAGGTGCGGCCAGTTGCTCGAATTGTCGCCGGTCCAGATCGCCGAGAAACGCTGCGTGCCCGTGTAACCGCTGCGCGTGAGCAGGAACGGACGGCCGTCGGGAGCGAGCCGGTCGCACGCGGCGCGGCTGGCCATTGCCATGAAGTGCGCATACTGATTGTGAAACTTCGCGTGCTCGATCTCGCCACCGGGGCCGAAGCGCATTTCGTCCGCCGACGTTTCGCTCGTGGCCGGGTCGTTCATGTCCAGCCAGGCGCCGTCGAGCGCGCTCGCTTTCATCCAGTCCGCCAGCTCGCGCGCCCACCAATCCCGCGCGCGGGTCTGCGTGAAATCCGGGAACACCGTTTCGCCCGGCCAGACGTTGCCGACGAACTCCCGGCCGTGGCCAGTCTGACAGAACACGTCGCGCCGCCGGCCGCTGTCATACACGCGATAACCGCGCTCCAGTTTCACGCCGGGATCGACGATGGCGACCGTGTGGATGCCGTCCGCTTTGAGCGCGCGATTGAGCTTCGCCGCGTCATGGAAATCGGCCGCGTCCCAAGTGAACAGCCGGTAACCGTCCATGTAGTCGATGTCATACCAAAACGCGCTCACCGGGATGTCGAAGCGGGCGAATTTTTCCTGCAAATGCCGCAGGTCTTCCTCGTTTTCGTAACCCCAGCGGCATTGGTGATGGCCGAGCGCCCAGAGCGGCGGGAGTTCGCCGCGCCCGGTGAGGGTCGAAAAATTGCGCACCACGTCGCGCAGCGTCGGCCCGGCGAGCAGATACACGTCGGTATCCGACCCGAGCGCCTGATACATCAGCACGCCCGGCAGGCGCTTGCCCACGTCGAGAAACGTGCGCTCCGGATTGTCGAAGAACAGGCCGACGCAGGGACCCGCGGCGGTTTTGAGGATCACCAGCGGGATCGACACATACGCGGGATCGTAGTCGTCGCGCATGTGATGGTGCGCGTGGACATCGACGACATCGACGTTCCAATTTTCCATGCGCTTGCCGAGTTTGTTCAACCCGCGGGTGCGTTCGCCAAAGCCATACGCGGCGAGCAGTCCATCCGTGCCGAGCCAGAAGTTGAGCACGGTCTGCGGCCCGTTTGTGCCGAGGCCGCCGATGCGGAGCGGCGCCGGCGGGACGGCGGGAGTGGTCGTGGTGGACGAAGAAGTCCGCGCGGTCGGCAGCACCCCGGCCGCGGGCGGCGCGCAGATTTCTCCGCCGGTCGTCCAGGCGATGC
>CAXTRS010000238.1:0-7937 GCA_964246635.1 uncultured Chthoniobacterales bacterium | reverse complement strand
ACCCCCCCCCCCCCCCCCCCCCCCCCCCCCCCCCCCCCAACCCGCATGGTCCCTCCCTCCCGCAAAAAAATCCCTTACCCCGTGCAGGCTCCGTTGCGGGATTATCTCGACGCCTATTCGCGCGCGGTCGACCTGCCGGTCGATTACGAACTGCTCACCGGCTGGCGCGAAGGCTTCCCGATTTACGACGCGCACGGCCACGATACGCTCTGGCGCACGCTCACGTATTCGTCCACCGACCTGCGCGAGCTTTCCACCGGCTTGCGCCAAATCTACGCGCTGCTCAAAGCCAGCGGCGACATCTCGGTGATGGAACACTTGCGGGTCAGCCGCATCGACTTTTGCGAGTTTGGCAATTCGCAGCCGTTTCGCATCCGCATCGTCAATGCGCTCAACGACAACCAGGATTATTTTTACCTGAAAAAGGCGGATGCCTCGCGCGTGTATGGCCTCGAGCTCGAGCACCTGCTTTCGCCGAACCGGATGCACTTTTTCGTCTGGCAGGACACGCTCATCGAGGAGCACATCGTCGGCATCCCGGGCGACGCCTTCATCGCCGAGCACCTCAACGATCCCGGCTTCAAGGGCGTGCGCATCGCCAAGGAATTTGTGAAGTTCAACGAGCGCTGCTTCATCCGGCTGCTCGGCGACATGCGCTCGTATAATTTCGTCGTCGATGCGACGCCGGACTTTGAAGAAGTGCAATACCGCATCCGCGCGATGGACTTCGACCAGCAGAGTTACGACGGGCGGATCACGTTTTATCGGCCGCACTATTTCCGGGAAAACGGCGCGCTCATCGACTTCGGCAAAAAGCACATGGACGTGCAGAGCATGCGCCAATATCAGGCCGAAGAACGTGCGCTGATTGCGTTGCGCATCAAGATCGAGCGCGAGCGGCTCGACCATCTGCTCGACGCCATGTGCTCGGAGCCGCTCGCGCCCGAGGAAAAAATCGCGCAGCTCCGCGAAGGACTCGCCGCGCATTACGAAGACGCCACGTTTCTCGCCTGCCACACGATGGGCGAGCTCGTGCGCCGCAGCTTGGAAAAACTCCCGCCGCCCGCGATGCCGACGCACGCCTGAGCGGCGCTCCTCGCGCGATTACGGCGGAACATGGCGCCCGACGGTCAGATTGATCTTTTCGCGCTGGCTTCTCCTGCGCCCGCGACGGAAGCAGCCGACAACGACGCCGCAGCAAAGCGGGTGAAGCTGCTGGAAACGCACGCACGACTCTGCCGGGAATATGGCTGCCCAGTAGCGCACTGGGCGGAGCTCGATCCGCTCAGCGAACTGATCTCCGCGCTGCTCAGCCACCGGACCCGCAACCGGGAGAGCGGCGCGGCATTCGACGAACTGCGCCGCCGTTTCCCCGCCGGCTGGGCCGCGGTGCGCGATGCGCCGACGCGTGACGTGAAAGAGGCAATCGTGGCGTGCAATTGGCCGGAACAAAAAGCGCCGCGCATTCAAGCCGTGCTGCGTCGCATCACCGAGCGTCGCGGCGGCGAGCTGTCGCTCGATTTCCTCGCGGAGATGACGCCCGCGGCTGCGCGCGCGTGGTTGCAGGCGACGCCCGGTGTCGGCCCGAAAACGAGCGCCGCCGTGTTGAGCTTCAGCCGGCTGCGGATGCGCGCGCTGCCGGTGGATAGTCACCATCACCGCGTCGCGCAGCGGCTGGGCTTGATCCCGTCGACGCTCGACGTCGGCCCTGCGCACGCCGTGCTCGAAGCGATGCTGCCGGCCGAGTGGAACGCGCAGGAAGTTTATGACAACCACGAGCTGCTGATGTTCCACGGCCAGCGCTGCTGCTTTTTCCGCAGGCCGGAATGCGAGCGCTGCGTGCTGCTCGACTTCTGCCCGACCGGACAGGCGCGGCGGGCATCTACGAAATAGCGCACAGCGCCCGCCTCATCCCGTGACGGCGCACGATTCCGAGAAACCATGAACCAAGATTTTCCTGCTTCTTCCGCCGTTGACCGCCGCGCTTTCTTCCGCCGCACCGGCCTCGCGTGGGCTGGCGCGACTCTCGGCGCGACGGCATTATCCTCCCCTGCCCTAGCGCAGGATCGTGAAGGTTACCCGGTTCCCGCCAGCAAGGGCAAAGACGGCGGCGCAGGCAAGCCGCTGCCATTGCTCGAAGAGCGCCACACGCCGGGACAAGTGCCGCAGCGACGCTTTGGCAAGGGCGATGTTTGGGTCAGCGCCATCGCTGTCGGCGGGTTTTCCATTGGCGGCGAAAAAGTGCCCGAAGCCGACGGCATCCGCATCGTGCAAGAGGCGCTCGATAGCGGGATCAACTTCATGGACAACGCCTGGGAATATAACAAGCACGTCAGCGAAGAGCGCATGGGCAAGGCACTCGCGGAAGGCGGCCGGCGCGCGAAGGCGTTTCTCATGTCGAAAGTCTGCACGCACGGCCGCGACGCCAACGTGGCGATGCAGCAGCTCGAAGAATCGCTCAAGCGGCTGAAGACCGATCATCTCGATCTCTGGCAGGTCCACGAGTGCGCGTATTGGAACGATCCCGAACGCCACTTCATGAAAGGCGGCGTGATCGAAGCGCTCACCAAAGCGAAGCAACAGGGCAAGGTGCGCTTCGTCGGCTTCACCGGGCACAAAGACCCCGCGATCCACCTGGCGATGCTGGCTTACGACTATCCGTTCGACGCCTGCCAGTTACCCTTGAACGTGTTTGATGCCAGCTTCCATTCCTTCGAGCAGCGTGTGCTGCCGGAACTGAGCCGGCGCGGCATCATGCCCATCGGCATGAAAAGCCTCAACGGCAACGCGCGCGCCGTGCAGCAAAAGGTTGTCGCTGCCGAAGAGGCGATCACCTACGCGATGAGCCTGCCGGTGGTCACGACGGTCTCCGGCATGGACACGCTCGAAGTCTTCCGCGCCAACCTCGCCATCGCGCGAGGTTTCAAACGCCTCGATGCCACCGCGCTGGCCGCGATGCGCGCGAAGTTCGCCGACACCTTCGCCAGCGACGGTCGCTACGAACTCTACAAAACGACCAATGAGTTTGAAGCCGACGAAGGCCGCGCTCAGCACGGTTTTCCGAGCAAGCAGGAAAAGACGACGTGACCTGCCCGTTGCGGAGCGACTGTGCGCTCCCGCGTTGTCTGCCGCGGGTCCCATTGATGATCGCCGCCACTCACGCTGGACTCAGACAAGCGGCTTTCGCCGATTAGACGAAAAGCAGACAAATCATCCATGCGCTTAGCCGCAACCTTCAGTCTTCTGGCCGTCGTCTTATCGAGCGCACTTGGGAATGCGCAAGAACCGGATCGTGAGATACGGCGATCTGCCGACGGCCGCTACTTCGTCGGATGGTTCGATCACGACGCAGGCCCTCCCTTCGGCCCTATTCGCGCCGTGGTCGTTCGCAGCACATCCGATCGTTACGACATCTTCTCATTCGTTAGCTTTCCGCGATACACCGACGCCGCATGGAACCCGGCCTCCGACCGATGCGTGCTCGCAGACGCACCGGACAATGGAGGCCCAAAGACTTGGCTGATTTACCAGAAGAGTCCTCACGAGTGGGCGTCGAGGGAGATTGACCCGTTCGCGACGCTCTACGAGGCATTCAGCAAGGCCGATCCAGAAGCTCGACACGTTTTCCGTCCTTCCATCCTCAAGATCACCTGGCTTTCGGATACTCAGGTGCGCTTCCGCGGCTACTGCAATTCGGGGACTTATTTCATCACCGTCGATACCGCCGTGCCGGAGCAACCACCCGCAATCAAGAAGCTATCAGACGACCTCCTTGAGGAGTAACCGCGAGCTAACCGTGCGCTGCATCGAACAAGCCCTGCGCGCGGCCTCTTTTTTTCGTTGGCGACGCTTGACCTCCGCAGAGTTTGTCGCTGAGCTTAGGCCCGTTGAGCTACTAGCCGCCTGAGTATCGAATGACATCGTTGAGCGAGTGGATTGCGTAGCGTCTAAAAAGCCAAATCCCTGTTGCCGATCATACATGACCAAGACCACTCCCAAGATCCGTTGCAAAGTGAAACTCTTGCGGCCGGCAGCGACTGAGAAAAACGGCTCCTGGAGCTTCCTCATCCTGCCAAAGAGCGCCAGTGCGAAGCTCCCCTCGCGGGGCATGACGGCGGTCGTCGGCACCCTCAATGGCTGCCCCTTTCACACCACGCTGGAGCCAGATGGCCAAAGAAGTCACTGGCTCAGAGTAGATCGCAAACTGCGCGAAGCCGCGGGCGCCGAGGCAGGCGACGAGGTCGCGCTGGAGCTCACGCCGGCGGAAGAAGAACCGGAGCCCACGGCGCCGGCAGATTTGCGGACGGCTCTCGCGGCGGCTGACCCGAAGGCGCGGGCGTTGTGGTCGGACATCACGCCGGTCGCGCGCAGGGATTGGATCCAGTGGATCACTTCCGCCAAGCAGCCGGAGACTCGCGTGCGTCGGGTCGCCAATGCCTGCACGATGCTCGCGGCCGGCAAGCGGCGGGTTTGCTGTTTTGATCGGTCAGGGTTCTATAGCAAAGGCTTTAGCGCTCCGAAAGCGGCGAGCTAGATGAAAATCACTCCATGCCTGCGCTGTAGGCCGGCTTTATTGCCTGTCGCCGCTCCACGCTTTTTCAACTTGTCCACGCCGCGATGGCTGACAAAATCCAACTGCGCGACGGTGATACTCTGCTCGTCATGGTCAAGGACGGTGCGGTCTTTCACTACTCTTGGAACATGAGTCTGCCGCACGTTGAGTTTGTGCGCCGCAAGACCGGTGGCGGGCCGGAAAGCGCCTGGGTGGGCACAGTCTCCAAGCTCGACGGCGAGGTCATGGGCATCACCTCCAAATACTTTTACGACTACCAGATGCCAGCGCCGCCAGACATCAACCAAGCTATTAAAAACGTTTTCGAGTGAGCATGCCAATGATCTCGCCCGGCGCTGCGGCGAACAGACTCTGCGGGTGGCGTCCTTTTCGTTTTTCTGGTTTATCTCCGCAGAGCCCGTCAATGGGCTTCAGCTAGTAGCCCCCGGTATTGAACACTCACGCGCTCGTTTACCTCGGATTTGTCGTGCTGCCGGCTGCGGTAGCGGCGGTAGTCGCGTGGGCGGGGAAGTCGAAAGCTCTCGCCTTGTCGATTCTGGTCTGGATGCTGATCGCGGCCGCACTGGCCCTGTCTGGAATTCTGCGTCGCTTCAACTCGACGCCCCCGCCGATCGCGCTTTTCCTCGTCAGCGGATTTGTCGCCACAGTGGCAATCGGCAGATCTCCCTGGGTGCGTCACCTGATCGAGTTGCCAGTGGGGCTGTTGATTGGCTTTCACGCCTTTCGCATCCTGGTGGAGCTGCTCCTCCACGAGTCGTCCACCATCGGCCTCGCCCCGCCGCAGATGACTTGGAGCGGCTACAATTTCGATGTGGTCACCGGGCTGACGGCCCTGGTGTTCGCTCCGTTCGCCCGGTCGGCGCCAAAATGGTTGGTGCTCGTTTGGAACTGCTGCGGACTTGCGCTGTTGATCGTCGTGATGGGGATCGCCACGGTGAGCTTCCCGACCCGCTTTCAACTGATGCATCCCGACAATGCCTGGGTGGCCTCTTTTCCTTACGTTTGGTTGCCCTCCATTCTGGTGACCGCAGCGCTGCTCGGACATCTTGTCATCTTTCGCAAACTGGTCTCGCGGCGAAGCCCGGACGCAATCCCAGTCCAGCCCTGACGCCGTTAAGGCTGTGCAGCATTTGGAGCCGCCAAGCCGCTTGCCGACATACGGCTTTTGCCGAGCTTGAACCCCACGCGCCGGCGCCTGACCATACGCGCCCGTCAAGCCAGTCCGACCGTGAGTAGCAGGCCAGCTTGGTAGGGCGCGACCGCCGGGCGCGCCGAGAGCCGAGGACGGACTTATCCCTCGCGGAGGTGACGCGTCGCGCTCCTGCGCGGCGGCCTCGGCGAGGCCGCCCTACCACCAGCGCTTGCATCCGCTGGGCGAACGCGAACGCCCGGCTCCACCGGCATGGATGCGCGGAGATTCCGGTCGATTCAGCGGCAGTGGAAGGTAAGATGGCGGGAATTGTCTCCCTTCTCCGCTTCTCGCGCCATGTTCCCTTGTCGTCTTGTCCATGTTCGCTGGCTCCTGCTGCTTTGGGCGCTCACGCTGAGCTTTCTCTTTGCGTCGCAGCAGGGCGCGCACGCGCAGTTGCGGCTCGACCTCAAGCTGCGCCGGCACACGTTCCTGCCTTACGAACCCGTGGAGGTCGTGCTGACGATCACGAATTTCGCCGGGCGCGACGTGGTGTTTGAAAACAGCGGCGACCGGCAATGGCTCGACTTCGAGCTGACGGCGGCGCCGAGCTCGGCGGCCGTCGCGCGCGGCGAGGAAGACGGCGTGCCGCTGCCGCCGGTCGCCGCCGATTTTCGGCTTCCGTCCCTGCTCGTGCCCGCGGGCGGCAGCGTGAAGCGGTCGTTCGACATCGGGCCGCACTTTCCATTGCGCGACCCCGGCGGGTATCGGTTGCGGGCGAGCATTTATTTCGCGGAAGCCGACCGCTATTTCGCGTCCAACACCGCGGCGTTCGACCTCACCGAGGGCAAGACGATCTGGCAACAAACCGTCGGCGTGCCCGGCGGTCAGGGCGCCGACCGCGCCGGCAGCGGCTTGCGCCAGCTCACGCTGCTCACTCATCGGTTGCCGGATCGGCTGCTGCTTTACGCGCGGGTGCGCGACCCAGGCGCGGGTGTTGTCTATACCACGCAATCGCTCGGCCGCTTGCTGACCAGCGGCGAGAAGCCGCAGGTGCAGCTCGACCGCGCGAACCGCTTGCACGTCCTGCACCTCGCGGTGCCGCGCACCTATGTCTATACGGTGCTCTCGCTCGAGGGCGCGCGGCTCACGCGCGCGGTTTACACCAAAGAGGGCAAGGCGCTGCCCGGCCTCGCGCGCGGACCCGACGGCCGGATCGCGGTGCGTCACGCCGCGCTCCAGCAGCCCGAGGTGAGCGCCAACAGCGGCGCCGCGCTCGAAGGTGACTTGCCCGTCGCCGGGCCAGCAGACCGGACCGCGCCGAACGCGCCCCGGCTTTCCGACCGGCCAGCCGGCATTCCGCGGCCGGTGCGGTGAGAGGTCAGTTACTCCTGTTTTTGTCGAAAATACCATTGCCGGATTCGGTTGGTGCCAGCCGCGCGCGCACCAAACCGGCGATGGTGTCTTCCGCGGCCGGTGCGCGACGGAGCGTTTCAGCAAACCGCAGGCAGCGTGTCGTCAACGCGTCGTCCGTCAGCGCCGCGCCGACCTCGTCCGGCAGTTCCGCCAGACTCCTTAGCCGCCGCGCCGTCCCCGCCCGGACCAGCCGGGCCGCGTAGTCGAATTGGTCGAAATCCACCGGGAACACGACCGCCGGCCGGCCGTGCCGCAGACAGGCGTGAAGAACTCCCGTGCCGGCATGATGCACCACCAAGTCATACCTGGGCAGGTGCGTGTCGTAATGGACATAGGCGAGGCGTTGGAAATTCGCCGGCCCCGCGTCGCGTTTTTCTGCCGCCCTGTCCGGCTGGCCATCGCTGAAGTGAAATTCGATTTCTGGCCGCGCCGCCGCCGCCCGCGCGGTCGCCGCCGCTGCCTGGTCTTTTACCCAACCCAGATGTGTGCCGAGCGTGACCAACACATGCCGCCGTCCCGGCTCGAAGCGCGGCGCTGGCAAACCCTCCGGCGCCGGCGGCGTGTAGAGCACCGGACCGACGAGCCGGAACGCCGGCGGCCAGCGTCGCGGGAACTCCAGTTCCGGGACTGACAACCCCAGAACACACTCGGGTGAATACACCGCCTCCGTCCCGTCCGCCCGGTAAACTCCCGGCAGCCCCAGCGCCGCCAGCTCGCGCCGGTGCAGCGCGCCGACGGTCCTTTTAAAACTGCGGATCACCGCGTGCCCCAGCCGGTCCCGCCAGCGCCCCAGCCGACCCTCGCGCGGGCTCCAGCCGC
>CAXTRS010000237.1:0-7961 GCA_964246635.1 uncultured Chthoniobacterales bacterium | reverse complement strand
CCGGATGCCGCGCTGGTCATCGGCTTCGCCCTGGCCATCGGCGGGTTGCTCTACCTCGCGCTGTTGGTGAACCTGCTCACCGCCACGCTCGCCGCGCTGACGCTGGTGATTTACCTCTTCGTCTATACGCCCCTCAAACGGGTCACCACGCTCAACACCATCGTCGGCGCGATCCCCGGCGCACTGCCGCCGTTGCTCGGCTGGACGGCGGCGCGCGGCTCGCTCGACGCCGGCGGCTGGACGCTCTTTGGCATCTTGTTTTTCTGGCAGATGCCGCACTTCCTCGCCATCGCGTGGATGTATCGCGACGACTACGCGCGCGGCGGTTTCGTGATGCTGCCCAATGTCGATCCCGACGGCAGCCGCACCGGCCGGCAGGCTCTGAACTACGCGTTCGCCCTGCTGCTGGTGAGCTTGATGCCGGCCCTGCTCGGGGTCACCACGCCCGGTTACTTTTTCGGCGCGCTGCTGCTCGGCATCGGCATGCTCGTGCCGGCCGTGCGGCTGCTGATGGACCGTTCGCGTCCACGCGCCCGGCAGCTTTTCCTCGCCTCCGTCATTTATCTGCCGCTGCTGCTCGCGCTGCTCGCCGCGACCAAGGCGGTCTGAACCCATGGATTGAATGATGAAAACCGGAGCCGACCTTCAGCGCGCCAATCGCCGGCTGCTGCTCGCGATGATCGTCTTCGCCCTCGCGCTTTGCGCGCTCTGCCTTGTCTGGATGTATTCCCGGATGCGACGCGCGGAAAACGGCGTCCTCTCCGGAGACAACCGCCCGGCAAACGTTCTTTCGATCAACGCAGTTGCCAGCTTGCCGCCCACGCACTTTCACCTTACCTCTCCCTGACCCTCCCGCCATGCAAAGTCCCGCTTCCGCCGCCGCACTGCCCGCCTCTCGAGCTCACGCCGCGCCCGCCTCGCACTTCCACGCCGCGAAGATCAACCTGCCGCGCTTCGGCATGCTCACGTTTCTGGCGTCGGAAGCGATGCTCTTCGCGGGGCTGATTTGCGCCTACGTCGTGCTGCGCACTTCGATGGGCCACGGCTACCACCCCCCTGGCGCGCCCGACCTGCCGTGGAAGCTCACCCTTCTAAATACCGCCTTTCTTGTGGCCAGTTCCTTCACCTGCATCTTTGCCGAACGCCAAGTCGTGCGCGGCATCCGGCCGACCATGTGGCTGGCGGTAACGACGGCGCTCGGCGCGCTGTTTGTCGCCATCCAAGGCCGCGAGTGGACGCACCTGTATCACGAGGGCCTGTGGTTCGATACATCCGGCGTCTATGGCTCGGTCTTTTTCGTGCTCACCGGCTTTCACGGCTGTCACGTCGCCATCGGCGTGTTGATGCTGGGGATTTGCACGTTGATGTCGTTTTTCGGCAAGTTCACTGCGCATCATCACACTGCGCTCGAATGCACGGCGCTCTACTGGCACTTCGTGGACGTGGTCTGGCTTTTCCTGTTCACCATTCTGTATTTGGTTTGATCGCGTGCGGTGCGACGCGGCGTGGCTAGATTGCTCGCGTCATCATGCCTGCCATCGACGATCCGCCTGTTTCCGCGCGGCAACCTGCGCCGCCGCTCAACCGCACGCTGCAGTGGACGCTGCTCGCCGCGCTGGGGCTGACGATTCTCGGCATCACAGGGGCGTTTGCTTTCCAACAATGGAAACACGCCGAGCGCCGTGATTTTCGCGCGCTGGATCGCTTCAAAACGGTGCCGGCGTTCCAACTCACCGAACGCAGCGGCCAGCCGTTCGACGCCGGCTCGGAGTTGAAGGGCAAAATCTGGTTCGCCGATTTCTTTTTCACGACTTGCCCGGGTCCGTGTTTGCTGATGAGCAAGCGGATGCAGGAGCTTCAAGAAGCTGTCGCGCGCAAAGCGGGCGACGATGTGCGGCTGGTGTCGTTCACGGTGTTCCCGCAGCACGACACGCCCGAGGTGCTCAGCCGTTACGCCGAGCGTTTCCACGCCAAACCCGGCCATTGGTTCTTCCTGACTGGCGAGAAGGAAAAAATCTACGAGTTGGCGAACAAGACCTTCCTGCTCTCCGCCGTCGAGGCCGGCTCGGACGCCGAGAAAGCGCAATCCGGCGACTTCGTGCATAGCACCAAGATCGCGCTCGTCGATCGCGCCGGCGTGGTGCGCGGCTATTACGACAGCGCCAGCCCCGAGTCGGTGCAACACGCGCTCGCCGACCTCGGCAGCCTCCTGCGCGAGCAGCCGGGCGCGCGACCCTGAGGTTTTGTCCGCAGATTTCCACAGATTTCCCCCTTCTGTTTTCCTCTGCGGAAATCTGCGAAATCTGCGGATGACTTGCATCATTTCCGCCGCTGCGCGACGATTCCGTTATCATGAACGCGCGCCGAATCTTCGCTCTCGTCGCCTTTGGGTTCTTCTACTTCCAAGCGATCGCGCAAGCCTGCGAGGGCTGTAAATCATCCATGAGTGAAGGCACCGCGGCGGAGGATTCCGGCATCGGATTTGCGATCAGCACCTACGTCATGCTCGGCATGCCGCTGCTGCTTGTCGGCGGTATCGCGTTCATGGCGTTTCGCAACATCCAGAAAATCGAGCGCGCCCGCGCGGCCGCCGAAGCCGGGATGGTCCACGCGAGCGCCGCTCCTGCGTCCGTCACCACATGACGGTCGCGGACTTCCCGGCGCTCAACGCCATCCTCAACGCCAGCAGCCTGGTGCTGCTGACCGTCGGCTTTCTCTGCATCGCCCTCGGCAACTGGCGCGCGCACGCCGCCTGCATGATTTCCGCGCTCGTCAGTTCCGCGGCGTTTTTGACCTTCTATCTCATATTCCACGCCACTTACGGGTCGGTGCGATTCACGGAACCCGGCCCCGCGCGCCTCGTCTATTTTCCGCTGCTGCTCAGCCACGTCCTGCTGGCGATCATCGTGCTGCCGTTCATCATCCTCACCGTCGTTCAGCCCTTGCGCCGGCGATGGGACCAGCACCGGCGCATCGCGCGCTGGACCCTGCCGGTGTGGCTCTATGTGTCGATCACCGGCGTGCTCGTTTATTTCATGAACTACGTCTGGTTCCCCTCGAAAGAGATCGAAACCAAACTAGGCAAGCCGCCGGTCGCCGCGGTCGCCAGATAGACCATTTTCTTTTCCTGATGAACCCCGCGCTTTCCCTCCCGGCCGAAGCCAACGACCGCACCAGCCGGCGCGCGGTGCTGGCGCTAACGATTGGACATTTCTCCGTCGATTTTTTCCAAGGCATCGTGCCCGCGATCCTGCCCTATCTGGTCGTGGATCGGCACTACACACTCGCTGCGGTCGGCAGTTTGATTTTCTCTTTCAACCTTGCTTCCTCCATCGTCCAACCCATCTTTGGCCGGCTCGCGGACAAGCGCTCGATGCACTGGCTGCTGCCCGGCGGGCTGGCGCTTGCGGGGCTGGGCATTCTGCTCGTTGGCGCGTTGGAAAACCGCTGGGCGGCCAGTGCAGTCGCCGTCTTCGCGGGCATCGGCGTCGCGGCGTTTCATCCCGAGGCTGCGCGACTCGTGCGCAAAGCATCCGGCTCGCGTGCGAAGGCGCGAGCGATGAGCGTTTTCGCCACCGGCGGCGCGTCCGGTTTCGCCACCGGACCGCTCGTAGCCAGTTGGTTGTTTGCGCACTACGGGCTGCTGAAAGGCTGCTGGCTGCTGCTCGTTCCGCTGGCGGCGATGCTCGCTTACAGCCTGGTGGAGTTGCCGGTGATTCTACGGAGCACGCGCGAGGAGTCGGTTGTTGATGACGCCGACGTGGAAAAGCCCGCGGTGCCGGTGCGCGCCATCACGCCGCCGGCGCAGACGGACCAATGGAACGCATTCGCCATGCTCTGCCTGGCCGTGGTCTGCCGCTCGATCATCTTTTTCGCGCTGCTGGCGTTCTTGCCCCTTTATTGGGTGAAAGTGTTGCAAGGCACCAAGGCTGGCGGCGGGCAGCTCGTCTCGCTCCTGTTTTTCAACGGCGTCGTTGGCGCGCTCATCGGCGGCTGGTGCGGCGACAAGTTCGGCCATCGGCGGGTCGTGCTCCTCGGCTTCCTCGCGATGATCCCGCTGCTCATCCTGCTGCCGTATCTGCAAACCACGGTGCCGCTCGTGTTTGGGGTCGCGCTCATCGGCATCTGTCTCTATGTGCCCTACAGCGTCCTGGTCGTGCTTGGGCAGGAATACTTGCCCAATCATGTCGGCCTCGCCTCGGGCGTCACGCTGGGGTTAACCGTGACCGTCGGCGGCCTGTTCTCGCCGCTGCTCGGCCAGATGGCGGATTGGTATGGCATCCCAGCCATGTTGCTCGTGGTGGCCGCGATGCCGGTGCTCGCGCTGATCGCCGCGGTGTTCATGCCCGAGCCGCTGCACGGCGAGCCGGCAACGGCGGCGGAGCGCGCCCCCGCAGCGCTCGCGGACGAACCCGCCCGCTAGGTCCGTCCTGCCTCGTCTCGTCTTGTCTCGTCGCACGCAGTGGAAACTACCTCCTCGCCGCTGAAGAGTTTTCTCGTCTGGCTGGCGCTCTGCGCGATCTGGGGTTCGACGTGGCTGGCGATCAAAGTCGGCCTCGGTGATTTGCCGCCATTTTGGTTTGCCGGCGTGCGCTTTGTCATCGCGTCGGCCGTGCTCTTCCTTGGCTGTGCCATTGTGGGGTTGCCGCTGTTGCCGACCGGCAAAAACGTCTGGCGTTTTCTCGCGCTCACCGGTCTGCAAACATTTTTCGTCAACTACGGGCTGCTCTTCTGGGGCGAGCAATACATCTCGTCCGGCCTTGCCGCCGTGTTGCAGGCGACCATTCCCGCGTTTGGGTTGTTCTTCGCGCACTTCTATCTGCCGGCCGAGCGGCTCGCCGTGCCGAAAGTCCTCGGCGCGCTGCTCGGTTTTTTCGGCGTCGGCATCATCTTTTCGCACGAGTTGAACGGCGCCGGCGCGATGGCGCTTTGGGGCGGCGCGGCGATCGTGTTCGGCGCGGCGAGCGTCGCCTACGCCAACGTCATCATCAAAGTCCACGGTGCGGACATTCCGCCGGCGATTATGGCCGGCTGGCAGATGGTGTTTGGATTGTTTCCGCTGCTCGCGCTCGGCGCGTGGCGTGAGGGCAATCCGCTGCGTTTTCATTGGAGCACGACAGCGTGGTTTTGTCTGCTCTACCTCGCGCTCGTCGGCTCGTCGCTGGCGTTCGTCCTATCTTACTGGCTGGTGCGCCAGGTGGCCGTGACGAAGTCGATGACCATCGCGCTCGTCACGCCGATCATCGCCGTCGGTCTCGGCTGGCTCGCGCTTGGCGAAACGCTTTCCTGGCGCACATTGGCCGGCGCGGGACTCGTCCTCGCCGGGGTTGGCCTCATCGTGCGGCGTGACGCAGCAGTCGCTGCCAGCCCGCCGGATGCTGCTGCAGGCTGCGCCGCTGCCACGGCAAACGAGGAGGAAGAAAAAGTTGCGGCACGTTAGACAAAATCGAACCCCGGCGGCGTTCCTATCATCAAACGCTGAATCCATCGCGCCGCGGCATGGCTGCTTCGTCTTCCACTTCTCTGCTCAATACTTCCTGGCTGCTCGGCGCCGCCGCTGCCGGAACTGCTGAGGACGACACGCGCGCAGAAAACGACGACCTCGCCTGGCGTGCTGCGCTCGCCGAACTCGGTCCACGCCTGTTACTCTTTGCCCGTCAATGGGTCCGCTGTCCGGCGGACGCCGAAGACATCGTGCAGGACGCCTTTGTGCGTTGCTGGCGGCGGCACCGCGCCCGCGCGGCGGAAAGTCCCGCGCTGTTTTTCGCGGCTGTGCGTTCGAGCGCGCTCGACTTCCTGCGCCGCGAACAACGCCGGCAAACCCGCGAGGCCAAGGCTGCCGAAGAAGCCGCGCCGCTGCTTCCCTCAGCGACCACCCCAAGCTTCGAATCCACCACCGCTGCTGAAGACTCCGCCGCGCGCACCGCCGTGCTCGAAGCCGCGCTCGGAACCTTGCCGGTCGAGCAACGCGAAGTGCTCGTCTTGAAAATCTGGAGCGAGCTGACTTTCGCCGACATCGCCGCGGTTCTCGGCATCAAGCCCGACACCGCCGCTTCCCGTTTCCGCTACGCTCTCGCGGCGCTGCGCAAACAGCTTTCGCCCTCTTCTGTCGACTGACCCTCCCTTGTCGCACCTGTGTCTGCCATGAATCCTCACGACGATCGCTCCCTCGACGCTTTTGCCAGCGAGCTGCGTCGGGAGTTTTTCCCGACGCCGCCTTCGCCGAGCTTGGCGCGCGGCGTGGCTGCCGCGCTGGCATCGCCTTCGCTCTCCCCGACGCCGACCCCGTGGATGGTCACGTTTCTACGGAATCATGCATGGCTTTCGTGGGCGAGTTTCGCCACGGCCGCCGCGCTGGCAGCGGCGCTGCTGCTTGCCAACGGCTGGGGGATCCGCCCGGGGTCGGCGACCGCGCGCAAGGAGCAGCGCGAGGCGGGACGCGACGCCTCGAGCGAGACGGCGGTCGCGGTGTCGCCCTCGCCGGGAGCCGAATCGTTTCCCCGCTCCGCGCCACGCGGCGCAACGTTGATGCCGGCGCGCGGTTCCGAACCGGCGGCGGGCAGCGCAGCATCGTCGGACTTTTATCGGCCCGTCGTTGTGCGCGACCGGCGGGACTTCGTCGATACCCTGCGCTGGCGCGAACGACACACCGGCGCGGTGCTCGAAGTCAGCTATCCGCGCTCGGAATTCCGGCTCGTCGCCGCCGAGCCGATGTGAATTTCCATCTTTAAGAACAACATCCCTCTCAAACCTCAGCAACCCAACCCAATGATGAACACCATCCGACCAGCCATCCTCGCTGTCACTGCCGCCACCCTGGCGATGAGCAGCGCGGCGTTCGCGCAGACTCCGCGACCTGTCCCGCCAGTGCCGCCAGCCCCGCCGACCACGGCCGTGCCGACAGCCCCGCCCGTGCCGCCCGTGCCGCCACTTCCGCCGCACCATCGTCGGGAAGCCGGCAATTACCTCGGCGTCGTCGCCACGCCGGCGTCGCGCGCCGTGACCGAACAGCTCGGGCTCCCGCCCGGCTTCGGGTTGGTCGTCAACTCCGTGGTGCCCGACAGCCCCGCCGCCGCGGCCGGCGTGCAGCCCTACGACATTCTGCAAATGCTCAACGACCAGCGGCTCGTCGGCACGGAACAACTCGGCGCGCTCGTGCGCTCTTTCCCCGACGGCGCGACGGTCACGCTGACCCTGCTGCGGAAGGGCCAGGAACAAAAAGTGACCGCCAAGCTCGTCCGGCGCGGCGGCGATGACGTTCGCGACCGGCTGCGGGAACGCGCGGGCCGCTGGTCGCAATTCCTGCCCGAGGATTTGTTCGGCGGCGGCCGGAGAGGCGAAGGCGGCGGCCGGGATCGTGGCGGCGAGCGGAGGTTCGTTTTCCGGCACGACCGCGATGGCGACGGCACGCACGGCACCACGATGAACATCGGCCGCGACTCCCGCGTCGTGATGAAGGACGACTCCGGCGAGATCGAGGTCGTCAACAAAGACGGCAAGCGCCAAGTGACGATCAAACGCGCCGATGGCTCCGTGATTTATACCGGCCCGGCGGATTCCGAGGAAGAGCGCAAGAAAATGCCCGAAGATGCCCGCAAAAAGCTCGACCGCATTCAGGGTCTCAACCGGGAAGCGCGTGCCGGAGGAGAACCGCGCCGCGACCGTGGCGCCGATGCGCGCAGGCACGATGAGGATATGGATGATGATGATGACGACAGCGATTTCATTTTCGAAGACAGCTTCACGCGCCCGTTGCCGCCCACGCCGCAGCAGCGGCCGTCGCCATCGTCTTCCACCAACGCAGCCGATACGACCGCGGGCAACCCGGGCGCGGGAGTTGCAGGGTCTTAGCGCGTCGCATGTTTCCCTTGGCCCCGGCAGGGGCGTAAGAGCACTGGCCCACGGCGTGAGTCGTGGGAAACGATACAAAAAGGAACAAGCCCCGGCAGGGGCGTAAGAAC
>CAXTRS010000236.1:1084-7992 GCA_964246635.1 uncultured Chthoniobacterales bacterium | reverse complement strand
ATCCTGCGGGATCATGCTGATCGGCAGCATGACTTCATACGCGCGGCCGGCGGTGATGCAGTCGGCGCGGGCGACTTGATTTGAATAGGAGCAGAGCTGGACTTTTTGCAGCGTCTCCGGCGGTTTGAAGTTTTCGGCGGGATACCGCTTCGGGTCGGCCTTGCCGAGCACCTGACACCAAATCGGGAGAGCCAGCGCGGCGCCGTAGCCTTTTTTCATGATCGTCTCGGGCTGGTCGAGGCCGACCCAGACGCCGCACGTCAGGCTTGACGTGTAGCCGAGAAACCAGGCGTCTTTGAATTCGTTCGTCGTGCCGGTCTTGCCCGCGGACGGCTTGGTGAAACCAAGCGTGCGCGATTCCGCGGCGGTGCCGCTTTTCATCACCTTTTCCAGGACGGTGGAGACCATCCACGCGACGGCGGGCTTCATCACTTGTTGCGCGTTGTTGTGCGGCGCTTGGTAGAGTGTTTTGCCTTCGACGTCGTCCACCCGCTCGATGAGATACGCAGGGCGGCGGGTGCCCCAATTCGGGAACACGGAATAAGCGTCGGTGAGCGTGCGCAGGTCGGTCTCGCACGCGCCGAGATAGGTCGTCGGCTGCGGCGGGATTTTGTCGCCGAGGCCGACGGCGCTGGCGGTCTTGATGACGTCGCCGGTGTAGCGGCGCACGACCCCGTTGTCGTCACGGTCGAGGTCCGCGAGCTGGCCGACACGGATGCTCATGGTGTTGCGCGAACGGATGAGGCCGACGTCCGCCGGCTGCACGCCGCCGAAGGTGCCGTCGCTGTTGCCGGGGTTCCAGTTCACATCGGCGAGGTTGGCGTCTTTAAGCTCGCCGGGGCGGATCGGGCCGTCGTCGATGCTCGCGCCTGGGAGCAGGCCGCGATTGAAAGCGGCGGCATAGACGAAGGGCTTGAACGAGGAGCCGATCTGCCGGCGCGCGCTGATGGCGCGGTTGAAGTTGCTCTGCGTGAAGTCGCGTCCACCGACGAGCGCACGGATGCCGCCGGTGTGGTTGTCGATGGCGACGAGCGCGCCTTGGAGATACTCCGGCGGGTCGGATTTTTCCCCGGCAGCCGACGACCCAGGCGCGGGCGGGTGGTAGTCGCGTTTGCGCTGGTGTTCCCAACCCGGACGTGACTCGAGCTTTTCGAGCTGCGCTTCGAGCGCCTCGGTGGCGAGCTTTTCGAGCGTGGGATCGAGCGTGGTGTAAATCTTCAGGTTGCCGGCGGCGAGCTGGTCGTCATCGACGATGTCGCGCAGCTCTTTGCCGATGGCGTCGATGATGTAGTTGTCCTGAAAATTGAGCGAGCGCAGCTTGGTCACGCGCACGACTTCGCGTTTCGCCGCGTCCGCCTGCTCGCCGGTGATCATGTTCACCGTCACCATGCGGTCGAGCACGTTGTTGCGCTCGCGCTTCGCGCCATCGGGATTTTTCAACGGCGAAAACCGGCTGGGCGAACGGATCAATCCCGCCATCATCGCGGACTCGGAAAGATCGAGCTTCGCGCACGGCTTGCCGAAATACGCCTGGCTGGCGGTTTCGAGTCCGTAGAGGCCACTGCCGTAATAAATGCGGTTGATGTAAAACTCGAGAATCTGCGCCTTGGTGAATTTGCGCTCGATGCGGTGGGCGACAAACGCTTCGAGCACTTTGCGCCGCAGCGTGCGGCCGCCGAGCGGCAGCGAATTGCGCGCGAGCTGCTGCGTGAGCGTGCTAGCGCCCTCGGCGACTTTGCCGCGCGTCACGTTGCGCAGGAGCGCGCGCACGATGCCGCGTGGATCGACGCCGCCGTGCTTGTAAAAGCGCGTGTCCTCGCGCGCGATGAGCGCGTTGATAAAATAGGGCGACACCTTGTCGAGGGGCACGACGATGCGGTTCTCGCCGTGCAGCCGGCTGTAAAGGTTGCCGTCCATATCGAGCACTTCGGCGAGTTGCGGCATCTGGCCGACGTCGGCGAGGTTGAACGTCGCCGCCCAACTGGCGAAATAAAGAAAAACGGCCGCGCCCGCGATGAGCAACGTGAGCAGCGCGAGTTGCCAGAGCCGCAGCCGGCGCACGATGCGCCGCAGGAGGCCGGGGCGTTGTTTATTGTTGCCACCGCGAACGGGCGGTGGAGGCGGCGGTCTGGTGGCGACGCGCGCGGGGATCGGAACAGGCGGCGGCGTTGGCGGCGATTTTTTCAAAACTGGACGAGACGCGCGTGCGAGTGCCAGCCGCGGGGCCGGCTGGCGGGCGCGACACCATGCCGCAGGAGAACGGAGAAAGAAAGCGCGGAAAAAACGTTGCATCGCGAGGCGTCGCCTCTAGCTTGTGGACCGCAATTTTTTCCGGGTTTCGACCCCAATTCATTTATGGCCGACCTTGCCAACAAATACGCCGAAAACGTGACCGGCGCCTTCTACGTGGACGACCAATGCATCGACTGCGATCTCTGCCGCGAGACCGCACCGGCGAATTTCACCCGCAACGACGACGGCGGCCATTCTTACGTCTATAAACAGCCGGCGACCGACGAAGAAACCACGCTCTGCAAAGAAGCGATGGAAGGCTGCCCGGTGGAAGCCATCGGCAGCGACGGAACGTAGAAGAGAAAGGCTAAAGGCTAAAGGCTAAAGGCTAAAAATCGTGGAGCGATGCCGCTGGCGTTCGACTCCGCTTTTCTGCCTTTAGCCTTTAGCCTTTAGCCTTTAGCCTTTCCGCCATGTCTTCCCTGCGCGATCGCGTGCTCGCCGAATGGCGTGGCTATCGCGAGCCGGCACCGGTGCTCGCGCGGGCGGCGTCGGTCGGGAGTCTCATCGCCAAGGCGATGCAAGGGCTTGGGCTCGGCAGCCGGGTGAAGGAGAGCGAAGTGCTCCAGGCTTGGAAGGAGACGGTTGGTGAATTCATTGCTGCGCATTCGACGCCGAGCCGGCTGCGAGACGGTGTTTTATATGTGCGCGTGTTGCAGCCGTCGGTGCATTTCGAGCTCGAGCGGGTTTGGAAACCGCAGATCGTCGAAAAGCTCAGGACGCGGTTCGGGCCGAAGACGGTGCGCGACGTGAAATTTCGCGTCGGGTAAAATCCGCACGTGATCCGCAACCTCATCCTCGACTGGTCCGGCACGCTCGCCGACGACCTCGCGCTCGTGCTCAATGCGACGAACGCGCTCTTTCATCAACACGGACGCGCGCCGCTCTCGCGCGAGGAATTTCGCGCGCACTTTCGTTTGCCATTTACCGGGTTTTACGAGGAAATGCTGCCCGGCGTTTCGCACGCGGAAATCGAGCGGCTGTATCACGAATATTTCATTCCGAGCGAAGACAACGTCGCGCTGCTGCCGGGCGCGCTGGAATTTTTGCGCGCCGCGCGCGGCGCGGGCCGGCGGTTGTTTTTGCTGAGCACGATCCATCCGCGGCACTGGGCCACGCAATCCGCGCGGCTCGGCGTGGCGGAGTTTTTCGAGCGCGTGGAAGTCGGCGTGCTCGACAAGCGCGAGCGCATCGGTGCGCTGCTCGCGGAAGCCGGACTCCGGCCGGCAGAAACCGCGTTCGTCGGCGACATGGTGCACGACATCGAAACCGCGCGGGCCGCCGGCGTGCTCGGCGTCGCCGTGCTCACCGGTTACGACGCGCTGGAAAAACTCGCCGCCGCGCAGCCCGACGCCATCGTGCCCGATCTCCAGGCGCTCGGCCGGCTCATTGGCGACGCGGAGGAAACGTTCTACGCGCGCCCGCTGCCGACGGTCGGCGCGCTGATTTTCGATCCGACCGGCCGCGACGTGCTGCTCCTGCGCACGCGCAAGTGGAGCGATCTCTGGGGCATCCCCGGCGGAAAAATCCGCCGCGGCGAAACGGCCCTCGAAGCCCTGCGGCGCGAGGTGCAAGAGGAGACGGGACTCGAATTGGATGAAGCGTCGATCGCGTTCGTCCACGCGGAAGACTGCATCGACCCCGCCGAGTTTCAGCGGCCCGCGCACTTTCTTCTGCTTGCCTACACGGCGCGTGCCCGCTCGCGCGAAATCGTGCTCAATGACGAAGCGCAGGCGTTCCGCTGGCTGCCGCCAGCCGAGGCGTTGACGCTGTCGAAAACGCTCAACGCGCCGTCGCGCCGCTTGCTCGAAGCGGCGGCGAAGAAAACCTGACGCAATTTTCGTGTTCCATCAGCCCCGGCAGGGACGCAAGAGCGGTAGCCTACGGCGTGAGCTGTGGGTTTCGATGGAAAAAGCGTCCCAGCCCCGGCGGGAACGGCTGACTCAAATGAGCAGTGCTCCAGATGCAGCGAAGCCGCGAAGAAGAACGCTTCTCGGCTGCACCGAAACTCATGGCGCCCGGACCCCTGCCCCGAGGGCAGCCGAACGGGTCGCCCTCCGCCTCAAAGCAGCCCGCCACCCGGCATCGACACAGCCCCAACTCGCCGACGGCAGCGGCAATGGCGGCAACACGGAACAAGGCGAAGCCGGCTCTCTCGTTGACCGCCCAGCGTTCTTCCCTCATTCTGTGTTGATGAGCATCACCGCGACAGTCGAGAATGGCACGATCAAACTGCCGCCAGGAGTGGATTGGCCGGATGGAATGCGGGTGAAAATCGAACCCGAGGAGCTGAAGCCGCGGAGTCTCGCCGAACGTTATGGAGCTTTCGCTGGCATGGCGGACGATCTCCCGCCCGATCTGGCTCGCAACCTCGATCATTACGTCCACGGGCAGCCGAAACGTGAAAAATGACGGTTTTTGCCCACGCCTGGTTCTACGTCGCTTTTATCAACCGGCGTGACGAGCATCACGCGCGGGTGATGGAGTTCGCGCAGGCTTTCCACGGCAAGGTCGTGGCGACGCCATGGAGGCTCACGGCGGTGGCCGATGCGCGCGCCGCCTCACACAGCCGCTCGCGTGTGAGCAAGACTTTCCGCCTTCTGGCACAGGACGCGAGCACCCAGATTATCAAAGTGTCGCCCGAGCATTTCCAGCGCGGACTGCTGCTTTATGAGCAACGCCCAGACAAAGCGTGGTCTCTGACGGACTGCACTTCTTTTGTCGTGATGGAGCAGGAAGGATTGCGCGAGGCATTGACGGGCGATCGGCACTTCGCGCAGGCCGGATTCGTGGCGATTTTTGCGGACTAAAAAACCGACGATGACGACGGAATTTTCCGAAGCGCTCTGGCGCAACGAAGCGACGCGACGGCGAGAGTTTCCGGTGTGCGCGGAAAAGATTTTTCTGGCGCACGCGGCGGTCTGTCCGCTGCCGCGCGCCGTGGCGGAGGCGGAGATCGCGTTTGCGCGCGGGGCGACGACGTTTTCCCAAAGCTACGAGACGATTTTGAAAGCATTGCGACGCGCTCGGGAGGTCGCGGCGCAACTCATCGACGGCGCGCAGCCGGAAGAGATCGCGCTGCTCGGGCCGACTTCGCTGGGGCTGAGCCTGGTCGCGTCCGGGTTGGACTGGCGGGCGGGCGATGAAGTCGTGTATTACCCGGACGACTATCCGGCGAACGTGTATCCGTGGACGAATCTGGCGGAGACGCGCGGCGTGGTGCCGGTGGCGGTGCGGCCGGAGCGGGCGGGGGAAATCACGCCGGAAACCGTCGCAGCGGCCTTGACGCCGCGCACGCGCCTGGTGGCGCTGGCGAGCGCGAGTTTTCTCACCGGTTACCGCATCGATCTCGACGTGATCGGCGAAATGCTGCACGCGCGCGGCGTGCTCTTTTGCGTCGATGCGATCCAGACGCTCGGCGCGTTTCCGCTGAGCGTGCGGCACGTCGATTTTCTTTGTGCCGACGCGCACAAGTGGCTGCTCGGGCCGCTTTGCGCGGGCGTCGTGTTCATCAAACGGGAACACTTCGCACGCGTGCGGCCGATCCTGTTCGGGACCAATGCGCGCTCGCCCGATTTTGTGGCGCAGCCGGACATCGAATTGCCTGACGCCGCCTGGCGCTACGAGCCGGGCGTGTTGAACGTCGGCCCGCTCCTGGGCATGCGCGCGGCGATGGAAATGTTTCTCGCCGTTGGGCCAGCGCGGGTGAGCGCACGCATCGCCGGTTTGGTGGCGCGACTGGCGGGCGCGCTGGCGGAATTAGGCTGCGAGTTTCTCGGGCCGACCGAGGGCCCGCGCGCGAGCGGGATTTTGACGGTGTCGCATCCGCGTGTGGACGCACGGGAATTTGTCAAAGCGCTGGAGAAAGGAGGTGTGATCGCGTCGCCGCGACGCGATCGCGCGGGGAAATTTTACCTGCGGTTTTCGCCGCATTTTTACAACACGGACGCCGAGTTGGATCGCGCGGTCGAGATTTTGCGCAACGCGCTGTGCTGAGCTTTCCCCAAGGCAGGGACGCCTCTCCGAGGCGTCCGCAGAGTTTGGTGCGCGGAGGATTCCCAATCCACAAAAAGCCACGGATGCCTCTCCGAGGCGTCCCTACCTGGCCGCCGCTTGCAGCGCGGTGCCGATGCGCGTTTGCAATTCCTCCGCATCGTAGCCGCGTTGCACCGGCACGCGCAGCAACGGCACACCGGCGGCGGCGAGCGCGCCTGCGAGGAAAACGTCGCGCTCGCGCCGGCGCGGATTGGTCTGGTGCGTGCGGTCGTCGAGCTCGATGGCGAGCGCGACAGCGAGCGTGCGCGGATCGCAGAGCGCGAAATCGACGTGCTTGCTCGTCACGCGGCCGAGCGCCTGGAAGTAACGGCTGCGCGAAAGCGGCCCGCGCGGCTGGATGATGTCGGCGAGGCGGACTTTGCCGAAGATGAAAAATTCGCTGCCCACCGCGCGGCGCAAGGCCACGAGAAAGGCGCGTTCGGCTGGCGTGAAAAGCGCGGGGCAACGTTCGTAAGGAAAGCGGCGTTCCGCGCCGATGAACGCGCGCAAGACAAGGAACACGACCAGCATCAGCAGCCCGAGGCCGAGGGCGAGCAGCGGCAGGAAGGCGTCGCGCAGGA
>CAXTRS010000236.1:0-1074 GCA_964246635.1 uncultured Chthoniobacterales bacterium | reverse complement strand
CCCCCCCCCCCCCCGCCGCCCGCGCCCGCGCCCGAGCAGCGGCAGGGGCAAGCCTTCGAGCGAAGGCAAAGCTGGCAGCGACGATGACGACGTTGTGCGCATCAGCAGCGTTGTCGTTGTCATCGCGGCTAGGGAGCGAGCAGCCCCCGGGCGTAGCGCGCCGTAAAGACCTCGGCGACGGTGCGCGCGAAATCGGGGAGGGCGAGCGGCGCGCCGGTTTCCGTTTCCACCGAAGTCAGCGTCACGCCGGGCAGCCCGCAAGGCGTGATGGCAGCGAAGGGCGCGAGCGATTCCCGCGTCACGTTGATCGCGAAGCCGTGCATGGAAATCCAGCGTTTCACGCCGACGCCGATGCTGGCGACTTTGCGTGTGCCGCCGACCCACACGCCGGTGAGCCCCTCGCGACGGCTTGCCTCCGCGACACCGTGCGCAGCGAGCGCCGCGATGACGACGTCTTCCACCGCGCGCAGGTATTTGTGCAGATCGCGGCCGAGCCGGTTGAGGTCGAGGATCGGATAGCCGACGAGTTGCCCAGGCCCGTGGTAGGTCGCCTGACCGCCGCGATTGATGGTGAAAAGCGGATGGGGCAGCAGCGCTTCGGCGTTGCGCAAGCTCGTGCGGTCCGGCGTGCGGCCGATGGTATAGACGGGCGCGTGTTCGAGCAGGAGCAGCGTGTCCGGCACGGCGGCGGGATCGCGGATTTTTTCGGACACAAGCGCTTCCTGTCGCGCGAGCGCGTCGGCAAACGGCACGTCGCGGCCGAGCCATTGCACGTCGAGTTCTGCGAGCTGCATCCGATGAAAATTTATCCGCGGATTAACGCAGATTAACGCAGATTTTTTGGGCGGAGAATTGCCTGGCCGCGCCGTTTCCGAAAACCTGAGTAATCCGTGTTAATCTGCGTTAATCCGCGGATCCTCAGATCCTCACCAAGTCGCCGAGCGCCACGCGCGCCGGGTTTTCCTGCGCCCGAATGTGGGTGAGGCCGATGGCCAGCGCGTCGGCGGCGTCGGGCGCGGGGGTTTCGCGCAGGCCGAGGAGCGCGCGCACCATGAAGGCGACCTGCGTTTTGTC
>CAXTRS010000235.1:0-7996 GCA_964246635.1 uncultured Chthoniobacterales bacterium | reverse complement strand
CGCCGCGCCGACGGCGCCCGCGCCGCGAAGCAGGCTGCGAACGCCGCGACCACCATTCTGGTCGTCGAAGACCACGCGGACACCATCCAGATCCTGCGCCTCATGCTGGGCCGCTGGGGCTACCGCGTGCTGGCGGCCTCCAACGTCGCCGATGCGCTCGCCGCTTTTCGGCGCGAGCCGGTGCGCCTGGTCATCAGCGACATCGGCCTGCCCGACGCCAGCGGTGCCGAGTTGATGGAACAGCTCCGCGCGCTCGACCCAACCCTGCCCGGCATCGCCTTGAGCGGTTTCGGCATGGAGCGCGACGTGCAGCGCAGCCGCGACGCCGGTTTTCAGGAGCACATTGTCAAACCGGTCGATTGGCAGAAGCTCGAAGCCGCGATCACACGGCTGTCCAAGCGCAGCGCAGGTCTGGGCTTGCCCTCGTAATAAAACGCGAAGCAACCACCGCGTGTGCGCGCAGCCTTCGTCGCAGTGTCTTGTGCTGACCGCGCCCGGTCTGTGGAAAAACTTCCGTGTGCTCGCACTCCGGCTCGTTTAGAACGTGAGGCATCATGCAGCCACCGCCTCCATTTCCGCCGCAGCCATCGCCGCAGTTCCCGTATCAACCCTCCCCCGTCCCGCAACCCAGTTGGTGGCAGCGCAACTGGAAATGGTTTGTCCCGACCGGTTGCTTCACTCTGCTGGTGCTGATCGCTGTCTTCGTCGGCCTCATCCTGCTGACGGTGTCCGGCGCGATGAAGTCGTCCGACGCCTACAAAACCGCCGTCGCGCGCGCGGGTGCCGCCCCGCGCGTGACCAATGCTCTCGGCACGCCGCTCACCACTGGCATGTTCACCACGGGCAGCATCAACGTGAGCGGTCCGGTGGGAAACGCGAACCTGGCGATCCCGATTTCCGGACCAAAGGGCAAGGGCACGATTTACGTTGTCGCCGACAAAGCCGCCGGCCAGTGGAAGTATTCGACGCTCACCGTCGGAGTGGAAAAATCTGGGGAACAGATCGAACTCGACAAACGGTGAGACTGGCTACGACCCCTGTCGCGGCTGGTCCTCGCCGAGCAGACGCAGATATTCGGTGTAAGCGAAGACACGGCTGCGCGGCTGGCCGGTCAGCTCGCGCACCACGCCGAGTTTTTGCAGATGGCCGAACGCCGCGGTGGCTGTTGGCACTGACACGCGCAGATCGCGGCTGACGGTCGCAATGGTCGCGATCGGGTGGGTTTGCAAATAACGGTGCAGACGCAGCGCGGAGCCGGCGGCCCGGCCGAGCTTGGCTGCCTTGGCTTCATCCTCGCTCGCACGCGTCATCAAGCGGCGCGCGGTGGCAGAAGCCTGCTCGGCGGAATCGCGCACCGCAGTGAAGAAAAATTCCAGCCACGCCTCCCATTCGCCTTCGAACCGCACGCGTTGCAGCAGGGCGTAGTATTCGTCGCGGTGCTGTTTGAAGTGCAGGCTGAGGTAGAGCATCGGCTCGCGGAGCGCGCCTTCCGAACAGATGAGCAGCGTGATGAGCAGGCGACCGATGCGCCCGTTGCCGTCGAGAAACGGATGAATGGTTTCAAACTGCACGTGCGCGAGCGCCGCCTTGAAAAGCAGCGGCGTGCGCACAGGTTCGTTGTGCAGAAATTTTTCCCAAGGTCCGAGGCATTCCAGGAGCAGGTCGGGCGGCGGGGGCACGAAGGCAGCGTTGCCGGGGCGCGTGCCGCCGATCCAGTTTTGGGAGCGTCGAAATTCACCCGGCTCTTTCGCGCGCCCTCTCCCGCTGGAGAGCAGGATGGCGTGCAACTCTTTAATCAGCCGCAAGCTGAGTGGCATCCCCTCACGCAAGCGTTGCAGACCGCGATTCAGTGCAGCGACATAATTGGAAACCTGTTGCACGTCCTCCAGTGGTGCCCCAGGAGCAGCTTGGTTTTCGTAAAGCAGCAAATCGGAAAGCGTGGATTGTGTGCCTTCGATTTGCGAAGAAAGCACGGCCTCTTTGCGGACATAAGAATACAGGAACGTCGCGGCGTCGGGCAGCACGCTGCCGAACCCGTCAAGTCGTCCCACCGCCAGACTGGCTTCTTCGGCGAGCGACTGGAGTTCGAGGGTCAATTCCAACGGCGGCTGCGGCGGGAGCGGGTGAGGAACAAAGGCGCGACACTTTTCGCCGGTAGCGGAGATCGGGACGAAATAGCCGGTGAGTCCGCGTTTCATGCGCACGAAACTTTAATAAGACCTCCCCTTATTAAAGGATAAGGCCTTATCCTTTAATAAGGATGCCGGACGGTCAAGTTTTTCGGTGCCATTGCCAAACACAAAAGGCGAACGGGATAACCGTTCGCCTTTGCGGAAGCCGAGTCTGCGGAAACGCCGTGGCTCAGTAACGATAGTGCGCCGGCTTATACGGGCCTTCGACGGGCACGTCGAGATAGGCGGCCTGCTTCGGGGTCAGCGTGGTGAGTTTCACGCCGATCTTTTCGAGGTGCAGGCGGGCGACTTCTTCGTCGAGTTTTTTCGGCAGGATATAGACGCCGGCTTTGTAGCTGTCCTTGTTCTTCCAGAGGTCGAGCTGGGCGAGCACTTGGTTCGAGAACGAATTGCTCATCACGAAGCTCGGGTGGCCGGTGGCGCAGCCGAGGTTCACGAGGCGGCCTTCGGCGAGCAGGAAGATTTCGTGGCCTTCGGGGAAGATGTATTTGTCCACCTGCGGCTTGATGTTCAACCGCTCGATGCCTTTGTAGCTATTGAGCGCATCGACCTGAATCTCGTTGTCGAAGTGGCCGATGTTGCAGACCACGGCCTGATCTTTCATCCGCGCCATGTGTTCGATGGTGATGACATCGACGTTGCCGGTCGTGGTGACGTAGATGTCGCCGCGGCCGAGCGTTTCTTCGAGCGTGGTGACTTCAAAGCCTTCCATCGCGGCTTGCAGCGCGTTGATCGGATCGACTTCGGTGACGACCACGCGCGCGCCCTGGCCGCGCAGCGATTGCGCCGAGCCTTTGCCGACGTCGCCGTAGCCACAGACCACGGCGACTTTGCCCGAGAGCATCACGTCGAGCGCGCGGTTGAGCGCATCGACGAGCGAGTGGCGACAGCCATAGAGATTGTCGAACTTCGACTTCGTGGCGGTGTCATTCACGTTGAATGCCGGCACGAGCAGCTTGCCCTGCTGGTGCAACTTGTAGAGGCGGTGCACGCCGGTGGTCGTTTCCTCGGACACGCCGCGCCATTCCTTCACGAGTTCGTGGAAGATGTAGGGCGTTTCGGCGTTGATGCGCTTGAGCAGGTCTTTGATGACTTTCTCTTCGTGCGAACCGCTCGGCGAATTCACCCATTCGTCGCCTTCTTCAAGCTCGTAACCTTTGTGTAGGAGGAGCGTCACGTCGCCGCCGTCATCGACGACGAGCTGCGGGCCTTTGCCTTCGGCATTGACGAGCGCGCGCCAAGTGCAATCCCAGTATTCTTCGAGCGTCTCGCCCTTCCACGCGAAGACCGGCACGCCCGCGACGGCAATCGCGGCGGCGGCGTGATCTTGCGTCGAGAAAATGTTGCACGACGCCCAGCGGACATCGGCGCCGAGTTCGACCAAGGTCTCGATGAGCACCGCGGTCTGGATCGTCATGTGCAACGAGCCGGTGACGCGGACGCCGGCGAGCGGCTTCTCGGCCGCGTATTTTTCGCGGATCGCGATCAGACCGGGCATCTCCTTTTCGGCGATGGCGATTTCGCGCCGGCCGAAGTCGGCCAGCTTGATATCGCGGACCTGGTAGTCGGTGTTTTGCTGCTTCGTTTTGGGTGCGTTGATGGTAGCGGTGCTCATAAATTCGTTCTGGGTTTTAAGGAGCCGCGGATGGAACGCGGATAAAACGCGGATGTTGGAAATTCAGAAAAAATCCGCGTTTCATCCGCGTCGATCCGCGGCTGAAAAATTTCTTACTTCGCGGCAGCCTTGAGTTCGTCGGCTTTGTCCGTGCGCTCCCAAGTGATGTCGGGATCGTCCTTGCCGAAGTGGCCGTAGTTCGTCGTCTTCGAGTAGATCGGGCGCAGCAAATCGAGCTGCTCGATGATGCGGCGCGGCTTGAAGGAAAAAACCTCCTGCACGGCGCGCTCGATCTTGGTTTCATCGACGCTCGCGGTGCCGAACGTGTCGATGTGGACCGACACCGGATCGGGATGCCCGATGGCGTAGGCGAACTGCACTTCGCAACGGTTCGCCAGACCCGCGGCGACGACGTTCTTCGCCACCCAGCGGCCCATGTAAGCGGCGCTGCGATCGACCTTGCTCGGATCTTTGCCCGAGAACGCGCCGCCGCCGTGCCGGCCCATGCCGCCGTAGGTATCGACGATGATCTTGCGCCCAGTCAGCCCGGTGTCGCCCTGCGGTCCGCCGATGACAAAACGACCGGTCGGGTTGATGAGAAATTCCGTGTCGTTCGAGAGCAGCTCGGCCGGCAGTTCTTTGCGGATGACTTCCGAAATCAGGAAGTCGCGGATTTCCGAATGCTTCACGTCTTCCGAGTGCTGCGTGGAGATGACGACATTCGAGATGCCGACCGCCTTGCCGCCGTCGTAAATCACCGACACCTGACTCTTCGCGTCCGGCCGCAGCCAGCCGACGCGACCGCTCTTGCGGATGCGCGTGAGCGCGCGGCCGAGCCGATGCGCAAACATGATCGGCGCCGGCATCAGCTCGGGCGTTTCGTTGCAGGCAAACCCGAACATGAGCCCCTGGTCGCCCGCGCCCTGCTCGGCATGGCCTTTGCCCTCGGCCTTGGTTTCATCGACGCCCTGCGCGATGTCGGCCGACTGCTCGGTGAGGATGTTCGTGATGAAAATTTTGTCCGCGTGGAAAATGTCGTCGTCGTGGACGTAGCCGATCTCGCGCACGGCCTCGCGCACGATGCGCGCGAAGTCGATCCAGCCGTGGGTCGTGATCTCGCCGCCGACGACCACCATGTTCGATTTCGCGTAGGTCTCGCAGGCCACGCGCGAGTGCTTGTCCTGCTTGAGGCAAGCGTCGAGCACGGCGTCGGAGATCGTGTCGCAAACTTTGTCGGGATGACCTTCACCAACGGATTCAGAAGAGAAGATGTAGCGGCGTGAGCTGGCCATGAGAGAAGACGAGAACTGGGTGTGGTTGAACTGGATGATGGCCGCGCACGGTGCGCTTTCTTTGAAGAGCGGCGTCGCGGGGCAGTGGTCCCATTTACCGCGAATTTTCCGCCGCGCAAGAATTTTTTATAAACAAATCATGATACATTGATATATTGCCCAGCTGCGCTGGGAAACTCCAAATTCCAAAATCCAAATTCCAAGGGATCGGCGGGAAAGATTTGAAACATTAAAAACGACCATCCGACTTTGCGGCTTGCCGATACGCCGCGCGCGATTCAACCCTTCTGTCTTCCAGATTTTCTAATTTTTGTTCTGATTCCTTGGAATTTGGCTTTTGGAATTTGGAATTTTTCTTCCTCCTCTCCTGTGCCTGCTTCGCTCATTCAATCCTTGCGCCTGCTCGCGGACGCCACCCGCTTGCGGCTCCTGCTGCTGCTCGAACAAGCCGAGCTGACGGTGGCTGAGATTCAGGAAATTCTCGGCATGGGGCAGTCGCGGATTTCCACGCATCTCGCGCAACTCAAACGCGCCGGACTCGTGCGCGACCGGCGCGCGGGGAAGAACATTTATTACGGCGTCGCCACGGAAAGCGGCGGCGCGGCGGCCGACCCATACGAGAGTCACCTGCGCGAGCTGATCGCCGCCAGCGCGAAAGAAATCCCCGAGAGCGCGCACGACCGCACGGCGCTGGCGCTCGTGCTGCAAAAGCGCGCCGACCGGGCACGCGATTATTTCAACCGGCTCGCGGGAAAATTCGGTCGTGCGCACTGTCCCGGCCGCTCGTGGCAGGCGCTGGCGCACATGCTCTTCGGGCTGTTGCCGCCGCTGGTGATCGCCGACCTCGGCGCTGGTGAGGGAACGCTCTCGCAATTGCTCGCGCGCACCGCGAAGCGTGTCATCGCGGTCGATAATTCGGAGAAGATGGTCGAGTTCGGCGCGGCCCTTGCGCGCGAGCACGGCTTCGCCAATCTCGAATACCGGCTCGGCGACATGCAGGAGCCGCCGATCAAACCGGCGACCGTCGATCTCGCCATTTTCAGCCAGGCGCTGCACCACGCGGCGACGCCGGCGCGCGCCCTTGCCGCGGCGGCGCGCATCCTCAAACCCGGCGGCAGGCTCGTCATTCTCGATCTGCTCGCGCACACCTTCGAGCAGGCGCGCGAGTTGTATGCCGATCTCTGGCTAGGCTTCAGCGAGGTCGAGTTGCACCAGATGCTTGAGACGCACGGCTTCCGCGACATCGCGGTCTCCGTGGTTTCGCGCGAAGCGCAAAACCCTCACTTCCAGACCGTCTTGGTCACCGGCACGAAGCGCGGCGTGGCACGCTGACAACTGTCGCGGCGGTCTATGACCGCCCTCTTCAGTCTGGCCATGCGTGCCGTGCTGCTATCACCAAGGGACGGTCATAGACCGCTGCTGCAATTCGCGAAAAAGGCGCTGGAAAACCCAGCGCCTTCTTTCTTGCACCAAAACTTTGCGCGCGTCGCTTTTCACACCGCCGCCGGCGCCGCTGCTCCCGCGCCGGCCGTCTCGACTTCGCTGCCCGCGGCCTGGAGCACTTCGTCCAGCGTGGCGCTGAACTCGCCCAACCCGGTGCTGGGAATAATGATCGTGTTGCGCCGGCCGTGCGCTTCCTCGGTGATGCGCAGAAACCGGCCGCGGTCGTTCTCGCGGTATTCGATGTAGAAGTGTTTGCGTTCGACCTGGAGTTCCTGCGCGGCAATGATGTTGTCCATACTTGGGGGGAGGGATTTTTTGTGGCAGGGAGAACGGAAACAAAGAACGCCGGCGACCATCGCCGGGTCAGGTCGTTCGACCTTGCGCGAAAAATGTCATGCCATAACTGGCCGAGGAGGCAACTACAAACTGCTGCCCTCGTCCGCCGGTAACTGCATCTCAAACGGCGGGATACGCACGAACACTACCGTCCCCGCATCCGTGCGGCCGAAAAACGCGCCCTCCGCGCGGCTGTGCGCGGCGATGGGATGGTAGCTGTGATACGAGAAACTCTCGCCCGGCTCCAGCCGCGGCCGCTGCCCGACGACCCCTTCGCCTTCGACCACGATGCGGTGGCCGCTCGACAGGTCGGTGACGACCCATTTCCGGGCAAAAATCTGCACGGTCTCGGCCGACCCGTTATGGATCGTGAGGAAATACACGAACGGGTAGGGCCGGTCGGGCGGCGCGTCGAGATTCGGCTCGAAGAGCACGCGATCGACGCGGACTTCCAAGCCTGGCAGCGGACGCGGCGCGCCGGGCTGCTTTTTCGGCGCAGCGGCGCCGGGTTCGTTTTCTTCGGGAGAATTCATCGGGCAACGGCAGAAAAACGAACGGGATGACGCGCGGCAAATTCCCACTGTAAAAAAATGCCGCGCGCAGGCAACTTCCACGCACATGGCCGCCGCCGCAAAAACTCCTTCCTCGCCCGCCGTCGCGCTCACCGTGGCCGGCTCGGACAATTCCGCCGGCGCAGGCGCGCAGGCGGATTTGAAAACGTTCGCCGCGCACGGCGTTTATGGATTGACGGCGATCACGAGCGTGGTCGCGGAAGTGCCGGGAAAAGTCAGCCGCATCCAGGCGATCGAGCTTCCAGTCGTGCGCGAGCAGATCGCGCTTTCGCTCGAGGCGTTTCCGGTCGCGGCGATGACAACCGGGATGCTGTTTTCGGCGGAAATCATCGCGCTCGTCGCGGAAATTTACGGCGCGTTGCCGGCGGCAGATAATCGTCCGCCACTCGTCGTCGATCCTGTCATGGTCGCCACCAGCGGCGACACGTTGCTGCGGCCCGAAGGCATCCGCGCGTATGGAGAGTTGCTCTTCCCGCTGGCCGCGCTCGTCACCCCAAACTTGGACGAAGCCCGCGTGCTGCTCGGCGACGACCGACCCATCGGCGA
>CAXTRS010000234.1:0-8078 GCA_964246635.1 uncultured Chthoniobacterales bacterium | reverse complement strand
CGTTTCTCTACTACTTCCCGACGAACGATCCGCAGCACTACACGAGCAATCCGCGTTACTTCTACAATTTCTCCACCGGCCAGGTCATCCAGAAGTAGGCTGGAGAGATGCTTGGGCAAAGTGCCCTTGTGACCCCCGGGGCATCCGAGGCCCGCGCGCTCGTGGCCCGGTCTGTCCGGCGCTTGCGCGCAGCCCGCGCCGCGCTTTACAGTCGCGGAGATTTCTTTCCTCCCGTTTTATGCCCACGTCTTCTTCCCCCGCCTCGCCCTCGCCGTTTCAAACTGTCGCCATGCGCACCGAGCGCGATTCCATGGGGGAGATGCAGGTGCCCGAGGAGGCGCTCTTTGGCGCGAGCACGCAGCGGGCGGTGTTGAATTTTCCCATCAGCGGGTATCGCTTCAGCCGCTCGTTTCTGCGCGCGCTCGGGCTGGTGAAGCTCGCGGCCGCGCGGGCCAATCGCGACCTGGGCAAACTCGCGCCGGAAAAGGCCGACGCCATCGCGCGCGCGGCCGAGGAACTCATCGACGGCCGGCTCGACGAGCACTTCCCGCTCGACATTTTCCAAACCGGCAGCGGCACGAGCACGAACATGAACGCGAACGAAGTGCTCGCGAACCGTTGCTCGCAGCTCGCCGACCAGCCCATCGGCTCGAAGAAACCGGTGCATCCGAACGACGACGTGAACATGGGCCAGTCGTCGAACGACACGATCCCGACCTCGATGCACATCGCCGCCGCAGAGACGCTGGCGAAGGAATTGCGACCGGCGCTCGAACGCTTGCAAGGCGCGCTGGCAGCGAAGGCGCAGGAGTTTTGGGACATCATCAAAATCGGCCGCACGCACCTCATGGACGCGACCCCGGTGCGGCTCGGCCAGGAGTTCAGCGGCTATGCACGGCAGGCCGAGATCGGGCTCGACCGGGTGAACATGGCCATCGTCGCGCTGCAGGAACTCCCGCTCGGCGGCACCGCGGTCGGCACGGGGTTGAACACGCACCCGGAGTTTTCCGCGCGCGCCATCGCGTTCATCAACGAGCGCACCGGCCTCGAGTTCCGCGAAGCCGGCGATCACTTCGAGGCCCAGGGCGCCAAGGATGGCATCGTCGAGGCGAGCGGGCAGTTGAAGACCATCGCGGTCTCGCTGTTCAAAATCGCCAACGACCTGCGCTGGCTTTCCAGCGGACCCCGTTGCGGATTGGGCGAAATCGGACTCCCGGCCACGCAGCCGGGCAGCTCGATCATGCCGGGAAAAGTGAACCCGGTGTTGTGCGAGGCGATGGTGCAGGTCTGCGCGCAGGTCATCGGCGGCGACGCGACGATCACGTGGGCGGCGGCGAGCGGCAGCACGTTCGAGTTGAACGTGATGATGCCCGTGATGGCGCACACTTTTCTCGAAAACGCCCGCATCCTCGCGGCGGCGGTCGAGGCGTTCACGGAGAAATGCGTGGACGGCATCACGGCGAACGAAACGCGCTGCAACGAACTCGTGGAACTCTCGATGGCGATGGTGACGAGCCTGGTGCCCATCATCGGCTACGACCGCTCGGCGGAGATCGCCAAGGAGAGCACAAAGACGGGCAAGACGGTGCGCCAGCTTTGCGAGGAAAAAAACGTGTTGCCGCCGGACGAACTCAAAGCCGCGCTCGATCCCGTTTCCATGACCGAACCCGGCGGCGAAGGCGCGGCAGGTGGGTAATTGTAGCGGCGGTCTATGACCGCCCCTCTGCCGTCACGGCCGGGATCAGCATTCCCGGCTACAATGGGCGGTCATAGACCGCCGCTACAGTGAAAAAAATTCGGGAGCAACGCGGCGGGGCTGCCGTCTAACCTTTCCGTGACGCCCGCCCCCACACGGCCCCGCCTCGACCCGCGTTGGTATCAGATCGCCGCGCTCACCGGCTTGTTCATTTATGGCCGCTGCTTCCTCGGCTTCGACGTGCCGACCGGCCACGCGGTGCTCATCTTCGCCACGGCGCTCGGCGTCCAATGGCTTGGCACGCAATGGTGGCGGTTGCCGGCGTTTGAAGCGAAGAGCGCGCTGATTTCTGCGCTCTCGCTTTGCCTTTTGCTACGCACCAACTCGCCCGCGCTCGCGGCCGCCAGCGCAACACTCGCTGTGGGCAGCAAGTTCGTCCTGCGCTGGCGCGGCAAGCATCTTTTCAACCCGACGAACTTCGGCCTCGGCGCGCTCCTGCTCGTGGCCGACGGGCGCGTTTGGGTGTCGCCGGGGCAATGGGGCAGCGTGGCGTTTTTTGGATTCTTTATGGTGTGCGTTGGCGGCCTCGTAGTTGCGCGCGCCGCGCGGGCGGATGTCGCGCTCGCGTTTCTCGGCTGCTGGCTCGCGCTCCTTTTCGGACGCTCCCTGTGGCTTGGCGAACCACTCACGATTCCGTGGCACCGGCTGCAAAGCGGCGCACTGTTGCTCTTCGCGTTTTTCATGATTTCCGATCCGAAGACAACGCCCGACTCGCGCGCCGGCCGGCTCGTGTTCGCGGCGCTCGTGGCGCTCGGTGCGGCGTTCGTGCAGTTCAAACTTTTCCGCACGAACGGCCTGCTCTGGAGCCTGGCGGCGAGCGCGTTTCTCGTCCCGCTGCTCGACTTCCTGCTGCCCGGCCCGCGCTACCGCTGGTCGTCGGCTCCGCGCCAGCGCATCCCCGTTTCCAATCCCAAGACCACACCCGCCGATCGGCTACCCGCATATGAACCAGCCACTCTCTAAATTCTGCGTCCTCGCGCTTGCGTTGCTCACGCTCATCGTTGCCGTGGATGCCCGCGCCTTTTGCGGCTTCTACGTCGCGAAAGCCGACACGAAAATCTTCAACCGCGCCTCGAAGGTCGTGCTCGTGCGCGATGCCGACCGCACCGTGATGACGATGGCCAACGACTTCCAGGGCGACGCGAAGGATTTCGCCGTCGTCATCCCGGTGCCGGCGTTTCTCGAGCGCGACCAAATCCACGTCGGCGACCAGAAACACATCGACCATCTCGATGCCTACTCCGCGCCGCGGCTCGTCGAATATTGGGATGAGAATCCGTGCGAGAAACGCCGCTACGAAATGATGACACGCTCCGCCGCGCCGATGGCCGCTGCACCGCCCCGCGGCAGCGCGCGCGACGCCGCGCTCGGCGTCACCGTCGAGGCGCAATACACGGTCGGCGAATACGACATCGTCATACTTTCCGCCGAGCAGAGCAATGGCTTGGAAACCTGGCTCATGGAAAACGGCTACCGGATTCCGAGTGGCGCCGGCGAGGTGCTCGGAAGTTACATTAAACAAAAAATGCGCTTCTTCGTGGCGCGCGTGAACCTCGCCGAGAAAGCCAAACTCGGATTCTCCTTTTTGCGTCCGCTTCAGGTCGCCTACGAAAGCCCGAAGTTCATGCTCCCGATCCGTCTCGGCACCGTGAACGCCGATGGGCCGCAGGAACTCTTCGTCTTCGCGCTCAGCAAACAAGGCCGGGTCGAAACCACGAATTATCGCACCGTGAAACTGCCGACCGGCCAGGACTTGCCCGAGTCGGTGAAAGAGGATTTCGCGAACTTTTATCGCGCGATGTTTTCCGAACAGGTGCGCAAGGAAAACATGCGCGTCGTGTTTCAGGAATACGCCTGGGACATGGCGTGGTGCGACCCGTGCGCGGCGGACCCATTGAGCGCGCAGGAGCTGCGCGGACTGGGCGTTTTTTGGCTGAACGATGACGGCGGCTCGAGCAGCAATCCAGCGCCGGGCAACCGCCGGCCGCCGATCGTCCGGCCACCGCCGATGCCGCCCCGCGGTGGCGCGCCAAACGTTTTGCTACCCCCTCTGCACGTGCGCTACGACGCGGCGCATTTTCCCGAAGACCTCGTCTTTCAACAGACCGGCGACCGGACGAATTTCCAAGGCCGCTACGTGTTGCGTCACGCCTTCACGGGCAAGGCGGATTGCAGCGAGGCAAAGCCGTATTTCGCCAGCCTCGCCGAACGCCGCAAAGCCGAGGCACGCAACCTCGCTGACCTCACCGGCTGGGCCTTGGAAGAGGTGTATCGCAAGATGCGCTTCGATCCCAGCGCCGTGTCGCAGGGAAACTCCGACGAGCGGAAGTGGTATCAAAGGATGTGGGGCAACAACTGATTCCGCCCGCGCGGACAGTGGCTCGCCCAACGGAATCGAGCGCAGCGGCGGGCCGAGTAGAAACCACCGTTGGCTTCAGGGAAAGAGACGCCGCTCGCCCGGCCTGCTCGCGGCAGGATCGGGTCATGCCGTCGAGCCGCGATGCGCGCGTCTCTGCTCGCTGACAATTCCCTGCGCCGCGACGGCGTCCTCGTCGGCGACCTGAATGCGCACGCCGCTGCCGGAGAGAAAAAGATTGGGCGCGATGGTCGCCATGTTTTCGTCGGGCAGAAAGGTGCTGATGCCGGCTGCTGCCAAGGCGATTTGAAGCCGCAGCGCTTCGCTGGAATCGAAGCAATTTGCCACCGTCGTCATGGCAGCGCGCGAGTGCGGCCGGACCTCATTTGTGCGACCAATCCGCGCTCGAATCTTCGAGCATCTGCTGGAGCATCGGGAAGCGCACCTCGCCGTAGTTCAGCGCGTAATACAGCTTGCCGCCTTTGAAAACCCAGGTCGTCGGGATCCAACCCACGGGCAGTCCCAGAAATTGCTGCGTCTTGGTCTCCTTGTCTCGCGACGGGTTCGGGTCAGCCACGATCGTCACGTTCGCCTGCGCGCCGACGCCGAACTTCTCCAGCGCCGCGCGGCCGTCTTCGCCCTTGTTCCAAATGGAGACGAAGGTGAAATGCGTGTTCGGATTTTTGCCGATGAAATCCGCCCAGCCGCCGTTCTTCATCTCGGCCTGGCAATTCGGGCACCAGGGCGCCCAGAAATGAACCACCTGCAAGCCGCTGCCCGGCGCATGCACGGCCTCGCTGATCCGCTTCTCGACTTCGCTCGGCGCCGGTGCTTGCGCTTGCGATGAACAAGGCAGCGCCGCGGCGACGATGGCGACGAAAGCAACAGCCAGGCGGAAGAGAGGAAAGCGGGCGTTCATGATCTCGAAACCGTAAGCGCCACGCACCCGCGACGCAACGGGCGCGCGAACAGGAAACACGCCGTCGTCCCCGTCCGCCGCGACCACCGGTTTCTTGCCCTGCCCCGACACCTCGCTTTTATTCCCGCCGCCGTCGTCCGGTCGATCTGTCGCCAGATTTTCTGTTTCATCAATGGAAGCCACCGATTCCTCCACGTCCGCCGCCGCCCCTGCCCCAACGACGACGCAACTCGACCTTTCGCTCGAACGCCGCATCGCGGGCGTGCTCGTGCCGGTCTTCGCCATCCGCGCGGAAGACGACCTCGGCATCGGCGACACCGCGGGCTTGAAAGGGTTCATCGACTGGGCCGCGGACACCGGCTTTCGGCTGGTGCAGATCCTGCCCATCAACGAGACCGGCGGTGACAACAGCCCGTATAACGCCATCTCGTCGATGGCGCTCGAGCCAACCACGCTCGCCGTCACGCCCGCAGCGTTGCCGGATCTGTCGGCGGAGACTTTCGCCGCCGAGCTCGCGGGCGTCGATCTCGCCGCTCTGCACGCGGGGCCGGTGCAGTATTCCGTCGTCAAGCCGCTGAAGTGGAAACTGCTGCGCGCGGCGTTTGAAAATTTCCTGCTCCAAGTCCGGCGCAAAACGAAACGTGCGGCGCGGTTCGTCGATTTCTGCGAGTCGCAACGCGCGTGGCTGGACGACTACGCGCTCTTCCGCGCGCTGATGGATGAAAACGGCGGCACGGAGTGCTGGGACCGCTGGCCCGTCGAATCCCAAACCGCCGAGCGCGCGCGGGCATTTCCGGAGCCCAAGGCGAAGCGCGGGCAATGGAGTCGCGGCAAATGGATGGACTTCTACCGCTACGTGCAGTGGATCGCCTACGCGCAGTGGGAAGAGGTGAAACGCCACGCCACCGCGCGCGGCGTCGCGCTGATGGGCGACATCCCGTTCGGCGTTTCGTATTACAGCTCGGACGTCTGGAGCCGGCCGTGGGCGTTCCGCTTGCAGTGGTCGGGCGGCGCGCCACCGGAGCCGTATTTCAAGGACGATCCGTTCACCCAAAAATGGGGACAAAACTGGGGCATCCCGCTCTACGACTGGGACGAAATGCGCGCGCGCGATTTTGCCTGGTGGCGGCAGCGCGTCGGCGGCGTGCGCGGCGTGTTTCATGTTTTCCGCATTGACCACATTCTCGGTTTTTACCGCATCTACGGCTTCCCGTGGCGGCCGGAACGCAACGCGGAATTTCTGCCGCTCGATGCTGAACAGGCGCGAGAAAAAACCGGCGGTCCGCTGCCCGGTTTCCAGCCGCGCGATGACGAATCGTGGAACCACAAAGAGACCAACCGCCGCGAAGGCGAAGCGTATTTGCGCGTCGTGCTCGAGGCCGCCGGCGACACCGCGCTCATCGGCGAAGATCTCGGCACCGTGCCCGACTACGTGCGCCCGAGCCTGACCCATCTCGGCATCGCCGGTTTCAAGATCCCAATCTGGGAACCCGACCCTTACACGGGCCATCAAACACTCATCCGCCCCGAGTATTACCAGCGGCTCTCGCTCGCGACCTTCGGCACGCACGACCACGAACCGCTCTGCGCGCTCTGGACCCGCTGGGAACGCACGCTTTCCGGCCAGCAACCGGGCAACCGCGACGAAGCCGAGCGCGAGCTGCACAAGCTCAGCGACTTCGCCGACATCCCGCCCGCGTGGCGCCGCCGCGGCTTCACGCCGGAGCTTCACCTCCGCCTGCTCGAAGCCCTTTTCCGCACGAACTCCTGGATCGCCGTGGCCATGATCACCGACCTGCTCGGGACTGCCGACCGCTTCAACGTCCCCGGCCCCCCCGCTTCCAACTGGAGCCGCCGCCTCGCCCTGAGCGTCGAAGGCCTGCGCACCGATCCGAAAACCGCCGAGCTGGCCGCACGGGTGCGCGAACTGCTCCAAAAGACGGGTCGGTGACGGAGAAAATCTCCGCACCGCTGCGCGAGGATTTTTCTTTCTTTGTATGACCGACGCCATCACCAGCCTGCTGGCCCAACTCGGCAGCATCATCGCAGGGAAAGAAGCGGCGATTCGCCTGTCGGTTTGCTGCCTGCTCGCACGCGGGCACCTGCTCATCGAAGATGTCCCGGGCGTGGGCAAGACGACGCTTTCCCAGGCGCTCGCCCGCTCGCTCGGGCTGCAATTTCGACGCATCCAATTCACGAGCGATCTGCTGCCCGCGGATATTCTCGGCAACTCGATCTTCGACCGCGAGACCGGCCGCTTCGTCTTCCATCCCGGCCCGATCTTCGCGCCCGTCGTGCTTATTGACGAAGTGAACCGCGCGACGCCGAAAACACAGAGCGCGTTGCTCGAAGCGATGGAGGAAAACCAAGTCAGCGCGGACGGCATCACGCACCCGCTGCCGCGGCCGTTCTTCGTCGTCGCCACGCAAAACCCCCGCCAGCAGATCGGCACGTTCCCGCTCCCGGAAAGCCAGCTCGACCGCTTCCTCATGCGTCTCGAACTCGGCTTCCCGGATCGTCGCGCCGAGCGCGAAATGCTCGTCGGCCGCGACCGCCGGGAGATGCTCGGTGACTTGTCCGAAGCCGTGTCGGCCGAGCAGCTCGCGCGTTTTCAGGAAACCGTCCGCTGCGTCCATGTCGCGCCCGCGCTGCTCGACTATTTGCAAAACCTCCTCGCCGCCAGCCGCGAGTTGCACCCGACCGGCCTGTCGCCCCGCGCCGGCCTCGCGTGGCTGCACGCCGCGCAAGCCTGGGCGCTGATGACCGGCCGCGAAATGGTCTTGCCCGAAGACGTGCAAGCCGTCGCCCTCCCCGTCGCCGCGCACCGGCTCGAACCGCCGAGCGGCCTTGCACCACAGCCGGGTCAGCCCACCGGCCGCGAGCTGGCGCGGCAACTCGTGACGAGCGTGGCGGTGGAATAAAGGAGAAAATGCGCGCTGCGGGTTGCGAGTCATGAGCCTTGGAGGGACGACTTCCACGTCGTCCGAAGATTCCGCGCGCGAGACACGCCGCAGCAAATACGGACGACGTGGAAGTCGTCCCTCCAA
>CAXTRS010000233.1:0-8079 GCA_964246635.1 uncultured Chthoniobacterales bacterium | reverse complement strand
CCCCCCCCCCCCCCCCCCCCCCCCCCCCCCCCCCCCCCCCCCCCCCCCCCCACCCTACCCGCAGAACACCGGCCGCGATCCTTTTGTGTGAACACTTAGAGCGTCGCAACCTGCCCGCCCGGCGGCTGCTGCGGCTTCTTCTTCGACTCGTGCGTCCCCGTTTTCTCCACGATTACCCGCGCGGCGAAATACTTCGCGAAGAAGCCCGGCTCCGACCGACGGAAGCGCAGCATGAGCTTGTCCAGCTCGTTGCGATAAATCCCGCGCACAAACGCGATCGCCTCTGGCAGCGAGAGCGTCTCCACCCGGCGCTTCACCACGGCGTCGCGCGGCGACGTTTTCATGCCGTCGAAAGTCGTCGTCGCCGTCTCCAGCGCGCCCAGGTCCGCCGCGGTAATCTTATAGTCCGAGGCCAGCTTCGCGCTGTGTCCCGTCGCCGCCTCGCTCACCGCCTGTGCCGCCGCCACCAGATCGCTGTCCGCCATCCGGTCGAGCTGGGATTTCTCCAGGTCCACCTTCGCCGCCGTCATCGCGTCCCCGAGCTTCGCCGCCAGCGCCGACACCTGGCTGGCGATCAACAGCATTTGCTCCTCCAGCGGATCGCGCGCGTCCGTCTCGCCGCCCGGCAACTGTTTCTCCTGCTTCTCCCGGATCGCCTTCACCCCGGTTTTCATCCGCGACACCGCATCCGCAAACGCCGGGATGCCGTCCCAGTGCTCCTGCCCGTCGGCGAGCGCCTTGTTGGTGGTCTCGACCATGGTCGTGATGTTGTCTTGATCTTGCGTCATAGGACTTCCAGCTTGCCCAAATACTGTCCGCGAGGCAAGCCAAAAAATGTCTCGCTTCACCCAGCGGTGTCCCGGCCCGCCCGAGCCTCCCTCCGGCTCAGCCGATACTTCCTCCGCTGCCACCGAGGCGTGCTCGCGCCTTCCCGACCCCCGTCCCGGGCGCACTCAGCACCCTTTGTCAGAGCACGGAGTCCCTTCCCGGTGGCACCGAGCGACTCTTGTTGCGCTTTCAAGTCCTCGTTCGGCTAAACCGAAGCCGCTTTGCCATGACTCCGAGATCCCTTCGTAACGGTCCCGAGCACCGCCCCGGCGACGCCGAGCCGGCCTCCGCTCATACCGGGACACCACCCGTCGAAGGCGAGATTGCTTCCGGCCAAACTCTGAATGCTTCCGTAGAAGCCATGAGTGCTTCCCGCGAATTGGGAAACTTGGTTGATTCTTCCGATTGCCCGTCTTCCAGCATCCGCGACCACGCGCGGAATGCCACGGCGTTTCCGTCAGTCGATGTCGATCCTATCGCCCTTCTGCCAAGGAATCTCGATCCATTCCTGGTCCGCTTCGTGAGGCGCACCGACCTCGCGCACGCGCAAATTTCCCTATTCCCTCGGTGGTCGGCGTCGCGAGACCGTCCGTCTGACGTTTCGCGGCTACCTGGCGGCGCACCCTCTCGCTGGCGAACTTCTTTTCCCGCACCTCCCGAAGCCCGAACCGGCTGGCCGTGTTCTGCTATCCGGAGTTTGGGCTGAGCGTTGTCCGGCTCAAGGGCCAACCACACGAACATTCGGGTGGCTTTGGCGAAAAGTCGCCACCGTCTCGGCGTTCAGACCCGCGCAGCCGCGGAGGTAGAGAGACTGCAACCGCGCGAGGCCGGCCAGCGGCGCGAGGTCTGTCACGCCCGCGCAGAAGCTGAGGTCGAGCACCTCCAAGCGCGCGAGGCCGGCCAGCGGCGCGAGGTCTGCCACGCCCGTGCAGTCGCTGAGGTCGAGCCCCTGCAACTGCGCGAGGCCGGCCAGCGGCGCGAGGTCTGCCACGCCCGTGCAGCCGCTGAGGTCGAGCACCTCCAAGCGCGCGAGGCCAGCCAGCGGCGCGAGGTCCGCCGCGCCCGTGCAGCCGATGAGGTCGAGCCGCCGCAACTGCGCGAGGCCGGCCAGCGGTGCGAGGTCTGCCACGCCTATGCAGCCGCTGAGGTAGAGGAACTGCAACCGCGCGAGGCCGGCCAGCGGCGCGAGGTCCGCCACGCCCGTGCAGTTGCGGAGGTCGAGACTCGGAGGCTGCAAGCTGACAAGGGCGGACCAGATATGAGGCTGGAAATCCGAAGCGGCGAGGAGCATCGGAGCGACGTCCCAACGGTGACCACCCTGCTGTTGTCGGTCTAAGTGCTCGCGCCAGAAGATGGCCCAGATACCTTGGCGCTCCTCTGGGGCCAAAGCCACCTGTGGGTCAAGCGAAAGCGCAGCCAGCAGCCGGGCAGCCTCGATGGGTATGAACGCAGGCTTCTGTTCCCCCTGCTCTGTGCTGGCCGTGGGGTTGTTGAGCTGTGGAAAGAGCCAGTCGATGAGCGTGAGAGTGTCGTCGGCATTGGTGCTCAGCTTCTCCACGAGGAAGACCAGCGGCTCACGCCATGAGGGGTGGGAGGCCAGTTCGGCAAATCCCTCGCGCGTCAGGGAACCCGCTGCCTCAGCGGTGGCGGCGCGGCGCAGGAAGCCGGCGCGGTCACCGCGAGCCTGGGCATTGAGCAGGCGGCGGAATTCCTCCTCCAGCCAGCAGGCGGCGTAGTATTCCTGAAAGGAGAGGTGGGCAAAGCCAAAGAGCCCCTCCCCGCGCGGCAACAGCAGCCCGCTGCGCGCGGCCACGTAGCGAATGAAGGCGTGCAGAGCCGCGCAGCCCTCGTCGCCGGGGAAGTGAGGCGCGAGCCATTGCTCCAACTCCTCACGCGTGACGAGGATTTCGCCCGCGCTTGCGTCCCGTTCTTGCGCCGCCCGCCGCTCCTGCACGTGGCGGGCGATGGTGGCGAGGAAGCGAACCTTGTCGCTGAGCTTGTAGGGGATGGTCTGGTGGCCGCCCAGGTGGCGGTCGAGATCGATGCCTTCGAGATATGCGTCGGAGATGGCGGCATAGACCAAGGCACGGCCATTGGGCAGATGGGCCTTGTGCCGGTAGAGGAGTGCCAGCAGGTAGAGGAGATTTGGCACCCGGCCGATGATGCGAACGGACGGATGCTCGCGCACGGCGCGGACGAAGCCAGTGGCGCGTTCTGCACCGGGCACCTCGCCCAAGCGCGGCATATACCAGTTCCGCGCAAAGGCGATCTGTTGTTCGTTGTCGAACGGAGCAAGGTAGAGGAGATGAGCGAACTGCTTTACAATTAATATCCCTCTCTCAAAGATACGACGCGCCTTCAACCCAGGCTGATCGGGGATGCGGGCCGCGAAGAGCAGCTTGCGGAACTCCTCTGCTTCCCCGGCAGTAAACTTGAGCGTCGCTTCGCGTTCGATCTTAACCGAGTCCACCACCGCCTCGTCGTAACCCACGACGCGGGAGGTGATCAGCCAGCGGGCGGCGCGATGCTGGTCGAAGCCCTGCCAGAGCGCGTTGCGCAGAGCGCGGCGGTGGTCTGGGTCGCCGATTTCATCGAGGCCGTCGATGAGGAAGAAGGCGCGCTCGGAGTCGAGGATACTGGCGAACTGGGTCCCGTCGGCGGTAAGGGCGGCGGCAAGCGCCGGGCAGTCGGCAGCGCGCGGATGGTAGTTGCGAAAGGCAGTGAGCAGCGCGGGCCAGTCCCAGCGCGTGATATCCTTCGGCAGATGGCCCACGAGGTCGCGTAGGATGAATGGCAGCGGGATGGCCCCGCGCAGGCCCTCGGCGGCGGGCGGGAGCGGAGCCTTGGTCGCGAGGGTGACGATGAGCCACTGGATGAGTGTGGATTTGCCCATGCCAGGATCGGCGAGCAGCACGGTGCGCAGCTCAGCACCGGTCTGCTGCTCAACTCCGGCGAGCAGCGGGAGCAGCGGGACGGCGGTATTCCTGCCAGTGCCCAGCGCGGCGTCGAATTCCTCCGGCGAAAAGCTTGCGGATGGGAATCGGAGTGTCCTGCTCGTCCTCGGCGTTGGCGGGCGGGGGGAGGCCGAGGTTTTCGTAGGTGGAGAAGTTTTCCTTGAGTGCCTGAAAGTAACGTTGGAGCGGGGTGGCGTCGATGCCGGCACTCATCTCTTCCTCCAGCACCGCCGCAGCGTGCCGCAAGGCACCGGGATCCTCGGTCTGCTGCATTTGTTTCAACAGGTCGGTGATGTCCATACACTCGATCCGCGGCCCGTCCGCCGGCTGGACGAAGGTCTTCGGCATGCCCGGCTTCTTCTCCAGCAGGAAGAAGATGATGAGCCGATTGAAGCCCTTGCCCAAACCATGCTTGCGTGCGGTGCTGGCGGTCTTGGTGATCTTCTTGCCAGCGTTTTCGTTGGTGATCTGCACGGCGATTCGTCGCGCGCGGTCGCCGAGGTCCGCCGCCGGGAAGTCACCCTGCCCGGCATTGAGGTTCTCGAGATTCCAGCCGAAGAGGGCATTGAAGAACCGTTGCATAACAGTCTCCAGCGAATGGTTGGCGTCCGTAAGGCGGGCGCGGGTGCGGGTCTTCAGCATACCGGCCAGAGTAATGAGCTGGTCGGCAATCTGCTTGGGGTAGTCGTCGCGAGCGAAGGGCATGGAAGGCTGGTTGGATTAGGAAACACGGTTGGACTTTTCCCCACAAAGGATGAAGTGATGGGGAAGGAAGTGGTCCTCCTTGTGCAACCGGCCGCGAAAGCGGAAGGTGTCCCTCTCCAACTGCACCCAATCCCAGCCGAAGACGTTCGGCGACATGCAGAGCACCAGCACGCGCGAGCGCCCGGCCAGTCCTTGATTACTGCCGGGCTTAAGCGCCCATTCGTCGAACCACACCTTCACCCCATCCTCCCACCAGCGCTCCACCGCCGTCCGGCCCTTCGCGTTGTGACTCAGGAAGAAGGAGGACGTTTCGGACATAGCCTAGTCAAATGATGGCTGCTGCGATTCCACACTCCTTCATTTCTCCAACGAGGGAAGGCCCGGCGATTCTCAAGACTGCGGGATCGCTTCCAACAACAGCGGGATGTCGGTGAAATCATTCAGCCAAATGGTTTTCACACCCATCTGCTGCAACAACTCTCGGTCATAAGTGTCGGCTTGGCCCAACGCGGAATCGATAATGTCGAGCAAGTCACGCGGGCCCTTGGTTTGGCGCAGATCGAGCAGCTCGCCCCAGTCTCGCGCACGGCGATCAATATCCCCGGCTGCCTCGAGTCGTTCGTGATCGCGAATTTCGTGACGCTTCTGGATCTGCCAGTGCGGCGGGATATCGCTGTTGCGGCAGGCGTCCAGCAGGCGCCGCAGACTCGGGTCCGACATGGACAGGCCGATGAAAAGCACGGTGTGGTGGCGCAGGTGCGACACGATTTCCGTCAGCGCCCAGTGAAAAATGGTTTCCGTCAAGGCATGGTAGTGGCGCTCGGTGAAGATCACCTTGGTGCCGGCAAGGTCGCCGGTGCGCGGGATGAACCCGTGGGGGTGAATGATAGGCAGGTGGCCGTGGGCGCGGCGTGCATCCGCGACCACGGAGAGATGTTCGATACCCCGCTGCCGGAGTTGTTCCTCCAGCAAATCGTCGAAGTTGAAGTTGACGATCGCGGCGATGTTGTCCTGGCTCTTCTGGATGAGGTCGGCAATGGCGCCGAGGGCATTGCTCTTCGTGGTCGGCCGGTAGGCGGCATACAGGTGCTGGCGGATGTTCAAGAGGAACGGGTCCTGCCCCGAGGATCCTTTCCGTTTGCGCAGGTTGTCTTCGATAATCCGGGCGAGGATGACCGGATTATACTCGAAGTAGTCTGCGAGCCAGGAAGCCAGCGCGCGCCGGTAGTGCGGCGGCAGGCTTTTTAGCCGACCGGCGTGCTCGGTCTGATCGAACAACATCTCCAGAACCAGGTTTTTCCAAGTGGGAATCCCGTAGGCCAGCGAGACCCCCGCGCCCAGAAACAGGACCAGCTGGTGATGTTGCCAGGCGTATTGCAGTCCCGTGAGATCACTGCGATTGACTTTGCTGCTGCCGATTTGGACGGCCTCCCGCTTGCGCGCGGGAGCTGCTATCGGGGAAGTGCGTTTCCTGGCCATAGGCCACGAAGTGTTGGAATCATGCCGGCCTGCCGTCGCTGGTGTAAGGCAGGGCGTTTGAGTTGATGATGTCGTTCGTGATCCAGCCTACGACCTTGTCGCTGCCAGCCGGAGTGATGAATGCGTCTTCGCAGGACACGCCGCTGCTCCGGGATTGCTGCTCCATCCGAGCTTTCACGTCCGCCAAGGTGACCGTGTCGGCGAGCACGACAAAACTTTCCTTTGCGACTTTGCCCGCTGTCGCATCGCCGATCAAATCTGCGAGCTTGGCGGTGGCAGCGTTGGCCGGGTCCTTCAACAGGAAATCGTCGATCAGGCTTTTATGCACGACGGCATAGGCATAGCCCCGCTCGCTGATCAATGGCAGGCGTTGGCGCTTCATTTGCAAGCGCACGTCCTGAAGGAGGATCGAGGCATAGTCGGCGACTTTTTTTCCTTTCACTGCCGCGGGCAGGTCGATCTTGTCCACCGGAATCATGATGCCGGCCTGAGTTACGGGAATCGCGCGGAGTTTCTCCATCCCTGTCAATGCCCGGGCCAGGCTAGCAGAGTTGCGAGCCCCGCTCTCGTAATTGTCCTTGCCGAAATAATAGGCCAGCAGCGTGCCGACCCAGGTGCCGAAGACCGGGAGAAGCAACGAGAGGATATCCCGGGTGTTCGTCGAAGGAACGAGAATGGCCAGCCCAGCCACGGTCACGGTTCCCCAAATGGCGCTGAACAACACAGTCTTTGCGACGATGTGTCGAAAACCTTCGTCATTCGAGGGAGGGGTAACCCGCGGGGGCTTCCAAGAGTAAACTGTGGCAATCGCCGTAACGCCGATAATCGCCGCTGTAGCAATTATTGTGGTGGGAACAGGGTTCGTCTCGGTCCACTTCTCAATCGCGCTCGGGGTTGGCGAGACGGCTTGGGCGAACAAGCTTGGAAGACCGAGGTCGAGGTTCATTAAGAGTTGCATGGATTGAAGGTGCTCGGTTTTGAAATTGGCGGACTTGGTCTCTGGCTTCGTCTGCAATCACTCCGCCCAAGCCTTCCGGCAGCCTTGTCCTCCACGCTATGGTATCGGGAGACATCAAGCCAAACTGTTGCTCGGGGGAACTTACTTTTGGCACATTTCCCATCTTTGGGGAAGCATAAATTTCCGGGCACGATTTCGGTGCACGTTCCAAGCGGACGGTTAGGTTCGCCCTTGCGAGATGAACCGCCGCTCGTCGGCAAGCTCGTAGCGACTGGGAGCGATCTCCAGGAGCGGGACATCCCGCAGTTCGCGGTCGTTGGCATTGACCGGGCAGGTCTTGCGAAAATGACTGCCAACCTAAATCGGGCGGTCACCTGTATGGGCGACAGTGGACGTGCGGATTCCCAATCTGGCGTTCGCTGCGATGTCACCAGCTTCGGGTGCGAGGAGGATTTCGACGGAACCCGGGCTCTCAAGGCTGCTTCTTCTGAATTTTACTGTGCAAGTTTGGAATCTCCTGCAAAGCGGCAGTGCTATACCAGACGAACATTTCTGGCTCCAGCAAACCCGCTGCGACGGCCGGGTCTCCCGCCAGCATGGCTTTGGCGGCGTCGAGGCTGTCGGTGTTGAAGACGAAAATGCCCGCGAGCTTTTGCGAATTGTTCATCATGGGGCCAGCCACCAACAGCTTGTTCTCCGCAGCCAGCTTTCCGATGTTGGCCATGTGGCCGGCAAAAGCTTTCTGCCTCTCCTCCGGACTGGCCGTGCTGGTGCCTGACTTGAGGATCACGAAGACGTATTGCTTCATTCCGCGTTCATCCGCGCCCAGCTTCTCGGCGAGCGCGGCGTCGTATTGCGCAAAGGCGGATGGAGCGCCGAGGAGGGCGGCGAGCAATAACAGCAGCAGGACGCGGTGGATTTTCATCAAGCGACAGGCGGACGATGAGGAACGCGCGACAAACCGTGTTGCGGCGCGATGGCACCGAACCTCAATCACACATAATCGCCGCTGTCATCGCTGCCGCTGCCGCTGTCGTAGCTATCGCCGCCGCCGCTGTCGGCAAACAGGTTGTCTGAGCCGGCATCGACGTTTTCGTTCCCATAATCGCCGCCTTCCGCCGTGCGGTAATCGTCGCCTCCGCCTTCGTCCACGGG
>CAXTRS010000232.1:0-8170 GCA_964246635.1 uncultured Chthoniobacterales bacterium | reverse complement strand
TTGAGGACCATGCCCTACTGGCCCTCAGTGGCGGCGATGCCCGCAAGCTGCTCGGCCTGCTCGAGCTAGTAGTGGAAGGCACCGCGCCCGACCCCACCACCGGCCGCGTGCAGCACACCGAAGCCGCCGTGCGTCAGGCCGGCGGCGGCCATCAGCTCGGCCACGCTGACTCCGTCGAACCCGCGCTCACGAAAAACCTGCGCGGCGGCGTCCAAAACCTGTTCGCGGTTGGATTGGGCCTGGGCACGGGAGACTCGGGGCATGGGAAAGAAAAAAATTTGAGCGAGACCAAACAAAATATATGACAAGCATCATGAATGCAAATATATGATGAGCATCATCATTACGCGGCACCCGCTCTCTCAACCGTGGCGCAACCGTCGGAGAAACGCAGCGAATCGACTCGAAACCTGGCGCCTTCTGCGTGCTCAAAAGCATCTCGGGCGGTGGACTGGCGGAGCGCAAGGTAACCAACCTTCTCATGCAAACTACCCCGATCACGATTCAGCACGTTTCTATTCAATCCAGCCGAGGCTTCGAGGCGACGGTCGCCGCTTTCGAGGCTCAACTGGGCGCCTTTGATCCCGAAGGCGCAAAGGTTTCACCGACGGCCTTGCCCGCAGAGTTGGCTCAGGTTCGCGGAAGGCTCGAGACCATGGCTGGGAAAAGCGGCCTCATGCAGTTCAACGACACGCGCAAGCACGGTGCGTTGCTGCCGCTGGTGGGTCAGCTCGCGGGCAAAGCGAACCAATACACGATTGGTCAACCGCTCATCGCGGTGGAGATGACTCAATACAATTTGGCTGCCGCTCTCTATGCGCCTTGGCGCGTGCTGATTTTTGAGGATGAGCATGGCGTTACCCGCATCGAATACGATCTGCCATCTTCGGTTTTCGGGCAGTTCAACGACGAGCGGATGAGAAAGAGCTATCTGGAGCTCGAACAGAAGATCGTGGCTTTGGTGACTGCGGCGTGTCAACCAGGAGTTCAATCACGCTCGGCTGACTAGACCGCTCGTTTTGTTCGGCAACCGCAAGTCGCCGCTGACGCGCAACTGCATTAACCAAGAATTGCACATCTCCATGAACCGGGCTGATCAGCGCGCGAGCCACTCGTCTCCCGATGGTCCGATCGGACGCTCCATGCCCCGGCTTGAAGACGAACGTTTTTTGAGGGGAGGGGGGCGCTACGTCTCCGATTTCATCGCGCGTTCCGACGCGCTGCATGTCGCGGTGTTGCGTTCGCCCCACGCTCACGGACGCATCGCCGCAATCGAGACCAAAAGTGCCGGGTCAAGCCCTGGCGTGTCTGTCGTCCTCACCGGCGACGATCTCGGCGGCATCGGCGACCTCCCTTGTGACTGGGTTCCGCCGGGCATGGATGCCGTCGTCACTCATCCGATCCTGGCGCGCGAAACCGTTCACTACGCCGGGCAGCCCGTGGCGGCGGTCGCCGCCGCGACGCGGGAGGAAGCCCTCGACGCTCTCGATGCGATCCGCGTCGCTTATGAGCCGCTGCCGGCGCTCACCAATCAGGAAGCGGCGACCGCGGAGGGCGCGCTGCGCATCCACGCCGGTGTTGCACACAACCGCGCTTTCTATTTGCAGCGCCGGGGTGGCGATCCCGACCGGGCGTTCGCCGAGGCCGAAGTGGTCGTCAACCGCCGCCTCGTGAACAATCGGCTGGCTCCCGCCTCGATGGAAACGCGGGCCGTCTTGTCCGCCTTCGATCCGACCGCGGGCAGTTTGCTGCATTACACCACGAGCCAGTTGCCGCACGTCCACGCGCGGGCGCTGGCGACCTGCCTGGGCTTTCCGCTCCACAAACTGCGACTGGTCGCACCCGACATCGGCGGCGGCTTCGGCGGAAAGCTCGCGTTCTACGCCGAGGATGTGATCTGCGCCCTCTTGTCCATGCGAACGGGCCGCCCGTGCGGCTGGGTCGAGGGGAGAGGCGAATCGTTCGTTTCGACTACCCACGGCCGCAACCACGTCCAATACGCCGAGCTTGCTGCCAAGCGCGACGGCACGATTTTGGGTTTGCGCGCGCGGCTGATCGCCGATCTTGGCGCGTTCGCGGTCGGCATGGGACCGGGCATCATCGCGCTCAACGCCGGTTCGTCCATCACGGGTCCTTATCGGATCGCCAACGTCGCCGAAACGATCGAAGGCGTTTACACCAACCGCACCCCGACCGGACCTTACCGCGGCGCGGGCCATCCGGAGGCCACTTATCTCATCGAGCGCATGGTTGAAGCGCTCGCCGTTGAACTTCGCCGCGATCCCGCGGAATTACGCCGGCAAAACTTGGCGCCTGCCAGCGCCATGCCCTACCGGCTCCCGATTGGCATGGCTCTCGACACGGGCGACTACGCTGCCAACCTCGACAAAGCGCTGGAAGTCGCTGGCTATTCTGGGTTGCGCGAGCAGCAGCGCCGCGCTCCCGCCGAAGGGCGCTGCTTCGGCATCGGAGTGGCGATGTTCTCGGAGAACTGCGGAGCCGCGCCCTCCATCGCGATGGGAGCGATTGGCTTTCGACGCGCAGGCCACGAAAGCGCCCGCGTGGTGGTCCATGCCGACGGCAGAGCGACGGTTTTTTCTGGCAGCCAGAGCCAGGGTCAGGGGCACGCGACGAGCCTCGCCCAAATCGCCGCCACAGCGCTTGGCATCGAGCCGGAAAACATCGAGGTCGTCCAAGGCGACACGCAGGCGGTGCCCTTCGGCACCGGCACCTACAACTCACGCACCATCGCAGTGGGCGGCTCAGCGGTTCACGAAGCCGCGACCAAAATATTCGACGAGGTGCGCTGCATCGCCGCCTACAAGCTCCAGTGTCGTCCGGGTGATCTCGCCTATGCCGACGGCCACTTCTCGGTCGCGCCGAATGCCGGGGTCGGCGCTGCGCTCGCTCACGTCGCGAAGAAGGTCGAGGATCGAGTCAAGCAGGCCGTGTTCAAGCGCAGGAGCGGCCTGAGGACTTTGGTGATGGAGCGCGGGGCGCCCTCCGTCAGCTTCGCGGATGCGGCGCGCGAAGCCCACCTTGCGCACGACCTTCCCCTCGGCATGAAGCCGGGGCTCGACGCGACCGCGTTCTTCGACCCGAAGAGCATGCCGTTCGCCTACGGCTCCCACATTGCATCCGTCGAGGTCGATCCCGAAACCGGGCGTGTGACGCTGCTCGGCTACACGGTGGTGGACGATTGTGGACGGATTATCAATCCGCTGCTCGCCCGTGGGCAGGTTCACGGCGGCCTCGCGCAGGGGATCGGTCAGGCGCTGATGGAGTGCGTCCATTATGACGGTGACGGGCGTCCTCTCGTGGATGGGTTCAAAAGCTACGCGGTGCCGCGGGCAATAGATCTGCCGCGCTTCCAAACGGCGCACACCGAGGTGCCGGCCGCGGACAATCCGCTTGGCGCCAAAGGCGTGGGCGAAGGGGCGACGATCGGCGCGCCGCCGACCTTGGTGCATGCTGTCCTCGACGCGCTCGCGCCGCTCGGCGTCACCGACATCGACATGCCTCTTACACCCATGACGGTCTGGCGGGCGATCCAAGCGGCGCAGGCAGTCGAGAGGGTGGCTTCGCTGAAGGTTGATCCGCAAAGCAAGGAGGCCACCCATGCCTAACCTGTCCTTGACGGTGAACGGGCAACTGGTTCGACGCACTATCGAGGGCTGCACCTTACTGATCGATTTCCTGCGCGAGCACCTGCGCCTGACCGGCACGCACTTGGGATGCGAAACCGCGCATTGCGGGGCTTGTGTCGTCCACCTCGATGGCTACGCCGTGAAGTCGTGCACAGTGCTTGCGCTCCAGTGCGAGGGCGCGGCGATCACGACAATCGAAGGATTAGCCGAGGCGGGCGGCGTTCTCCATCCCATGCAGGCCGCCTTCCGCGAGCACCACGCTCTCCAATGCGCCTATTGCACCTCGGGCATGGTGATGATGGGCCTCGACATCGTGCGTCGCCACGGGACGCCGGACGAGGACGTCATCCGCGAGGAACTCAAGGGCAACATCTGTCGCTGCACCGGCTACCAGCACATCGTGGAGGCGATCGCTGCGGCGGCGCGCGCGATGACCCCGGAACCCTCGGAGACTCGCGATGCGTGACTTCACTTACCATCGGCCCGCCGCCCTCGACGAAGCATGCCGCCTCGCCGCCGCTCCAAGAGCCGCCTTGCTCGCGGGCGGGCAGGGGCTCGTTCTGGACTTGCGAGCGCGCCGACTCTCGCCCACCAGCGTCGTGGATCTTCGGGACGTGCTGCCAAAAGAGATCGAGTCCAACGGGACCGATGCAGTCTTCATCGGAGCTGGCGCGACCCACGCGGAGATCGCCTCATCGCTCGCTGTGCGCAGGCGTCTTCCGTTTCTCGTCTCGCTCGCCGCGCACGTCGGCGATCCCGCCATCCGCCAACGAGGAACGCTCGGCGGCGCGGTGGCGACGAACGACCCGGCAGGGGACTGGCCAGCAGCCTGCCTAGCGCTCGACGCCGAGATCCAGACCACAACCCGGCGGCTTCGAGCTAACGACTTTTTCACCGGTCGATACCGAACGGCGCTCGCGCCCGGCGAGATCGTCACGGGGATCGCGTTTCGCCATGCGGAGCGGGGCGCTTACACTAAATTTCTCAACCCTGCCTCGCGCTACGCCATGGTGGGAGTCTTCGTCGCGTTTGCGCCCGCCGGGCCGCGCGTGGCCATCACGGGCACGGCCACGACCGGCGCGTTTCGCTGGCGGCAGGCGGAGGAGTGTCTCGCCGCCTCCGCCGACCCGGACCCATTGTTGCGAGGACTGATGCTCACGGGGGTCGATTTCGCGGAAGATCTCTTCGCGGACGCAGCCTACCGGGCACACTTGGCCGGAGTTCTTACGCGGCGCGCGGTGGCCGCGGCCTTGGGACGACAGGCGCTAAACCTCAGTCTCCGCCCCCGCGCGCGCGCCCGGCCGGGCTGAGGCTGGACCCGGCGACTGTGACGTTAACGCTGGCCGATGCCCAGCCGCGCAACATCTGAGGTAACACGAATCCTTTCTTATGAACAAAACCATCGCGGTCGTGGCTCCCGGAGCCATGGGGGCAGCGGTCGGTGCGCGCCTCGCCGCGCGCGGCGCCAAGGTGCTCACCTCGACAGAGGGGCGCAGTCCGGCCAGTGTCGCACGGGCGCGCTCGGCCAACCTAGAGCCGGCGTCTGACGACGCACTGGCGGCGGCCGATCTCTTTCTGTCCATCGTGCCTCCAGACCAAGCTGCGGCCTTGGCCGCGCGCATCGCGGCACGCTGCAAGGCGACCGGTAAGAAGCCCATCTACGTTGACCTCAACGCGATCAGCCCGCAGCGGGCCAGAGAGATCCAGGCGATCATCGCGCCCAGCGGAGCGACCTTTGTGGACGGTGGCATTTTTGGTCATCCACCCAGCGGCTCGTCGGGCGAAGGAGGACCAACCTTCTATCTCTGCGGATCGGTTGGTGAATCCGCCGATGTGCTCAATCACTACGGATTGACCACCAAGGTGCTTGCCGGAGAGGCAGGCACAGCCTCGGCCCTGAAAATGGCTTACGCCGGGATCACCAAAGGCCTGACGGCGCTTGCTACCGCCATGATCCTCGCGGCAAAACGCTACGGCGTGTCCGAGGCGCTCGGAGTCGAACTGGCCAGCAGCCAAGCCGAATTGTTGGCGCGACTGGGCAAAGCCGTGCCCGACATGTTGCCGAAGGCTTACCGCTGGGTGCCGGAGATGGGCGAGATCGCGGCGTTCATCGGCGCGGAGCGGCCGGAAAGTCAGATCTATCAGGGCATGGCGGAACTTTACCAGTTGATCGCAGACGACCAGGCAGGCCCACGCACGCTGGCGGCCACGCTCAACGACGTTTTTGCGTCGTAGTCGATGCGTAACGCCCGTCGCTGCTGCGCACTCATGCCGAACCCTGAGGCACGCGAGATGATCCAAACTCTCAAAGGCAAATCTTTGAGGTTCGACGCAATCTGCAGCAAATAGATAATCCCCTTCTGAAGCGTCCAAACCGTGACGCCGCCGGATGCGATAGCCAAAGGTGACGGCGCAATCATCAGCGAAAACATAGTGGATGTGATCGCACGGCCAAGCCTGTGTTCGAGCACGGCCGCGAGCTTCCTTTCAGCCGCCAAATCACGGGTGTTGCCATCGGCCTCTCCGCCTGATGCAAGAGGGAAGAACGGTTGATCTGCGCGCTCCTTATAAAGCCGGTTCGATAGGAGGGTGTTCTTCCTATTCAACGTGCGAATCAACGAGTGGTCCCACCTGCCGCGGTGCCGCGCCCACACGCTGCGGGTAGCCAGTGGATGATGATCCAGCTCAGTGTCGGCTAATGATAGTAGCGTTTCTCTTTCAGCTCCGATTCTGACGGTATGGCATTTCGATTTTGCGCCGACGAAACGGTGGCCGACAACATCCTCCGTTTAGCCCGCGCGAGGGTGAAGAAGGCCCTCGAAGCTCTTGCCCATCCGTCCGACGGAGCAGCGGCTGAGACGGTCCACGCCGCGCGCAAAGAATTCAAGCGGCTGCGCGCGCTCCTGCGTCTCGTGCGGCCCGCGCTCGGACGCAAGCGCTTCGAGAAAGAAAACACGGCGTTCCGCAACGCCGGCCGCACGTTATCTGCGGTGCGAGACGCGCAAGCCTTGGTCGCTGCGTTCGACAAGCTGCTCGAACCGGACAGAGCGCGCAGCCAGGTCGGCCAAAATGCCGCGCTGCGAGTGCGCAGCGAGTTGACGCACGACTGCGAGGTGGTCGAGCAGGTTGTCGCTTTGCCCTCTCGCCTGCCGGCACTCATCACCGAGCTAAACGCTGTGCGTGAGCGCATCAGCGCCGACTGGCCTCTGGTGGGTGACGACTGGTGGCTGATCGGCACCGGCTTGCGGGCGACCTACCGGCAAGGTCGCCGCGCCTCGAAGCGCGTGGACGCGCGGCGAGACGATGCTGTGGCATGGCACGAGTTGCGCAAGCGCGTCAAAGACCTCGGCTACCAATTGCGTGTGTTGCGCCCGCTCTGGCCACACGTGCTCAAAGGCGTCGGCCGTGACCTTGACGCGCTGGCCGATGCACTTGGCGACGAGCACGACCTCGTCGTGCTGCGCGCCCGCCTGCTCGACAACCCGGAGCCGTGGGTCGCGCCAGCCGACCTGGAAAATTTCGGCACCGTGATCGACGCCCGCCGCGCCGAGCTGCACGACGCCGCGCACGCGCTAGCCCGGCGCATTTACCGCGAAAAGCCGAGCGAGTTCGAGGACCGGCTGCACGGCTACTGGAAAATCTGGCGGGCGGAAAACCGGTCGGACTCCAGGTAGCGCACTCGCACGTTTCCCGTCTTCAGGTCGGCGCGGCGCGAGCGGTTCTGCAACGAAAATGTTGCAATGAAAAGGATGACAACGCCGCCCTTCTCGCGCAAGAAACGTGCAGCGAACATCGCTGTCACATGGACGATGCCGAGCCTTTCGAACTCGCGGTCCCGGTGCGCTTGAGTTGCGGCGCCGAAGTCGAGGTGCCCCTGGAGTTCTGCGACGATTTGTTTTATCTCGATCTGCTCGATCAGTTGACGCGCGCGGTGCGTGGCATCGACGGCGAGCAGGCGACCCACGAGTGTGTTCGGCTGGTGCGCCGCCTCTCCGACTACATCGATCCTGGCGCCGCGATCGCTCGCGCGCGGCACGAGACGCCGAAGCGAAAACAGTCGGCGGCGCGTCGAAAATTCCGCCGCCCGCGCTTGTAGCCGGCATCGTCGATCCCGGCCGTTTGGATGCACCGCGCTTCCGCGCTCGCGCGTATGCTAGTCAGGAAAGGATGAGCTTCGCCACGATCGCCATCGACACGCCGCGCGGACGCTTCCCCGCCCGCGCGTTCGGCGCGCCCGACGCTGCGCCGGTGACGCTTTGCCTGCACGGTTTTCCCGACGACGCGAGCACATTCGACGCTCTCGCCGCCGCGTTGGCAACGCACGGCTTGCGCGCCGTTGCGCCGTGGCAGCGCGGCTACGCGCCCGGCCCGGTTGTGGGTCCGTTCGGCACGGACGCGGTGGCCGACGATCTTCTGGCCATCGCCGACGCGCTGTCGCCGGACGCGCCCGTGCATTTCGTCGGCCACGACACCGGCGCGTTCGCGGGCTACCGCGCGCTGGCCCCCGCGCGGGTCCGTCGCTT
>CAXTRS010000231.1:2675-8188 GCA_964246635.1 uncultured Chthoniobacterales bacterium | reverse complement strand
CGATTGTTCTTACGCCCCAGCCGGGGCTTGGGTGTTCTCTCAATTGATCCCACGGCTCACGCCGTGGGCGAAGGCTCTGTCGCCCCTGCCGGGGCTGAAAACACGAGTTTGGAGTGGTGGCCTGCCAAAGGCGGGCAAGAGGCAGTGCCTGAGCGTTTGTCTTACCAAATCAATACCCGTTCCTTCTCCGGCCGCGACATCGGGCTGCCGGGCGGCACACCGAACGCAGCCGAGAATTCCGGCAGGTTGCTCAGCGGACCGTTGACCCGATAATGTCCGGGGGCGTGCGGGTCCGTGTTCAGGCGCAGGCGCAGCGCCTCGGGGCGGATGTTGTTGCGCCACACGTTGGCCCAATTCAGGAAGAAACGTTGCGCCGGCGTGAAGTCGTCGATCTTCTTCGTCGCGGCGTCCGGGCCGCCGCGCGCGAGCGCTTTTTGCAGCGCTTCATACGCGATTTTCAAGCCGCCGAGATCGGCGATGTTTTCGCCCTGCGTCAGCCGGCCGTTCACCGCCGCATCCGGCAGCGGCTTGAAGTTGTCGAACTGCGCGACGATCGCTTCGCTGCGTTCCTTGTAGCGTTTGGCGTCCTCTTCGGTCCACCAGTTCTTGAGGTTGCCCTCGGCGTCGTATTGCCGGCCTTGGTCGTCGAAGCCGTGCGTCATTTCGTGGCCGATGACCGCGCCGATGCCGCCGTAATTCACGGCGTCGTCTGCCTTCGCGTCGAAAAACGGGGGCTGGAGGATGCCGGCGGGAAAGACGATCTCGTTGTTCGACTGGTTGTAATACGCATTCACCGTCGGCGGGGTCATGTTCCACTCTTTGCGGTTCACCGGCTTGCCGATCTTGGCGAGATTGCGCTGCACCTCAAACGCATTGGCGGCGAGCACATTGAGCACGTGCGGCTGGCGCTTGATCTCAAGCTTCGAATAATCCCGCCACTCGTCCGGATAACCGATCTTCACCGCGAAGGCGGCCAGTTTTTTCTGCGCGGCCGCCTTGGTCTCCGCGCCCATCCACTCAAGCTTGTTGATGCGCTCGCTCAGCACGCTGCGCAGATCTTCGACCAGCACCTTCGCGCGCGCCTTCGCCTCGGGCGGGAACGCTTTTTCCACAAACAGCTGGCCGAGCGCTTCGCCGAGATCGGCGTCGGCTTCGCGCAGAATGCGTTTCCAGCGCGGCCGGTTTTCCTTCGCGCCGGTGAGCGTCGCGCCGTAAAAGCGGAAGTTCTCCTCCACGAACGCCTGACTCAAATCCGGCGCGGTGTCGCGCGCTAGGTGCCAGCGCAGATACGTTTTCCAATCGTCCACCGGCACGCTGCCGGCGAGCTGGCCGACCTTCGTGAAAAAATCCGTCTGCTTCACGTCGATGTCACCCGGCTCCGGCACGCCCATCGCGGCGAAATACGCTTTCCAATCAAACCCTGGCGCGAGCTTGACGAGCTCGGCCATCCCCATCTTGTGATAGTTTGCCTCGGGGTCGCGGCGTTCGACGCGCGTCTTCGAGGATTTCGCCAGTTCGGTTTCCACATTCAGCACCGCTTTCGCCCCGGCCTCCGCCTTGGCGGCATCGTCGCCGAGCAGGGTGAAAATCTTCGCCATGTGCGCGACGTAGTCCTGGCGGAGAGCCTTCGATTTGTCGTCGTCCTTCGTGTAATAATCGCGGTCCGGCAGACCGAGCCCTCCTTGAATCAGCTGGGCGATGACCAGCTTGCTGTTCTTGTCATCCGGGTCGGCGTTGAGGATGAATAGCGCGTTGATGCCGAGCTTGTGCAGGCGCGCGACGGCCGCCGGCAACGCGGCGCGGTCGCCGAGTTTCGCGATGGCCTCGAGCTCCGGCGCGAGCGGTTTCGCGCCTGCGGCATCGACGGTTTTTTCGTCCATGCCGCTGGCGTAAAAGTCGCCGACTTTTTGCCTTGCGGTGCCGCGATTGCCGGGATTGGTGGCGCAATCTTCGAGCACACTTTTGAGCACGGCGTTGTTGCGCTCGGCGAGGATTTCAAACGAACCCCAGCGCGCGTATTCACCCGGAATCGGATTCTTCGCCAGCCAGCCGCCGCCCGCGAATTGAAAGAAATCGTCGGCCGGCTTCACGTTGCGGTCGAGATTCGCCGGGTCGATGGGCGGACCGGGCGGGGGAATGGGCACGCTGGCTTCGGCGGCGTGAAGGCGCGGTGCAAGAGAGGGGGCAGCCGTGAGGCAAAAGGAAACGGCGGCGACAAGGCGCACCGTCACGAGGAGAACAGGATGGGAACGCATAGAACAGGGGAGCAGCAATAAAGGCGGTCCGGGAGCCGGTGGCAAACGCGGAGCCGCGCGAGGAATATGCTTTGGGTAGGGTGGGCGTCTCGCCCGCGGTGTTCGGCGTCTCGCCGAATACACAAACGCCAAACACAAACATGCGTCTATCGCCCTGCGTGTGCGCCGGGCGAGACGCCCGTCGCGGCAGGCGGGACGCCCGCCCTACCCGCTGAAGATCGACGGCCAGTCACGGCAGAATCCCTGTGCGGACGCCGCTGCCGGAGTGCAAGCGAGAAATCCTCGCGCTAGCATTTTGCGCTTGTCCGCAGCCGCTCGCTCCGCGAAAGCTCCCCTGCGATGACCCCGCTCCGCTATGACCCGCACGCCGAATGGCTCGAGGCCGATGGCCGCGGCGGCTTTGCCTCCGGCACGGTGAGCGGCGAGCGCACGCGGCGCTACCACGCGCTGCTCCTCGCCGCCGTCGATCGCGACGATCACTCGGACACGCCGCCGGGTCGCTACGTCCTGGTCAACGGACTCGAAGCGTGGCTGGAAAACGCCACGGGCGAGCGGCATTTCGTCTCCACTCAATACTACGAAGGCGAGGTCACCCAGCCGCGGGGCGTCGATGCCATCACCGATTTTTCCTACGAGCCGTGGCCGCGCTGGACGTTTCGCTTCGGAAGCGGCGACGACGGGCCGGCCGTCGCGCAGGAATTGTTCGTGGTCCCCGGTGCCGGGCTCACGCTGCTCTCGTGGCGTTTGCTGGAAGCCGGCACGGGCGCTGGTTCTGACGGCTGGCGCTTCCACGTCCGGCCGTTCCTCTCCGGACGCGACTACCACGGGATGCAACACCAGAACCCGGCCTTCGAGTTCAATCCCCAACTGGCCCGTGGCCGGCTCACCTGGAAGACCTACGCGCGCGTGCCTGCGCTGCACGCCTGGAGCGACGGCGCGTATCGGCACGATCCGCTCTGGTATCGCAATTTTCTCTACCGCAAAGAGCGCGAGCGCGGCCTCGATTGTCTCGAAGACCTCGCCTCCCCGGGCGTGTTCACGTGGCAACTTTCCGCGAGCGCGCCGAACACCGCGGCCGCTGGCAGCGCGGCGCAGCGGCGCGCGGTGCTCGCGTTCGCGGCCGACGGCGCGTTCAACCCGGCGGCATTGCCGATTTCGCCCGACACGGAGCCGCGCTTCTACGACATCCTCGAGGACTTCGAGGCCGGCCGGCGCGCCGCCGCGGCGACGCGCCCCCCCGACACCCTCCCGCGCGCCGCGAGCACGTATCTCATCCGCAACCGTCGCGGGCCGACGATCATCGCCGGCTATCCGTGGTTTACCGATTGGGGGCGCGACACGTTTATTTCGCTGCGCGGCCTCTGCCTCGCCACCGGCCGCTTCGCCGAGGCCGGCGAAATCCTGCTCCGCTGGGCGGCCACGGTTGGAGACGAGTGCATGTGCCCGAACCGCTTTCCCGACGTTGGGTCGGAGCCGGAATTCAACTCCGTCGATGCGTCGCTCTGGTTCATCATCGCCGCGTGCGACTATCTCAACGCCCTGCGCGCTGCCGGCCAGCCGGTGCCCGACGGCCATCGCGGCGTGCTCCACGCGACGGCGGAAACCATCCTCGCCGGCTACCAGGCCGGCACGCGCTTCGGCATCCGGCTCGATCCCGCGGATTGTCTGCTCGCGTGCGGGATTCCCGGCTCCGACTGGGCGCTGACCTGGATGGATGCGCGCATCGAGCGCGACGGCCGCTGCATTCCGGTGACCCCACGTGTGGGCAAGCCGGTGGAAATCCAGGCGCTCTGGCTCAACGCGCTCCATGCCGTTGGCGCGCCCGTGCCGGCGTCGCGCTGGAATGCGCTTTTTGAAACTGGCGTGATCTCTTTTCAGCGCCGGTTTTACGACGACGGGCGCGGCTCGTTGCTCGACATTGCCGACTGCGATCATGAGCCGGGACGCGACGACGCAAGTTTTCGGCCGAACCAGATTTTCGCGGTCGGCGGGTTGCCGTTCAGTTTGCTCGCGCCGCATGAAGCCGTGCGCGTCGTCGCGGCCGTTGAAGAAAAGTTGGTGACGCCCTTCGGTCTGCGCACACTCGCCGCCGGCTCGCTCGATTATCACGCGCGCTACGAAGGCAACGGCGCGGAGCGCGACAGCGCCTATCATCAAGGCACCGTCTGGCCGTGGCTGCTCGGGCCGTTTGTCGAAGCGTGGGTGCGCGTGCGCGGCGAAACCGCCGAAGCCAAAGCGGAGGCGCGCGAGCGTTTCCTGAAACCGTTGCTGGGCCATCTGCACGACGCCGGCCTCGGCCATCTCGCCGAGATCGCGGACGCCGAGCCTCCGCGGCGCGCGCTGGGTTGCCCGTTTCAGGCATGGTCGCTCGGCGAAGCGCTGCGGCTGGATCGGGTAGTGTTGAAAGAGGAGGGCGAGTGAGGGGTTGCGAGTTGCGAGTTGCGGGTTGCGGGTTGCGCGCGTCTTCCGCTTCGTTTGTCATCCAGAGCGGAGCGACGCAGGAGCGCAGTCGAAGGACCTCTGATTGCCAGATGCTGGATACCGGATGCTGACATCTAGCATCCGGCGTCCAGCATCCGTTCCGCGGTCCTCCGATAAGCTCAGGATGACAAGGAAAGGAAAACCACCCCGCGCAACCCGCAACCCGCAACCCGCAACTCTTCCCATGTCCGCTCAACTTCAACCACCCGGCGCCGGGTTGCCTTTTCTCGAATGGGCGGCGCTGCGCTTTTTCATCTTTCCGCGCGCCTGCCGCCGGCTGACGTGGGAGCGCGCCGCGGAAATGTTTCAGCGTGAGGGCAAGAAAATCCTCGCCCTCTGGGATGCCGTCGATCCAGCGCGACTCGGAGAGCGTGTGCTCATCCCGCGCCTGCGCGGCATTGAGGACAGCTCGCGCCAGTGGTCGGTGGCAATGACGGTCGAACATCTGAACATTGTCGGCGAAAAAATGGTCGAGGTGGCGTCGGCGTTGCGCGCGGGCGAGCGAGAACTCGGCCCGCCAGTGGGCACCGCCGACGTGAAACCGCAGGGCATCGAAACGCCCGCCGCGATACGTGCCCGTTTTCTCGAGCTGTTGCAAAGCGCGGCCGAACTCGGCGCGCATTCGGCACCTGCGCCGGAGGAGCTGCGCGCGCGTTTTCCGCACCCGTGGTTCGGCCCAATCGACGCGCACCGCTGGCATTGCCTCAACGCCCTGCACCAGCGGCTGCACCGCACGCAAATCGAGGCGATTCGCGAGCAGTTGACCTGACGCTCATC
>CAXTRS010000231.1:1641-2647 GCA_964246635.1 uncultured Chthoniobacterales bacterium | reverse complement strand
GGCCCGGGAATGGATCCGCCCGCCGGCGCCGGCGTGTTTCTTCGTCATCGTCGCCGAACGGCCCGCGGCCAAGCTCGGCGAACACCGCGGCGCCGATCACGCCGACGTTGCGCGTGTCGCCGTAGCGCTGGTTCGCATACGAATTTTGCACCGATGAAAAACGAAACGCCGCCACCGTGCTGCTGCTGGTGCGAAAGCCATCGACGCGCAACGAGCCGCGCGGCGCGACAACGTAACCCGGCTTCGAGTAAGACGCCGCCCGGCCGTCGAGCACGTCGAGGCCATCGACGGAGAGCACGATCTCGAGCCGCGAATCGGTGCGGTTGCGCACTTCGATGGAATAGCGGTCGCCCGGCCTGCCGACGACGTAGCGCCGCCCGCCAGCGGTGAACGAACGCAGCCCGAAACCGCCTGCGCCGACGAGCCGCAGGTCGATGAGTCCGCGCGCTTGCGGCGGCGGCTCCGCGTAGCGGGAGGACGCCTCCGGGTCGCCCGATTGTGCGCGCACGCCTTCGCGATCGTCGTAATAAACCGCCGCGGTCGCCAGCGGCCGGTTGCCGTTTGCGCGCACAAAGGAGGTTCTGCGGCTGCCCGATTCGCGCTCTTCGCCGAACTCCGTGCCGAGGCCGGGCCGATACGACGCGGCGGCGCGCGAGGAGGAGAAGGCAGCAGAGCTCGCGCGCGCCGCTCGGTTCGTATCGGCGCGATTGAATGCACCCGGCGCGTCGGTGCCGGCGCATCCGCCGAGAAGAGAGGAGAAGCCGAGGAGGGCGCAGAGCGCGAGCAACGCCTGCGGAAGGGCTTGTGGTGCAGAAAGAGGGAACGTCATCTTCATGGGGTTGAAAGCCATAGCAAACACGAAGGCGGGTGAAATGGAAAGCCGGCTTTCACCTGCCTGGTGTCGCTGCCTGATTTTTGCGTGCTCAGCGAAAGGGGAGCACGGGCGTCTCGCCCGTCCCGGCCGGGGGGGGGCCCGGCGGGGGGGGGGGGGGGTTTTTTGGGGGCC
>CAXTRS010000231.1:236-1631 GCA_964246635.1 uncultured Chthoniobacterales bacterium | reverse complement strand
GCACCGAAGGCACGGTGCCCTCCAAGGAGAAGAGCTTGCCGGCGGGACGCCCGCGCTCCCCTTTGCTGTCTGACGGCGCGCCGCTGCCGCCGCTACGGAACCGAGCCGCGGCGTTCGCCTGCGAAGAAGCAGTTGCGACCCTGCGCTGTCGCGCTTCCTGCGGCACAGCCTATTTGCGATCATCCGAATTCGACTGGAAATATCCTCGCCAACCGATGAAAGAAAAAATCATGATCGATCCGGTTGAACCGCTGATTCTCGATCTGCTCGAGTGGGTAAGTGGCGGCGAGCGTTCTTACGCCGAAGTGATGGAAGCCTGGCGCACGTCATGCCCGCGGCTGCCGATTTGGGAGGAAGCCAACGAGCGCGGGCTCATCCAGTGCGAGCGGGCGGCAGATGGGCGCACATGCGTGCGGCTTACGCCCGCGGGCAGCGAGTGGCTGTCAAAACAACGCGCGCCGTCGTTGCGATGACTTTTCTCGTCCCGACACTCCCGCGAACCGCCCTCGCGGTGCTTGCCCTCCTTTGGCTCGGCCAGCCGCGTGGCTGTGCGGCGGAAGTTCTCGCGCCGCCGGCCGCCGGCGCTTACACCGGCGCGTATATCGACTTCGGCGACACCGAAGACACCGTGCGGCTGCCGGCGATCGAAACATTCGAAAAACTCGTCGGCAAACACCAGGCCATCATCGCTTCATCGAGTTACTGGGGCCGCGGCGGCTTCCCGGCGGAGAACGTCTGCATTATCCAAAATCACGGCGCCGTGCCGCTGCTCTTTTGGTCGCCGTGGGCGCCGCCTTACGAACAGTTTCGCAAGACCCGCAAGCCGGATCGGTTTTCGCTCGCGCACATTGTCGCGGGCGATTGCGACGCGGACATCGACCGCTGGGCCGACGGCGCACGAGAGTTCAGCGCGCCGCTGCTCGTCTCGTTCGCGTGCGAGATGAACGCGAACTGGTTTCCGTGGTGCGGCGTCAACAACGGCGGCAAAGCGGGCGGACCCGAGTTGTTCAAGTCGGCGTGGCGACACGTCGTCGAGCGCGTGCGGGCGCGCGGGGCGACGAACGTGGCGTGGGTGTTTCAACCCAACGCGTCGTCCGCTCCAGCGAAGGGTTGGAACACGCTGGCGGCGTATTACCCCGGCGTGGCTTGGGTCGATTGGCTCGCGCTCAGCGTCTATGGCCAGATCACGCGCGGCGACGGCGACGAAGACTGGGTGCCGTGGGCCGACGCGATGGACCGCGCCTACGCGGAACTTTGCGCGCTCGATCCCGCGAAGCCGGTGATGCTCGCGGAATGGGGCGTCGGCGAATTTCCGCGCGACGGCGACAAGGGCGCGTGGATCCGCGAGGCGTTCACGCGGCTGGGGCGGGGCGATTATCCGCGCGTGAAAGCCGC
>CAXTRS010000231.1:0-226 GCA_964246635.1 uncultured Chthoniobacterales bacterium | reverse complement strand
CATCTTCTGGCACGAACGCTGGCAGAACAAAGACGAAACGTGGAGCAACCTGCGCGTCGATTCTTCGCCCGGTGCATTGCGGGCATATCGCGAAGGCGTCGCCGCGCCGTTCTGGCTGGAGCGGCCGGCAGCGCGTTAGCGCGGAATGCAGAAGCGTTGCGGGGTTGGGGGGGGGGGGGGGGGGGGGACGGGGGGGGCCGCGATTTTGGGGCGCGGGCCACCCCCC
>CAXTRS010000230.1:0-8191 GCA_964246635.1 uncultured Chthoniobacterales bacterium | reverse complement strand
GCAAGAAGCTCGGCCGGCTGTCGTGCGCGCGGGCGCCCGCGCGCGCGACCGGGGAAGCCGACGCGCTCACGCTGAGCATCCGCGCCGAGGCCGCCACCGCGCGCGACGAAATGGCCGCGCTCGCGCGCGTTGTGCGCGAGATGGACGAGCGGCTTCTGCCAAAGGCCACAGGACTCGAAGACAACATCCGCGCCGCGTTCAACGCCGGCCAGGCGCCATTGCTCGACGTGCTCCGCGCCCGCGACCGCCGGCTCGCGCTCCAACGCCAGCGGCTCGACGCGCTGCGCGACTTTCACCTTGCCCGCATCCGGCAGGAATCGGCCACGGGCGCGAGCGGCAAGTAACCCTCTCTTGTTTCGCTTTCATGAAACCTCCTCCGTTGCTTCTCCTCGCCGCCGCGCTGTTCCTCGCGATGGGCACCGCAACGCTCCACGCCGCCGAGACGAAACGCGCGGCCAACACCGTCGTGCTCGACGCGACGGGCGTGAAAAACCTCCGCATCGAAACCGCCGAAGTCGAAGAAACCGACTTCGAGGAAATCGTCTTCGCGCTTGGGCGCATCGAGGCGATCCCGAATAAAATCGGCGCGGTCAGCAGCCGGGTCCCTGGGCGCATTCTGGAAATCAAATGCATCCCCGGCGACTCCGTGGGCGCCGGCCAGGAAGTCGCGCGCATCGAAAGTCGCCAGCCGGGCGATCCGCCGCCGACTGTTCCCTTGAAAGCGCCACTGGGCGGATTGGTGACGAAGGTGGACGCGCGACTCGGCGACCCGGTGGAACCCGACAAGGCGCTGCTGGAGATCACCGATTTGCGGGAGGTCTATGCCGTCGCGCGCGTGCCGGAACATCACGCTGGCGGCATGAAGCCCGGCACGGTGGCGCACATCAAAGTGGCGGCACTGCCGAACGAAAAATTCGACGGCGAACTGCTGCGCTTTGGCACATCGGCGGACCGGCAGAGCGGCACTATCGACGCGATCTTTCGCTTACCCAATCCTGGTGGGTTGCTGTGGCCGGAAATGCGCGCGGAATTTTCCGTCGTCCTGAGCAGGCGCGCCGGCGTGATGAGCGTGCCGCGCGCCGCGCTGGGAGGCGATGCGGCGAATCGTTTCGTGTATGTCGAGGACTTTGATTTGCCGAACGCCTTCGTCAAAACGCCGGTCGTCGTCGGGCAGATGAACGACCGCTTCGTCGAGATTATCAGTGGGTTGTTGCCCGCAGATAAAGTCGTGACGCGCGGCGCGTATTCGCTCGCCTTCGCAGGAGGTGGCAGCATCTCGCTCAAGGAAGCGCTCGACGCCGCGCACGGTCACGAGCACGCCGCGGACGGCTCCGAGTTGACGCCGGAAGACCGCGCGAAAGCCGCCGCGGCGAAGGGTGGCGGCGGACACGACCACAAAGGCAGCGACGGCCCGTTTTGGAAGATCGTTAGCGGAGTGCTCTTCGTGCTGCTGCTCATCTCCGCGTTCTTCCACGGGAAACGCGGCGTCCCGTCGCCGGCGGAGTCCACACCCAAACCCGGGGAGGCGCGGTAATGCTCAACGCGCTCATCCGCTGGTCGCTCACGCATCGGGTGATCGTGCTCGGCATCGCGCTGGGCCTGCTGCTCACCGGCTGGCAGACCGCGACGAAGTTGCCCGTCGAGGTATTGCCCGACCTCACCAAGCCGACCGTCATTGTGTTGACCGAAGCCGCCGGGCTGGCGCCGGAGGAAGTCGAGACGCGGGTGACGCAGCCCATCGAAAGCGCGCTCCTCGGCGTGGCCGGGCTGACGCGCCTGCGCTCGAATTCCGACGTGTCGCTCTCGCTCGTCTATGCCGAGTTTGGGTGGGACACCGACATCTACAAAGCGCGCACGCTCGTGCAGGAGCGGCTCCAAAGCGTGCGCGAGCAATTGCCGGCGGGCGTGCAGCCATTCATGACGCCGGTCGCTTCGCTCATGGGCGAAATCCTGCTCATCGGCGTGCGCTCGACGATCAAGGAAGGCGAGCCGGGATACCTCCATCCGCGCGATGTCCGCTCGCTCGCCGACTGGACGATCAAGCGACGGCTGCAAAGCATCTCCGGTATCGCGGAAATCCTGAACATGGGCGGCGGCGTGAAGCAGATCGAAATCCAGCCCGACCCGTTTCGGATGCAGGCGAACAATGTCGGTTTCGACGAGCTGGAAAAAGCGGCGGTGGAAGCCGCGAACACCACAACAGGCGGCTTCCTCAACACCGGCCCGACCGAAATCATGGTGCGCAATCTCGCCATGACGGTGCAGCTCGAAGACATCGCGCGCACCTCCATCAAAAAAATCAACGACCGCCCCATCCTCATCTCCGACGTGGCGAAGGTCGTCTGGGGAACCCAGCCGATGCGCGGTGATGCGACCGTGAGCCAGACGCCGGAAAAGTCGCCGACCTACGGCGTCATTATGTCGATCACGAAATCACCGGATTTCGACACGCGCGCGCTTACGGAGCAGATCAAGCACGCGCTGGAAGAGTTGCGGAGCACGTTTCCGAAAGGCGTCGAAACGACGCTGCTCTTTCAGCAGAAAGATTTCATCGACCACGCCATCGGCAACCTCGCGGAAGCCATCCGCGACGGCGCGATCATGGTGACGATTGTCATCTTCGCCTTCCTGCTCAATTTCCGCACCACGGGCATCACGCTCATGGCGATGCCGCTGTCGTTCGCCATCACGATGCTGACGTTTCGCTGGTTCGGCATCTCGGTGAATTCGATGACCCTCGGCGGGCTCGCCGTGGCGATCGGCATGGTCGTCGATGACGCCATCGTGGACGTGGAAAACGTGTTCCGCCGACTGCGCGAAAACGCGTCGCGCGCCGAGCCGCAGCCCGCGCTGGAAGTCATCGTCCGCGCTTCCGGCGAGGTGCGGAACTCGATCCTCTACGCCACGGTTCTCATCATCCTCGTCTTTCTGCCGCTGCTCGGCTTGACCGGGGTAGAGGGCAAGCTTTTCGCGCCTATCGCGATTGCCACGATCATCTCGATGCTGGCGTCGTTCGTCGTTTCGCTCACCGCGATCCCGGTGCTGTGCTCGTTCCTGCTCAACCCGAAATCCGGCGGCGAGCACCGCGACGGCCGGCTGGTGCGCGGCTTGAAATGGCTGCTCGAAAACACGCTCCTGCGCTTTGGCCTCAACCAGCCGTTCCTGATGCTTGTCCTCGCGGGGGTCATCGTGCTCGGCGCCTTCTCGCTGTATCCGCAGATGAGCAAGGATTTCCTGCCTGCATTCAGGGAAGAGACCGCGCTGATCGCCGTCACCTCCGCGCCCGGCACCTCGCTGGAGGAGATGAACAAAATTTCCGACGTCATCGAGCAGCAAATCCTGGCGGTGCCCGAAGTGCGCAAAGTCGGCCGGCGACTCGGTCGCGCCGAGCGTGGCGATCACGTCGTGCCCGTTTCCACCGCGGAGTTCGACGTGGATTTCCGCGAGGTGAAAGGACGTGCGGATAAGAAAGAACGGAGCCGCCAGACCATCCTCGATGATCTCGCCGCGCGCCTGCGAACCGTGCCCGGCGTCTTCGCGGCGGTCGGCGGCCCGCTCGCCGATCGCATCGGCCACATGCTCAGCGGCGTGAGCGCGCCGGTCGCGGTGAAAATCTTCGGGCCGGCTCTCGACGAATTGCGGCAGCTCGGCACCGAGGTGCAGGCCATCGCCAGGAACATCCCCGGCTTCGAGGGAGCCAAGCTCGATCAGCAGTCGCCCATTCCGCAACTCCGCATCGAGGCCGATCGCGACCGCGCCGCGGCCTACGGCATCGCGCCGGGGCATTTGAACAACCAGCTTTCCGCGCTGCTCGGCGGCAAAGAAGTCGCTGAGCTGCGCGAGGGTCAGCGCAGCGTCCATCTCGTCACGCGACTGCCGCTCGAATGGCGCGACACGCCGGACCGCATCGCGCAACTGCCCGTCGAAACCAGCACCGGCCTGCGCATCCCGCTCTCGCTGGTCGCCGACGTGCGCGAGGCGAAAGGCCCGAACGTCATTTTCCGCGAAAACAGCCAGCGCCGTTTCACCGTCGCCATCAAACCGACGGTGCGCGACGTGGGCGCGCTCGTCGGGCGGCTGCAAAAGGAAGTCCGCGAAAGGGTCAAATTGCCCGAGGGATATTTCATCACTTACGAAGGGGAGTTTCAGGCGCAGCGGGACGCCGCGCGGCGGATGCTCGTGCTTTCCGCCGTCGTGCTCGGGGTCATCGCGTTCCTGCTCTACGGCTATTTCAAAACGCCATTTTTCGCCGCGCAGGTGCTCTGCGACATCCCGCTGGCGCTCGTCGGCGGACTGGTCTTCACCTACCTCAAACTGGGGAACATCTCAATCGCCACGCTCGTGGGGTTCATCGCCGTCGCCGGAGTCGCTGCGCGCAACTCCATCATGCTCATCAGCCACTACCTGCACCTGCTGAGCCAGGAGGGCGCGGGGTTCAACAAGGCGACCGTGATTCGCGGCACAAAGGAACGACTGGTGCCCGTGCTGATGACCGCGCTCGCCGCCGGCATCGGCCTCATCCCGCTCGTCCTCGCCGCCGACCAGCCGGGCAAGGAAATCCTGCACCCGGTCGCTGTAGTCATTGTCGGCGGGCTCGTCACCAGCACGCTGCTCGGCTTGGGCGTGACGCCGACCGTCTTTTATACCTTTGGCCGCAAGGCCGCGCAGGTCGCCGTGCAAAGAAAAGCCGGCGGCGCTGCGCACGATCTCGAACCCGCAGACACCACAAAACCAACCCACATCCACATAATGAAATCCACCTCCCTGGCCCTCCTCATCGCTTTCGCTCTCGCCCTACCAGTCTTTGTCGCCGGAGCGCACGAACGCGGCAAAATCAAAGCCGGCCCGAACGGCGGGCGCGTCCTCACGGGCGTCAAACCAAACTTGGAATTCTACGTGACGCCCGACCGCACGGTGCAACTCACCGCCCTCGACGACACGCTCAAGCCTGTCGCCTTGGGAACGCAAAGCGTCACCGCAGTTGCCGGCGATCGCAATCAGCCAACCAAGCTCAATTTCACCGCAAAGGACGGCAAGCTCGTTTCTGACGGCAAGCTGCCAGAGGGGAACGATTTCCCCGTGGTCGTGCAAATCAAGGCTGCGCCCGACGCGAAAGCCGTGAACGAAAAGTTCAACCTCAATCTCTCGAAGTGCCCGACGTGCGGCAACGCGGAATACGCCTGCGTCTGCTCGCACGACGACGAAAAGAAGGAAGCCAAGAAGAAATAATCGCTGACCGCGCGGCGCCCTCGGATCCTCTCGCCTGCGTCGGATTTCGGCGGGAACTCCGCCGATACCTTGAGACTACGTGGAGGCTCGCCCGCTTGCCAAAATTCCAAATGAAAATCCGGTCCTCGCTTGTGGCCGCAGCCCTGCTCCTCTGCGCGGGTTGCGCCAACGTCCGACATGAGGCCCGGTGTTCCGATGGCCTGCTGGACTTCGCTTGGGCGCTGGCCGGCGGGCCGCGGCGGGATGTCGTGCCCGTCGAACGCTTTTCCGATCACGCCGGCGAGATCGTGACCGCGCACGCTGAAGCCGCTGGCCCGAGCAGCACGCGAGTTTCCGGCACCGTGCGTCCGGGCTTCGACTATAGCAAAACCACTCATGCCCACATCGACGTGAAAGTGATCGGCGCCGACAATCGCCTCATTGCCGCGCTGGCCACCGACTACTTCCCGCGCCCGATCCCGCGCGACTACCGTGGGCAGCCCAGCCGTGGGTCGTTCAGCGCCCGCCTGCCGCTCGTCCCTGCCGCGGGTTCAACCATTCGGGTCGCCTTTCACCAGACCCGTCGCGCCGACTGCGAGTTCGCTCATCCGCCGGCCATCGGCAAGCCATGAAAGACGTTCATTCCCACAACCACGAGCAGCCCGCCGCACACAACTCCAAGGCGGATCATGAACACGATGACCACGGACACCGTTCCGGCGGCCACAGTCATCACCACGGACCCGTTGACCACAACGCGGCTTTCGCCATCGGCGTCACGCTCAATCTCCTCTTCGTGGTCACCGAAGCAGTCTTCGGCGTCTTCGCCCATTCCCTCGCCCTGCTCGCCGACGCGGGACACAACCTGAGCGACGTGTTCGGCCTGCTGCTGGCTTGGGGGGCGAGCTATCTTTCCCGCCGCCTGCCCACGGTCCGCCGAACTTACGGCTTGCGCCGAAGCTCGATCCTGGCGGCGCTTTTCAACGCGCTTTTCCTCCTCATCGCCATCGGGGGCATCGCTTGGGAGGCGGTCCGCCGCTTCGGCGATCCGCAGCCGGTGCAGGGCGGGACCGTAATGTGGGTCGCGGGCGTGGGCATCGTGATCAACACCGCCACCGCGCTCCTTTTCATGAGCGGGCGCAAATCCGACCTCAACATCCGGGGCGCGTTCCTGCACATGGCCGCCGACGCGGCGGTCTCCGCCGGCGTCGTGGTCGCCGGGCTGGTGATGCTCGCTACGGGCTGGCTCTGGCTGGACCCGGTGGTCAGCCTTGTCATCGCCGCCGTGATCTTCGCAGGAACCTGGGGACTGCTGCGCGATTCGGTCAACCTTGCGCTCGACGCCGTGCCAGAGGGCATCGACGTGCCGCAGGTGCGCCGCTACCTAGAGAGCCTGCCCAACGTTGTCGCCGTCCACGACCTGCACATCTGGGGCATGAGCACCACCGAGACGGCACTCACGGCTCACCTGGTCATGCGCGAAGCCGTGATCAACGACGATCTGCTGCGGCGCGCGGCCGCGGAACTCCGTGAAAAGTTCGGCATCGAACACGCCACCCTTCAGTTGGAAACCGCCGCACTCGCCTGCCGCCTCGCCCCGAACGAAATTGTTTGAGCGGGAAGCGCAAAGAGTGCTCGCCGACTTCGATGTCGCAGGCGGGAGCGGCTCCATTTGTCGATCCGTTGGGTGTAGAGGCGGCAAGCCAACCCGCCTCCATCGTTGGCTTTCTGTTTTTTTGCTGAGCGGCGGCAGAATCCAAAAATTCGGGGCGGCATGTCCCTCTAACGTCGGACAGAGCCGCCTCTACGCCGAACTCAAACAGAGACCCTGCCCCGCGTCCCACTGAGTTGACGCGCGCGGCGCCTCCCGTTATGGATGTCCTCCGAAATTCCGCGGAACGATTCCGCCCTTTTTCGCTCGACGCCCGCACATGAAAGCCGAACCGCTCACCGTCAAAATCGACATTCCAAAAACCGACTCGAAGCTCTTCGCTTACACGCGCTGGGACACCATTCCCGTGCTCGCCGGTGTGTTTCACCTCGCCTATTTCATCGGCCTCTACTTCCTGTTCCCGCACGCTCCGCTGTGGGCCATGCTCGTGCTCGGGTTGCTCTATTCGTTGATGATCAACGCCAACATCAACGGCATCTCGCACAACTTCATTCACAACCCGTATTTCCGCTCGCCGCTGCTCAACCGGCTCTTCGCCGTTGTCGAATCGGTCGCCTGCTGCTTTTCGCAGACCTATTACGACGTCGTCCACACCCAGCACCACAAGGGCAACAGCGATCACAAAGACGAAAACGGCGAAACCATCGACTGGATTTCGATCTACCGGCACGGCCACGACCACGAAGCCGAGAACGTCTGGAGCTACACGTTCCTGAGCTTCTTCCGCGACAACCCGGCGGCGATCTCGCGCGAGCTGCGCAAGCGCGGCGACGCCGAAGTCCGCTGGGGCAACGCCGAGCTGGCGATCTTCATCGCGACGCTGGCGACGATGGCGTTCTTCAACTGGCGCTTCATCGTCTATTTCCTGCCATTCATGTATCTGGGTCACTGCTTCAGCTACCTCAACGGATATTACCGCCACTTCGGCGGCGACCCCGATCAGCCGATCGCCTGGGGCGTGAGCGCCTACGGCCGGGTTTACAACTGGCTGTTCTTCAACAATGGCTACCACGCCGAGCACCACTTCCGGCCGAAGGTCCACTGGACGCGCATGCACGCGCTCTTCGAGCAAATCCAGGGCGCGCAGCGCGAAGCCGGCGTGCGCGTGTTGAGCACCCCGCACATGCTTGGGTTCCTCGATCCCGATCTGCCGACGAAGAGCCGGCCGGTGCATGCGCAGGAGGAAGTGGCCGCGGCTGAGCCCGCGCCAGCGGCCTCCTGACCAGGCAGGGACGCACCTCCGGGGCGTCCGTGACTTTCTTGCTAAGCGGAAATCAAGCGCGCCAAAGAAAAAATCGGACGCCCCGGAGG
>CAXTRS010000229.1:6748-8256 GCA_964246635.1 uncultured Chthoniobacterales bacterium | reverse complement strand
GCGCACGCGCCCGGCGCGCGGCCGCTGCCGTTGCGCGGGGTCGGCTCGGTCTGGATGGCGGAAGGCGGAGGCGGGGTCGAAATTTTCGCCGTCGAGCTGAACGAACGCGACGAACCCGCCGGCCCGCGGCGGCACCTCGCGACTATCCCCGAAGGAGGTCTGGTCTTCGGCTTCGACCTCGCGCGCTACGGCCAGGGCAGCGGGTTTGTCGCCGTCGGCGGGCCCGAGGCGAAGTTGCGGTTGTTGCCTTTGCGAGCGCTGCGCGAGCAGGCCGCGGCCGACGGCGAATTCGCCGCCGCGCTCGTGCTGCCTCTCGATGCGTGGGTCCGTTCACTCTCCGCCGCGATCACGCGCGACCTGCGCCCACGCCCGAAGCTCGACGCGCGCCTGCCCGCCAGCGGGTCGGCCACGCTGAAGCAGGGCGAAAAAACCGGCGCCGCGGAAGGCAGCGTCGTCTGGGTCGATCTCGGCCGGCGCGAAACGCTCTTTGCCGGGCAGGACGAACTGTTCTTCGAGTCGGCAAACGCGGTGCCGCTGTTCCCTGTCACCGCCGACACCTGGATCGAGGCGCGCGAAGACGCCGTGGCAGAAGTGCTGCCCACGTCCGCGGCGATCGCGCGCGCCGGCCTCTGGGCGGGGCTGGACGTTTTTCACGAAGCCATCTGCCGCGCCGAATTTGTCAACCGTCGCCAGGCCGAGGAAGAACAATTCGAGCGCCTGCGCCAGCGCGCGGAATACAAAAAAGCGGCGCGCGCCGCGACGTTCGAAGACATCGCCAGCGTGCTCGACACCAGCGGCGACGGCGAGACCCCGATCCGGCTCGATCCCGCGGCGATGCGCGAGCCGTTCTTCGCGGCTTGCACGCTCGTGGGTCAGGCGCAGGGGATCGTCATTCGCCAGCATCCCGAGGCGATTAGCAACCCGGAATTGAAGGACCAGCTTTCCGCCATCGCGAAGGCGTCGAACTGCCGCGTGCGCGCCGTGCGCTTGCGCGACGACTGGTGGCGCCGCGATGAAGAAGCGCTGCTCGGCTCCTGGCGGGAATCCGGCGCACCGGTGGCTTTGCTTCCCAACGGTCCCCGCGCGTTCGATCTCGTCGATCCGCAAAACGGCGCGGAGGCGGTGCGCGTCGATGCCGAAGTCGCGGCGCAGCTTTCGCCAGTCGCCGTCTGTTTTTACCGACCGTTGCCGGAAGGAAGCCTGCGCGCGCGCGATCTCTGGCGCTTCGGCGCGCGGCGGCTGCGGCGCGACTTCGTCCTCGTGCTCGTGATGACACTGCTCACCGGTTCGCTGAGCATGCTCACGCCGTATCTCACCGGCATCGTGTTCGACACCGTGATCCCCGGCGCGGAGCACGGCGCGCTCTGGCAAATCACCGTCGCGCTGTTCTTCGCCGCGCTCGGCTCGGCGGCGTTCGATTTGACGAAAGCCATCGCGATCCTGCGCGTCGAGAGCCGCATGGACTACGGCCTCCAAGCCGGCATCTGGGACCGGCTCAAGGCCGCCCT
>CAXTRS010000229.1:0-6738 GCA_964246635.1 uncultured Chthoniobacterales bacterium | reverse complement strand
GGCCGACGACGGTTTTCCCCCGGTTCGCCGCGGGCTTCGTCGCCGACCGTGCCGCCGGCATCGACTGCATCCGCACGACCCTTTCCGGAGTCGGCACGGCGGCGATGCTCGGCAGCATGAGCTCGCTCTTCCAATGGGCGCTGCTCTTTTATTACAGCGCGCGCATGGCGCTCATCGGCACCTGCTTCGTGCTCGGCGCGGCGACGATCGTGGTGCTGCTCAACCTCTGGCAGCTGCGTTACCAGCGTCGGCAGCTTAACCTGCGCGGCAGGATCACCGGCCTCGTGCTCCAGCTCATCACCGGCATCTCGAAGCTGCGCGTCGCCGGCGCGGAAGACCACGCTCTCCGTGCGTGGGCGAAAGATTTCTCCGAACAAAAGCGGCTCGCGTTTCTCGCCGGGCGCATCACGAATTTCGTCGAGGTTTTCAGCGCCGGCGCGCCGGTGCTCTGCTCGCTCGGGCTGTTTTTTTCTTTCGTTTATTTTCAAGGCGACACCACGCCGGGTGGGCCGCCGCCGGGCATCGCGAGCCTCGGCATGACGACCGGCGATTTTATCGCGTTCTACGCAGCGTTCGGCGTGTTCCTCGAGGCCACGCTCACGCTCGGGCGCGCGTCGGTCGATCTCATGACGATCTTCCCGACTTACGAGCGCTTGCAGCCGATTATCACCACGCCGGCTGAGGTGGACGAGCGCCGGTCGTATCCGGGCCAGCTCGCCGGCGACATCCAGATTTCGCACCTTTCGTTCCGCCACATCCCCGACGGGCCGATGACGCTGAGCGACATCAACCTGCAAGTGCGCCCCGGCGAATTCGCCGCCATCGTCGGCCCGAGCGGCTCCGGCAAATCGACCCTCCTGCGACTCCTGCTCGGCTTCGAGAAACCGGAGAGCGGCGCGATTTACTACGACGGCCAGGACCTCGCGAATCTCGACTTGCGCGAAGTGCGCCAGCAAATCGGCGTCGTCCTGCAATCGAGTCGGCTGCTGCCCGGCGACATTTTCCGCAACATCGTCGGCGCCTCGCTCCTCTCGCTCGACGACGCCTGGGAGGCCGCGACGCTCGCCGGGCTCGACGACGACATCCGCGCGATGCCGATGGGCATGCACACCGTCATCAGCGAAGGCGGCGGCACATTTTCCGGCGGCCAGACGCAGCGGCTCATGATCGCCCGCGCCATCGCGCGCAAACCGCGCATCCTGTTTTTCGACGAGGCCACCAGCGCCTTGGACAACCGCACGCAAGCGATCGTCAGCGAGGGCCTGACCAAGCTCAAAGCGACGCGCGTCGTCATTGCCCACCGGCTCTCGACGATCATCAACGCCGACCGCATCCACGTGCTCGACGGCGGCCAGCTCGTGCAGAGCGGCACCTACGCCGAACTCATGGCGTTGCCCGGACCTTTCCAGGAACTCGCCCGCCGCCAACTCGTCTGATTTCTCGTTCGTTCTCGTTGTCGTCCCCATGAACTCTTTTTCCGACCTCGATCTGCTCGACACCTCGCGGCCGGCTGCCGACGGCGAAGAATTGGTTTCCCCGCGACGCGCGGCCACGAGCGTCGGCGGCATCGACCCGGCCGCCGCCGGGCGCATGTTGTCGGTCGCGCGCAAGGTGCGCGAGCTGGGCTTGCTCACACCGACCTTCGGTCCGAGCCGGCCGGTGGAAGTCGTCGGGCGCAGCGCCGCGCTGGCCGAGTTGTTGCGGAAAATCCAGAAGTTCGCGCGTTTCGACGAGCCGATCCTGATCTCGGGCGAAAGCGGCGTCGGCAAAGAGTTTATCGCCAGCGCCTGCTACCTCCTGAGCAAACGCGCCGGCAAGCCGTTCATTTCCGTCAACTGTCCGCAATACCAGGAAGGTAATCTTACCGTCAGCGAACTCTTCGGTCACGAGAAAGGTTCCTTTACCGGTGCGACCGGCGCGCACAAAGGACTCTTCGAAACCGCGGAAGGCGGCGTCATCTTTTTAGACGAAGTTGGAGATCTCCACTCCAGCGCGCAGACTATGCTGCTGCGCGCGCTGGCGGAAAAGGAGTTCAAGCCGCTCGGCTCCTCCGAGACGCGCCGCTGCGACGTGCGTGTCATCGCGGCGACCAACCGTCCACTGCGCCAGCTCATGGCGGGCGGGACTTTCCGCCAGGACTTGTATTTCCGTCTGCGCTACTTCCCGCTGCAAATTCCCGCGTTGCGCGAGCGCGAGGAGGACTGGCGTTTGTTGATCGAACACTTTGTCGCCAAGCTCAACTCAAACTATCAGCCGAAGAAAGCGTTTTCCGCCGCGTCGCTGCGTCTTCTGGGGAGCTACCATTGGCCGGGGAACGTGCGCGAGTTAAAGAGTCTGGTTGCGATGGCCTACTCGCTTAGCGAAGGCGCGCTCATCGAGCCGCGCGACTTCCTCGGCGAGCTGAGTCAAGCCGCGCTACAGACGACCGAGACGGAAACTTCTTCGGTTGGTAACGGCGATCTTTACCAGCGGATGACGATCAACAAGGAATGTTTCTGGGAAGTCATCCAGGTTCCTTTCCTGGACCGTGAACTGAACCGCGCGCAAGTGCAGGCAGTCATCAAGCAAGGACTCACCGAAGCGCACGGCAGCTATCGTCGCACCGCCGAGCTGTTTCAAGTAGCGGCTGGCGACTACCATAAATACATGGACTTCCTGCGTCATCACCGGCTGAAGCCGGCGGCGTAGAGGAGGATTGATGCGCGTCACAGCGCGGTTTGAGCGAAAAGGCGCATCCGGCTTCGGTAACATGGAGCTATCGCTCTACTTTGCCGGAGTGTCAGATTTCTGACACTCCGGGTGCGCTACGCATAAGCTACATATTTGCAGCAAGTTACGCCGATCTTTCTGACTCTGGCACCGCCCTTGCTTAAGAGAAATGGCACAGAAACCAAGCATGAGGTTAAGCAAAACATGAGCAACGCGCAGAAACACACGAGACGCCAAATCAAGGATCTTGTGGTTGCGAATGCGATGCGAAGCGAAGCCTACCGTGCCGGTCTCCAAACCGACCCGAAAGCGATGGTCGAAAAACAACTTGGCAGACTGCTCCCGGAAAACTTCAAAGTCGAACTGCTCTACGAAGACAAAGATACTCTCTACGTCGTGCTGCCTCCCAATTTCCCGGAAGATGAAGACTGGGAAGAAGACATGATACCCGAAAACAAAAAGCTCCCGGCAACACTAACCCTCGCCGAATCGCTCAACGGGAAAACCGGAGGAGCGATTCGCCGGGCGGAGGGGAAGCCGGAGAAGGCAAAGGAGGAGAAAGCTGAGGAACTCGAAACCGTGGAAGCCTTATCTGAAGCCGATCTGGAAAACATTGCCGGCGGCTTTGCCGAAACCCACGTGAACAGTTGCCTCGGCAGCGGTTCGATGACCAGCAACGCTTAGCGATCCATGCCACGCAGACCCACACACCACAACAGTCCGAAAACCACAACCACACTACATACCATGAGCGACAAACAAGACATCATCAAAGCGGAGGATACCGAACTGAAGACGCGCCCGGTCGCGCAAGACGGCGCCCCGTTGAGCGAGGCGGAACTGGAAGACGTTTCCGGCGGCTTCCTCGACGCGCACGGCGACGTGTGCATCGGCCTCGGTGCCATGGCCACCATCACTACCGGCGGCTCGAAGAGCTAAGCTCCCTTTTCTGAAGCGAGCTTGCAGAATTAACCAAAAACACAAACCACAAACCGAACTACGACCATGAAAGAAGAAAACAAAGACAAGGAACTCGTCAAACAAGATGTCCCGGTGACGGACGCCGCGGAACTGACGGAAAGCGATCTGGAGAATGTTTCCGGCGGCTTTCTGGATGCGCACGGTGACGTTTGCATCGGCCTCGGCGCGATGGCGACGATCACGACTGGCGGCTCGAAGAGCTAGTAGCAGTCTTCGCGTCGGACCAGTGCGTGTCCCGCAAGAGTAGCCGCCCCTTTCGAGGGGCGGCTATTTTTGTGTTTACCGCGGGTCAATTGAGGGAATGGACTGCTGTAGTGGCGGCTTACACCCTACGGGCGTAGAGGCGGCCGTCAGAGACTACTTGCTACAGCCGAATGAAAATCGTTTTGGAAGCAGATGGCCTTCGCCTCGGGGAACGGCTGGAAGCTGCGAAAAAAATGACTCCAGACCGGTTGCAGATGACAGCCGGTTCAGAAGCGGCTGCGGCGGCGGTTCAACAGTTGGAAAAATGGCAAAAGGCGATCGCGCCAGAAACGCCCGAGGCACTTTCGCTGCGGTTGTCGTGGGATGGAGTGAACTTGGAGCAATGGAGCGCCGCCGAACAAACGGCGCAGCCCTTTGCCAGCGAAGCGGTGGCGTGGATCGAATGGCTGCGGGAAGGCGCGGGCGCAGCGCCCACAGAGAATGCCGCCGGTGAGTTCTTTGGCGGTGACGGCATTCCATTCTGCGAGCTTTGGCTGCCGTTTCTCCGTGCCGGCTCCACGGCGCTTCGGCGGCGGCTCTCTGAAAAAACGGCTGCCCAACTGTCGCCGGCGGCTTGGCGAGAGGTCGAGCGCGATTTGCTCGGGCAACTCGCCGGGTTGGGCGAGCGTGTGGCGTATGCCGAGTTTGACCGCTTTCGCGCGGAGCAGCAGCAGACGCCAGAGCCGGCGACACAGGGCGAAGACACGGTGTATCGCCGCTTTCTCGCGCGCACTGCTACTGCCGAGAGTCTGCCAGGGTTCCTGCTCTCTTACCCTGCCTTGGTCCGGCAGGTCTGCGAGTTCGCGGCGAGCTGGGTGGAAACCACGGCGGAGTGGCTCGGACGTCTCGAAGCCGACCGGCCGGAACTCGCCGCTGTTTTCGCGCACGGCGATCTCTCCGCGCTTGGCGAAGTCGTTGCGCTGACGCCGGCGCTTTCGGATCGTCATCACGGTGGGCGGCAAGCCATCGCACTGACTTTCGCGGGCGGCCTGCGGCTGATTTACAAACCGAAGGAAATGCGTCAAGACGCGGCGCTGGCCCGGTTGTTCGCTTGGTTCGCGGCGCGCGGACTCGCGGACGTTTCGCCGACCCCACGCGTGCTCGCGCGCGACGGTTATGGTTGGGCGGAATGGATCGAGCCCGGCGCGATCGAAACCGCTGGGGAAGCGCAGCATTACTATCGCAGCGCCGGCGTGCTGCTGGCGTTTTTGCACGTGCTGGACGGCAACGATTGCGTGATGGACAACGTGATCGCCACACGCCAAGGGCCGGCGCTCATCGATCTCGAAACGCTTTTTCAGCCGCGCGCCGCGCGCGAACGCACAGCCGCAGCGAGCGGCGGCGCGTCGTTGGGCGAAGCGCGCCAATACGTGCGCGATTCCGTCTTGCGCACCGGGCTGCTGCCGACCTGGCAGCGCACGCCGGCCGGCGCGCTCTACGACGTGAGCGGGCTAGTGGGCGAAGGCGGGTCAGATACGGGTTACACCCGGCTATTCTGGCGCGACGTGAACACGGACGCGATGCGCCCGGAAAAAGAGCGCATCCTCCGGCCGGCGCAGCGCAATCTGCTCCGCTTCCGCGACGGCCGGCCAGTGCCGGCGCGCGAGCATCTCGACGCGCTCGAAACCGGCTTTCGTGCCGGCGCCCGCGCGTGGCTGGCGCACCGCGACGCATTGCTCGGGCAGAACGGCCTGCTCCGCCAGATTTTCGCCGGCTGCCACACGCGCTTTTTGCTGCGGCCGACTTACGTGTATTCCACGCTGCTCGCGAGCCTGGCCGCGCCGAGCGCGTGGAAATCCGGCGTCGGGCGCGGCATGATCCTGGAATGTCTCATGCGTCCTTTCGTCGTGCGCGCCGCCGCGACCGACGGCCAGCCGCCGGCGCTGTGGCTGCTGTTGCGCCGCGAGCGCGAGGCGCTGGAACGCCATGACATCCCGCACTTTCCGGTCGCTGTGGACAGTGCCGACCTCGTGCTGGCCGACGGACTGCGCGTTCCCGGCGTGTTCGCGGAGCCAAGTCTCGATTGGGTCTGCGAGCGGCTGCGGGCGATGCGCGACGAAGACATCGAGGCGCAGGTCGGATTCCTGCGCGCCGCGTTTCACCGACCCGCGGATGACGCAGGCAGTGCGGCGCTCGCCGTCTCGTCGCGCGGGGAGAGCAGCCGGGAGGAGTTGGAGAAGGCTGCGCCGCTGTCCGTGGACGAGTTGCTCGCGCGCGCCCGCCGTCTGGCGGAGGAGGTCGCGCGCCACGCGGTGCCCAGCGGGGAGGAAGCGGTCACCTGGTTGTCGCCCGGGGGCTTGCGGCTCGACGACAGCGCGCTGCGCGGCGGCAACTATTATCTCTACGACGGCAACTGCGGCGTCGCGCTGTTCCTCGCGGCCGCGTGTGCGACGGCAGGGACGGAACACCGCGACTTGATTTTGCGCGCATGTCAGCCGGTAAACGAAATGATCGCGCCCTCGCAGCGAGGGGCGACGGCGGCGACGCCGACAACCGATTCGCGCATGAAGGGCCTAGGCATCTGCGTCGGCCTTGGGTCAGCGGTGTATGCGTTCACGCGCGTCGGCGAGTTTCTCGAAAACCCGGCGTTTCTCGCCATGGCCGCGCGCGCGGCGCAGGAGATCACCCACGAGCGGGTCGCCGCCGACCGCGCGTTCGATCTGTTTCACGGCGCGGCCGGCGCGATCCTCGCGCTGCTCTCGCTGCGGCGCTGGAGCCAGCGGACGATGATCCTGCTCGTCATGCAGAGCCTCGACAACTCCCTGACCACGTCGCTGCGGCGCTCGCGGCTGGGCCGCCGGGTGA
>CAXTRS010000228.1:0-8320 GCA_964246635.1 uncultured Chthoniobacterales bacterium | reverse complement strand
ACTGATCGTTCGCGCCAAGGTCGGGTCACGACACCTTCCTCCGCTCAACTCATGATGCCGATTTGCCACGGAATGAATTCGTGGCGACCCAAGCCGAGTTGTTCGCTCTTCGTCCGCTCGCCGGACGCCGTGCGCAGAAACAGCTCGAAGATGCGCTGGCCCATTGCTTCGATGGACACCGTGCCGTCGAGCACCTCGCCGCAGTTGAGGTCCATATCTTCTTCCATGCGCTGATACATCGCGGTATTCGTCGCGAGCTTGAGCGACGGCGCCGGCGTGCAGCCGAAGCAGGAGCCGCGGCCGGTGGTGAACGCGATCAGGTTCGCGCCGCCGGCGATCTGACCCGTCGCTGACACCGGATCGTAGCCCGGAGAATCCATGAAGACGAAACCGTGCTTCGTGACCGGCTCCGCGTATTTGTAAACAGCCATCAGCGGGCCGGTGCCGCCTTTCATCGACGAGCCGAGCGATTTCTCGAAGATGTTTGCCAGCCCGCCGGCGGCGTTGCCGGGGCTGACGCGGCCGTTGATCTGCACGTCACGGCCGTGCGCGTATTCCTCCTTCCACCAGCGCAGCCGCTCGAGGAGTTTTTCGCCGACTTCACGGCTCGCGGCGCGGCGGGTGAGGGTTTGCTCGACGCCGTGAATTTCCGGCGTTTCGGAAAGAATGCCGGTGCCGCCGTGGCGGGCGAGAATGTCGATGGCGGCGCCCAGCGACGGGTTGGCGGTAATCGACGAAAAACTATCCGAGCCGCCGCACTGCAAGCCCACCATGAGGTGGCTCGCCGGCACGGTCTGGCGGGTGACCCGGTCGGCGTCCGGCAACATCTCCTTCACCGCCGCGATGCCGGCTTCGATCGTCTTGCGCGTGCCGCCCTGCTCCTGCATGACAAACGTGCGCAGCCGCGGTCCGGCCTGGAGTCGTTCCTCTTCCATCAGGCCGCCGATCTGGTTGCGCTCGCAGCCGAGGCCGACGAGCAAGGCGGCGGCGAGATTCGGATGCCGCGCGTAGCCGGCGAGCGTGCGGCGAAGCAGCGCCATCGGCTCGCCGGTCATCTCCATGCCGCAGCCGAGCGGATGGCTGAACGCGGCGACTCCGTCCACGTTCGGAAACTCGGCGAGCCGCTCCGGGGTGAACCAATCGGCAATCGCATTGACCACGGTGGCCGAGCAATTTACCGAGGAAATGATGCCGAGGTAGTTGCGCGTTGCCACGCGGCCGTCAGACCGCACGATGCCTTGGAATGTCGCGCGCTCGGACTCGGGCACGAGTTCGACCGGCTTGAAGTCGCGCGCGAAGGCGTAGTCGCGGTCGAAGTCGCGCAGCTCGACGTTGTGGCTGTGCAGCAGCGTGCCCGCCGGAGTGTCGGCCACCGCGAAACCGATGACCGTGTTATATTTCAAAATCGGCTCGCCTCTGCGGATGTCGCGCGCGGCGATCTTGTGGCCCGCCGGCACCTGCTCCCGCGTGACAAAATTTTCCTCCGGCACCGGCGTGCCAGGGTCCACGGGAACGCGGGCGATCACCACGTTGTCGGCCTCATTCAGACGGATCACGGGGCCGAGCAGGCGCTCGGTGGATTGGGTGTTCATTTCGTGGTGGACGGCGATCTCCGAGCGCCATTATTCGCAGCGAAGCTGCCTGGAATTGATTCTTCTCGGCTGCGCCGAAATTCATGGCGCTCGGAGATCGCCATCCACCAACAAGATAGTGCATCAATCGCGCGGCGTGCGGAACAATCCGGCCGGCAATTCCTCGCCCGCGAGGAAGGCGACGACGTTGCGCGCGGTCATCGTGGACACCGCCAGGCGTGCGTCGCGCGTGACCCCGGCGATGTGCGGGGTGACGAGGACGTTGGGCAGCGACCAGAACGGATGATCGGCGGCGGGTGGCTCAGCGGCGAAGCTGTCGAGACCGGCGCCAGCGATCCGGTTGTCGCGCAGCGCGGCGAGGAGCGCGGCTTCGTCCACGACTTCGCCGCGTGCGGTATTGATGAGCAGCGCGGACGGCTTCATGCGCGCGAGGGTGTCGGCATTCACGAGATTGCGCGTCGAGTCGGTCAGCGGGCAGTGGAGACTGACGATGTCGGCTTGCGCGAACAACGCGGCGACGTCGTCGATCATCTCAACGCTGGGTAACTGCACCGTGGCATACGGATCGTAAGCGATCACGCGCATCGCCAGCCCTTGTGCCATGATGGCGAGCTGTTGCGCGATCTGACCGAAGCCGACGAGTCCGAGCAATCGGCCGCGCAGATCGAAGCCGGCGTAGTCGCTCTTGTCCCAGATGCCTTCGCGCAAACGGGTGTCGCGCGTGCGCAGGTCCTTGGCCAGGGCCAGCATCAGCATCAACGCGTGCTCGGCGACCGAGGGCGCGTTGCTGCCGGCGGCGACGATCACCGCGATCTTCCGCACCGTCGCGGCCGCCACGTCGATGTCGTTGAAACCGGCGCCGTGTTTGGCGATCAGGCGCAGCGAGGGTGTGCCGCGGTCCATCGCTGCGCTGTCGAGCATTCGCACCAGGCGAACGACGACGGCGAGCGGGTGATGTTTTTCAAAAAGGTCGCCGACTTGTTCATCCGTGGGGTAAGGATCGGTCGAGATGATCGCGTAGCCCGCCTGCTCAAGGATGGTTTCGCCTTCCGGCGCCATGCGGCCGCCCAGCACGGCGATGGTCGGTTGTGCGTTTGCGCTCATAATGCCGCTTCGTAGATCGCGCGGATGTCGCTCGTTTCGAGCGGGCGCGGGTTGTTGTCGAGCAGCCGGCGAATCGCCGCGGCTTCGTCGGCCATGGAGGCGAGGTCGCCGGCGGTCACGCCCAACTTTGAAAGTCGCATCTCGATGCCAAGCGAGGCGCAGAGCGCGTGCGCGGAGTCGCACAGATTCTTTTTATCCAGTCCGAGCGCCTCGGCGATCAGCGCGGTTTTTTCCGGCTGCGCGGGCGCGTTGAACGCCAGCGTGTGCGGAAAGATGGCGGCGACGGCCGCGCCGTGCGGCACGTGGAACCGAGTCCCGAGCGGATAAGCCACTGCGTGACCCGCGGTGGTATTCACCGGCCCCAGGCAATAGCCGCCGTAGAGCGAGGCCACGGCCAGCCCTGCCCGCGCCTCGCGGTCATTGCCGGCTCGCACGGCGCGCGGCAGGAAGCGGCCGACGAGCCGGATGCCTTCGAGCGCGTAAAGGTCGATCAAGGGATGCGCCTTGGTGTTGGTGAACGCCTCGGCGCAATGCGCCAGCGCGTCGATGCCGGTGGCGGCGGTGAGCGCGGGCGGCACGCTCATCATCAGGTCGGCATCGACGATGGCGAGGTCGGCGAGCATCGTGTCGCTGGCAACGGCGAGCTTGCCCCCGTTGGGATCAGTGACCAGTGCGCGGGGCCCGCCTTCGCTGCCGGTGCCGGCGGTGGTCGGGACCTGGACGAGGCCGCAACGCCGCGCGGGCGTGCGATTGATGCCGACGACGTCGGCGAGCGCGACGTTGCTGCCCGCCAACACCGCCGCGAGCTTGGCGAGGTCCATCGCGCTGCCGCCGCCGAAGCCGACCACGCAATCCGGCGCGAAGCGGTCGGCCGCGGCGCGGACGCGCGCCACGTCGGCGACCGTTGGCTCGCCGGCGAGGTCGGCGAAAATTTCGGTCGCGCACGTCGCCGGTAATCCGAGAAGATCAACGCGCCTGCCGTTGGAGGGGCTTGTCACCACCAGGACGCGAGTGCAACGCCGCGCGGCGAGCCAGTCGTGCAAGCCGACTGCCTGCCCCGGCCCGATCAGGAGTTGCGGCGGCGCGGCGAGCGCGATGGGAGTGAGCAGCGACGCCATGCGGGTTGGCTCTTGCATTTAAGCGGCAGCCTCGATCTCGGCGATCCCCTTGGCGACCTCCGCGGCGTCCGACTCGCTCAGCGACACAAACGGCGGCCATGCCCGGAGCCACGCGTTATCGCGATAGCGCGCGGCGACCATCGCTTTGATCGTCGGGATTTGGACGTAGCTGTTACTTAGCTTTCGGAACGCGTTGATCCATGCCTGGGCGCGGTCCACCTCGGCCGCTTGCGCTTCGTCGGCATACCCGTCATAGACTTTCCTCAGCGCGGCCGCGACGAGGTTGGACGTCGCCGTGATGCATCCGGCGCCGCCGACCCGGAGCAGTGGCAGCATCAGCGGATCGGCGCCGGCGAATACGGATAACCACGGATAGTCTCGCGCCAGCCCGCTCATGTGGTCGAGGTCGCCCGCCGAGTCTTTGATGCCGGCGATCGTCGCGCCGAAGCGCTCGTGCAGCCTCTCGATCAGCGGGCGTGTGATCGGCACCATCGAAATTTGCGGGATGTGATAAAGAACGAGCCGCAATCGCTCGTCGCCCACTCCCTCGATCACGCGAGCGTAGGAGTCGAGCAGGCCCTGCTCGCTCGGTTCCTTGTAGTAAAAGGGCGGCAGCACGACCACATCGGTGACCCCAAGGGAAAGCGCGTGACGGCAAAGCGCAATGGTGTCCGCGGTGGCGGGCAGCCCGGTTCCGGGCATCAATCGCTCGGGTGCGATGCCGCCGGCGACCAGCGCGTCCAGCGTGCGACGGCGCTCGTCGAGGCCGATCGAGTTGGCCTCGCCCGTCGAGCCCAGCACGGCGAGACCGTGGCAACCGTCGTCGAGCAACTGGCGGCAATGCCGCAGCAGGCGACCGGTATCGACGCTCCAATCCTCCGCGACCGCCGTCGCGACGGCGCAAAAAACTCCTTTTAGCCTGCGCTCCATAATTTCTTTCTCCTTTGCCAAGTCTGGTTCGGCTCCAAGGCTCCAGACGCGCTTGGTTGCGAAACAGATTCGCATTCATCGCCAAACCAATTCAAGCGCGGCGGCGGCAGGTGCGGCGAATCCGATAGGGCAAGCGCGAGAGACCGCGACTTCACCGGCAAATCGAACCCCCGCCCTCCGAACCCATTTTATGAACAAGACCTCAAGACTGAATTGGAGTGCAACGCTGCTCGCTACGGCGCTCGGCCTCCTTGGCACGACCACCACCGTCAACGCGGAGGCCGAGAAGTTGCGCGTCGCCCGGCAACCGGGCATGAGCTACCTGCCCTTGATTGTCGCAGAGAGCGAAAAGCTCGTCGAAAAACGCGCCGCCGAAGCCGGCCTCACCAAGCTCGAAGTCGAGTGGCGCGAAGTGAACGGCGGCCCCGCGCTCAACGACGCGCTCCTTTCCGACAGCCTCGACATCGCCAGCGGCGGCATCTCGTCGTTCGCGATTCTTTGGAACAAGAGCGGCAAGCAGGTGAAGTCGCTCGGCGCGTTGAACTCCGTGGCGCTCCTGCTCAACACGACGAAGGAGAACGTGAAAAAACTTTCCGACTTCGCGCCGAACGATCGCATCGCGATCCCGGCGGTGAAAGTCACTACGCAAGCCATCATCATCCAGATGGCGGCGGCGAAGGAGCTCGGGATCAAGAATTTCAGCAAATACGACACGCTTACCGTCGGCATGGCGCCGAGCGACGCGACGATCCAGATGCTCTCCGGCAAGAGCGAGATCAACGCGGCATTTTCGGGTCCGCCGTATCAAAACCTCCAGCTCGAAGACAAGCGGGTGCACACCGTGTTGAACTCCGAGGAAGTCGTCGGTGGCCCGTTCACGAACAACATGCTCTGGGCGCGCACGAAGTTTTTCGAGGCTAACCCAAAGCTAGCCAAGGCATTTTGCCAGGCGATCGAGGACGCGGATGAGTTGATCAAAAAAGACCCGAAGAAAGCGGCGGAAATTTTCGGCACCAAGGAGAAGAGCAAGACCTCAACGGACTTGGTCGAAAGCCTGATCCGTAACGGCCAGGTGCGTTATACGACGAAGCCGGAAAATGTCATGAAAGTCGTTGAGTTCATGAAAGAAGTCGGCCTCATTTCCACCGCGCCGGCCAAGCTGGATGAACTCTTCTTCCCGACGGTGCAGACTGGCGCGGGCGGGGGCTAAGGAACAACGGCTCCAAGCTTGGCGGCAGGTAAAATAGCAGTGCATCGACCGCGACCTGTTTCGCCATAACGCCGGGTTGGACGTTGGCGCGCGATCCTGAGAGTGACAAGCCGCTGGGCGGGCAGTTCTGACTGAATGCCCATGATTTCTGTGATACTGCGGCTGACTTCAAGCCGCGAGGGCGAGATGTGCCAGCGACAAGTGTAACTGCCCGCGCCGTCGCTGCCGTGCAAAGTCACAACAACGTGATCGCCCTCTTTGGAAACAGTCGGGTTCCAGCGGTCAAGCTCCACTTCAGCCAGATCATCGTAACAGGCCGAAGGCAAAGCATAGCGTTTTGCCCCGAGATGCACTGCGACGCGACGCACCACGATGGTCGGCCGGTGGCCCTCTGTGCCGTAAATGCGCTTACCGTGCAGTTTAGCGACGGAAAAGCCGTGCTCAGACACAAAGCCAAGCTCATCACGCGCAGGGTCGAGCTGTGCGGTAGTGACGGAAACGCGAAACGTTCCTGAGGCTTGGGTTTCCGTGCGTGGCTTGGCGAAAATCCACTCTGCCGAAGACCGGCTGCACCCGCTAAGCGTGAGAGCCAGCCACAACAGAAACTGAGCAATCGTTCGCACGAGAACGGTCTGACTATCCCTTCGCCGCACCGACATCGGCGCAGACGTATTTGATCTCCAGATACTCGTCGATGCCGTAGTGCGAGCCTTCGCGGCCGAGACCGGATTGTTTGACGCCGCCAAACGGGGCGATCTCGTTCGAGATGATGCCGGTGTTCTGGCCAACGATGCCGTATTCCAAGGCCTCGGAAACCCGCCACGCGCGGGCGACGTCGCGGGTGTAAAAATACGCGGCCAAGCCGAACTCGGTGTCGTTCGCCTCGCGCACGGCTTCCTCTTCGGTTTTGAAGCGGAACAGTGGCGCGACGGGGGCAAAGGTTTCCTCGCGCGCGCAGAGCATTTCCGAGGTCGCGCCGGTGAGCACGGTGGGCTGGAAAAAGGTATGACCCAGTTCGGTGTGGCGTCCGCCGCCGAGCGCGATCTTCGCGCCTTTTTTCACCGCGTCGTCGATGTGCAGCTCCGCTTTGCGCACCGCGTCTTCGTCGATGAGCGGGCCTTGTTCAACGCCGGCTTCGGTGCCATTGCCGACCTTCAGAGCGCGCACGCGGGCGAGCAATTTTTCGGTGAACGCGTCGTAGATGCCGTCCTGCACGAGGATGCGGTTGGCGCAGACACAAGTCTGGCCGGTGTTGCGGAACTTGCACAGCATCGCGCCGGCCACCGCAGCGTCGAGATCGGCGTCGTCGAACACGAGAAAAGGTGCGTTGCCGCCGAGTTCGAGCGAGAGCTTCTTAATGGTCGGCGCGCTCTGCGCCATGAGAATGCGGCCGACTTCCGTCGAGCCGGTGAACGAAATCTTCCGCACCACCGGACTCGAGGTCAGCTCGCCGCCGATCGTGCGCGGGTCGCCGGTGATGACTTGGAAAACCCCCGCCGGCATGCCCGCGCGCAACGCCAGCTCGCCCAGCGCCAGCGCGGAGAGCGGCGTCTGCTCGGCCGGCTTGAGGATCATCGTGCAACCCGCCGCCAGCGCCGGCCCGGCTTTGCGCGTGATCATCGCGGCCGGGAAATTCCACGGCGTGATCGCGGCGCAAACCCCGATGGGCCCCTTGAGCACGACGATGCGCTTATCCGCTTGCGGGTGACCGAGCACGTCGCCGCGCACCCGCTTGCCCTCCTCGGCGAACCATTCGATGAACGACGCCGCATACGCGATCTCGCCGCGCGATTCCGCCAGCGGCTTGCCCTGTTCGGCGGTCATGAGTTGCGCGAGGTCTTCGGCGTTGGCGAGGATGAGATCGTTCCACTTGCGCAAGGTGTTCGCGCGCGTTTTCGCCGGCAGCGCTTTCCAAGCGGGAAAGGCGGCTGCGGCGAGGTCGATCGCGCGCTTGGTTTCCGCCGCGCCCATTTTCGGCACCTCGCTGAGCAGCTCGCCCGTGGCTGGGTTCTTTACCGAGAATGTGCCGCCGTCGTCAGCCGCAACCCACCCGTCGCCGAGCAACGCGGCGGATTTGAGCAAGGTCGGGTCGGTCAGGCGCAACGCGGAGTCGGTCGCAGAAGGAGAGGAATCGGTTTGCATCATGAGCAGGGAGAGCGTGGAAGAACTGATAGCGCGAAAGTCAGCGAAGGCGGAACTTCAGCGTCGGGCGCGCCGGATATTTTGACGCGGCTTGCCACTTGGCGCCAGACGCAATCGCGCGCCGCCGCTGGATACTAAAGTGGTTTACGCGAAGCGCGCTCTACCCACGCGATCAAGACTGCCTGTAATGGCAGCCGCAACCAAGCGAGCGCTTGCAGCCAGGG
>CAXTRS010000227.1:0-8330 GCA_964246635.1 uncultured Chthoniobacterales bacterium | reverse complement strand
CCCCGAGGCCGCGCGACGCAGGGCGTCGAGGAGCTGGTTCGACTTCACCGGCTTCGTTAGAAATCCGTGCAGGCCACGCAGCGGCGCAGCGTTTTCCGGCGGCAGGACGACGCTGCTCATCATGATCAGGCGCACCGCGCTGATCTCCTCCTCATCGCGGATTTGTTGCGCCAGCATGGGGCCGTCGGTCACCGGCATGTGCATGTCGAGCAACGCGATGTGAAACGGGCGTCCGCCTGCGACCGCGAGCCGCAGTTGGGCCACCGCGCGCGCGGCGTCGGGTGCGACGGCGTGGGCGATCTTCCAGGCGTCGAATTGATACTGGAAAATTTTTCGGTTCGTCGCGTTGTCATCGACGATGAGCACGCGCAGACCGGCCAGCGCGGCGGCTGCGGCGGGCGGCCGATTGGCCGCGCTGGCAGTGTTGGCCGGATCGCGCTCGAAGACGGCGGTGAACCAGAACGTCGAGCCAACGCCGGGCCGGCTTTCGACCCCGATGTCACCCTCCATGCGCGCGACCAATTCGCGCGAAATCACCAAACCCAAACCGGTGCCGCCGTATTTGCGCGTGGTCGAGCCGTCTGCTTGGCTGAACGCGCGAAACAAGCGGTCGCGCGCTTCGTCGGAAATGCCGATGCCGGTGTCCACCACTTCGAAGCGCAGCGCGACTTTGTTCGAGCCGGCCGGCGCTTTGGGATGCTGACCCAGCGCGGTGACGTAGAGGCTGATCTCGCCCTTGTCGGTGAATTTGATCGCGTTGCCGAGCAGGTTGAGCAGCACTTGTCGAAAGCGGGTCGGGTCGCCGCGCAGGCCCGCGGGCACGCCGGCGCGCACGAGCGAAGTCAGCTCCAACCCTTTCGACGCCGCGCGCGCGGTGAGGATTTCCATGGCGCTGTCGATCGTGGCGCGCAGGTCGAAATCGACGTGCTCGAAAACGAGCCGGCCGGCTTCGATTTTCGAGAAATCCAGGATGTCGTCGATCACACCCATGAGCGCGTCGGCGCAAGTCTCGATGGTCTGCGCGAAGTCGCGCGGCTCGGGCTCGAGCTTGGCGTCGAGCAGGAGGCCGGTCATGCCGACAATGCCGTTGAGCGGCGTGCGGATTTCGTGGCTCATGTTGGCCAGGAATTCGCTCTTCTGCCGCGAGGCTTCAAGCGCGGTGTCACGCGCGGCGGCGAGCTTCATGGTGAGATTGCGTCGCTCTGTCAATTCCCGCCGGGAAACGAGGAAGCTGGCGATGCAAAGGGCGACAAACACCGTGCTTAAGCTGCCGAGCGCGATGAGCGTTCCGCGCAGGCTGCCGTCGCGCGCGGCGGTGCGCCGAGCGAGCAGTTTTTTTTCCGCATCGCTCATCTCCCTGGCAACGGCGCGCAGACGGTTCATGAGCGCTTGCCCTTTGCCGGGTGCGTATTGTGATTCCAGCACTTCGCGGCCGAGGCGTCTGCGCAATTCCAGGTTTTCCCGCACGCGGCCGATTTTTGTCTGCACGGCTTCGGACAACTCCAGCGCGCGGCGACTTTGCGCGGGGTTATCCGCGACGAGCGATTGCAAGGTTTTCAAACGCTCCGGTGCAGACGTCATCGCCGCCTCGCATTGGCCGACGAGTTCCTCGTCGCCCATGATCCAGAAGCCGCGCTGCGCGGTCTCGGCGTCGCGCGCCATGGAGACCGCTCCCTCAATATGATCGAGCACCTCGGTGGTGTGCTCGATCAGCGTGTTGGATTCGACGTAGCGATGACCCTCGCGGACTGCCACCAGGACGATGCCAAGCAGGAGCAAAGTGGCGAGACAGAATCCAAACGCGAGCCGACCCTCGATGGACCACCCGCGTGGACGCAGGCGAGAGGAAAGTTGTTCGCGCGTGAGAGCTCTTTCTGGCACAACCTTAGGCAAAGCACGTCCCAAGCCAGCAGAGGCGCGCAGCTCGGGTGAAAATGGGTCTGCGGCGACTCTAGGAAACCTGGAAAAACACCGCGGCTGCCGCCTTCGCCGGGTGGGCATTCGCTGGCGCAACGGGGGAAACAAAGGTAACTATCGTGATGCCAGGTTCTGCCTCTCCGCTCGTCCCCGAGCCGTTGCGCGCACCTGTCGTCAGCGCGCCAGCGGCGGGGCTGCGTGGGAGCCCGGCGCGGCAGCCCGCTCTGCTCACCTCGCTCTCCCGCGATGAGTTCGGCGCGCGGCTGCGCGAGCTCGGGCAACCTGCGTATCGAGCGGGGCAGATCTTGCACGCGATCTACCGCGAACGCGTTTCGGACATTGCGGCGATGACGGCTCTTCCCGCCACGCTGCGAGACCGCCTGTCGAATGCGTTCGTTTTTCCGGCGCTAGCACCGGTGCGCACCCTCGGCGCGCGCGACACGACGCAAAAGTTTCTCTTCCGCCTGCCCGATGGCCAGCTCATCGAGAGCGTGCTCATTCCGGCATCGCCGGCGCTTTACGGCGAACGCAGCGACCGGCGCACGCTTTGCGTTTCCAGCCAGGTCGGCTGCGCGTATGGCTGCAAGTTTTGCGCGAGCGGGCTCGACGGCTGGACGCGCCACCTGCAGCCCGGCGAGATCGTCGAACAAATCCTGCGCGCGGAATCTCTCGGCGGCGGGCGGGTGGACAATCTCGTGTTCATGGGCATGGGCGAGCCGCTGGCGAACCTCGAAAACCTTCTGCGCGCGATCGCCATCATCAACGACACCGACTGGGGACTGGGCATCGGCGCGCGGCACATCAGCGTCTCCACCAGCGGACTGGCGCCGCAGATCCGGACGCTCGCCGACCAGCCGCGACAAATCAGGCTGGCGATCTCGCTCCATGGCGCCACAGACGCGGTGCGCGCGCAGATCATGCCGATCAACCGGAAGTATCCGCTCGCCGCGCTGCTCGACGCCTGCCGTTACTGGCGTGCGCGCAAAAAGCAGCGCCTGACGTTCGAGTTCATCCTGATTGAAAATGTGAACGACTCCGACGAGCAGGCTCGCGCGCTCGCCGGCCTGGCCACAGAGTTGGAAGCGAAGGTGAATTTAATTCCTTACAACGCCGTCGCGGGTCTGCCCTGGAACCGGCCGTCGGCAGGACGCTGCGAGGCATTTCTGCGCGCCCTGCGCGCCCGCGGGGTGGCAGCCACGTTGCGGCGCGAGAAGGGCCACGATATTGACGCGGCCTGCGGCCAGTTGCGTCGCCAGGCGCTCGCCTCAGACAGCCCCGCTGGCGCGCCGGCGGTTGCCGGCAATACGCCTTTGGGATAATGAGTTTCAACCACCATGTCCGATCATCCGTTTGAACACAGCCATGGCGACGGCCCCGGCGACGAGCGCGCGTGGGACGAATACGATTGGGAGCGTTTTCTGCAGCAGCAGGATCAGAAAACCGAGAAATACATGGAGTTGCTCGAGAAATACATGGATCACCCGGACCGCGACGCGATCATCAACCGCGAAATGGGCTGGCACCATTTGCTCGACGAAAATGGCAAGGACTGGAGCGAAGACCTCGACGCGCTTTTCTCGCGCGAAATGGCGGAGCTGCACGAGCAGGATCCCGATTTTGGCAACTGCGATGAAGACGAAAACGGCGGCGCCGGCGCTCATGCCGACGCGGCGCCCGATGGCCACGAGAGCCACCCGGTTTACCAACTCTCCCACGCGTTGAGCGTCGCGGTCGTGCGCTTGTTCGGAGACCGTGACGCCGCCGTGCAAGCCTCCGCATCCGCGGGGCGGTTAATTGCGAGCGCGACCCTCGCTGGCGCGAAACTCGCCGCCGCGCTCGGCGACGACGACATTGACGAACTCGGCATGACGATCGCGTATCTCAAGCGCGCGCTGAAGGCGATCACGGACGCGCTCGGAGCCACCTTGGAATGCGAACGCGAAGGCCTGCTCGACGAAGACGAAGCGCGCGGTTTGAAGGCGCGCATTTTTCAAATCCGCGATGGCATCGTGCAGTTGATGGGCGAATATCGTGGCGAGTGGCGGCGCCGGCATGGGCGGTGAACTCCCCGGCGTGCCGGCGGCGAGTTTTTGTCGCGCTGGCGGAGGTGTGCTCGAACGCCCGCGGGGCGTCAGCGTTTCCTACAATTTTCCTCGAATGCAACCGGCCAAAACCGCGTCAAAGTCCTTGCCAGCGAAGGACCAGCCCAAGCCCGCGTCGCGCGGGGCCGGCAGCGATGTCGCCGTCGCCGCGCCGGACCCACCACCGGGCGAGGGCGACCTCGAATTGGTGCGCCGCTGCCAGGGCGGCGACGCGCAGGCTTTCGATGAACTTGTCACCCGTTACCGCAACCGCGTTTACAGCATGGTCTATCAACTCGTGCGCAACGAACAAGACGCCTGGGACCTGGCGCAGGACGGGTTTATCAAGGCGTGGCGGTCGATCGAAAATTTTCGCGGGCAGTCGAGCTTTTACACCTGGTTGTATCGCATCGTCACCAATGTCGCCATCGATTGGCTGCGCAAGAAACAGATTTCCAGCGGGCAGGAATTTGATGACACCATTGGGCTGGCCGACATCGAGCCGACCAACACGCTGGTGCCGAAGTCCGAGCCCGCGCCGATCAAGAAAATGGAGCGCGGCGAAATCCGCGCGCGCATCGACGCGGCCATTGCGCGGCTCACCCCGGAGCACCGCGCGGTGATCGTGATGAAAGAACTCGAAGACATGCAATACCACGAAATCGCCGAGGCGATGGGTTGCTCCATCGGCACCGTGATGAGCCGTCTTTTCTATGCCCGCAGGAAGCTGCAAACCCTTTTGAAAGATGTCTATGATGAAGCCCTTTGAAGAACGCCTTACCGCCTGGATCGACGACGCGCTGACCGGCGACGAACTCGCCGCCTTCGAGCGCGAACTCGCCGCGCATCCCGACGCCGAATCGCTGCGGCTGGAGAAGCGCGTCTCGCACCAGCTGCGCGTGTTGTTGCGCGAGCACTTGCCCGCCTCGGTGCCAGCGCTCGGCAACAACGCGGATTTTTTCAATCATCAACTCCGGGAACGTTTGCTGGCGCAAAACGCCGGTGACAAGCGCGAGGATTCCGCGCGAGGAAGCGCATGGTCGCGCTGGCTGCGCCCGCTTTGGAGGGACGGCGGGAAAGAAGCCCGCGGTGGTTTCACGCCAGCGCGGTTGCTGGCCGCGGGCGCGGCGTGCCTGCTCGTGGCGGCGCTCGGCACTTACGCACTGATTCCGCCGACCTCCCACAATGGCCCTGTCGCCGCAACCGAGCCGACAAAAGTGCCGGTGGTGAATTCCACTGCGCCGGTGGTGCCCGTGGCGCCGCGCGGGGAAAACGTCGCGGCTGCTGCGGCGGGTTCACCGACGCCGGCTCCTTCGCGGGGCCTGCCTGCCGCTAGTAGTAATAACGAACGCACGGAGATGGCTGTCTTGGAACCCACGCAGCGCGAACCGCGCTTCTCCGGCATTGTGAACGCGCGCGTCCCCGAGGGCACCGCGACGGCGGTGACACCCGTGCATTTCGACGATCAAAACGCCGATGTCCTCTGGTTGGATGGTCTCGACGATTTGCCAGCCGCGGAAGTCGAGGGCAGCGTCTCGCCGACCGCCCCGACGGCAGGTCAGCCGTGATGGATCTGTGGAAAATCTCCGCCAGCCAATGAAGCGTCCCGCCACCGCAGCCTTCGCTTTGACGCTGGTGATCGCCGGCTGCGTTTGTGCGGTGCTGCGACTCGGCGCCGCGGCGGCCTCCGGCGGCGAGGCCGACGCTGCCCTCGCCGAGATCGCGGCGCAACAGCAGCAGGCCCTGCGGCACCCCGCAGCCGACGATTTGTGGGGCGGATTGATCCTCGCCACCAACGAGGCGACTCCCGCGGAGCTGCCCCCCGAGTTGCACGGCCAGGAGAGGCGGCTCGGCGCGTTCGGTTATAATCAATTCCGCCTGCTCGGGCAGAACCACAAAATGGTGCCGACCGGCACGGAGGACTGGCTCGTTCCCGGCCGCAGTTTTTCGCTGAAGGTGGACACCAAGTATCCGCTGCCCGCTGGCGGCTACGCGCTCGGGCTGCAACTCTTTCAGCAGAAAAAAATGCTCGTTGAAGCGGACGTGAATTTGCAGCGCGGCTGCCCGCTGTTCATCCGCGGTCCGATGGTCGGCCGCGGGCAACTCATCATCATGCTGATGGTGTTGTAGCGGCGGTCAATGACCGCCCTTTGCAGCGTCGATAAATGGGCGGTCATAGACCGTCGCTACAATTGCGCTCAGCGCCGCGCGGCTTTGCTCAGGATGTCGGTGAGCAAGTCCAGCGTGATCGCGTGCGCCGACCGGCCCACGGAGGTCTCCAGCAAGCTGCCGAATGCCGCGAGCAAGCGCTCGGCGGTGTGCGTCGTCTTGACGATCTTCGGCGAATTGACGCGGTCGCTCAGATTGTCGTAAATGTCGGCCATCTTCGCGATCTTCACGTTTTCCGGCGCGGCGACGAGGCGTTTTTCGTATTCGGTTTCGCGCTTTTTCTTGGGCAACATCACGTTCTTCGTGAGCGCCACCACGTAGTCGGCGATGGTCTTGCCAAAGATTTCTTCGAGCTCGTCGTAGTCCGTGTTCGTGTCTTCCAGGGCGTCGTGGAGAAACGCGGCGGTGAGCGTGTCATGGTCGGTGACGCCGAAGACGTGCGAAAGGATGAGGGTCACGCGCGCGACGTGCGAAAAGTAAGGCGTCGCGCCGTCCGCGCGGGTCTGCCCGCGGTGCTTGCGCGCAGCGAAGCTGGCGGCGCGCAGCATCACTTGGATCGGGTCATCGGGTTTGGCGATTTCGGCCGGCGGCGGCGTGCCTTGCTTCTTCCCGGATCGCTTTTTCTTCGACGTTCCTTCAGCCTCATTTTTTCGCTGGCGCGAATGCAGGCGCGACACGGCACGCACGAATTTTTTGCGAAGCGAGGGCATAAGACGGTTCATGGAAATTCGGCGCGGACGCCGGGCGCGGACGACGAAGATATAGGGTTGTGACGCACTCTAGGCGAGCGCCATTATTTCGCGCTCGCCGAGGCCGCGCTCCAGTTCCATTCCATGCACGCGAACGCTCTGCCGATCCCGCTGCTCGCCGAAGGCGCTGGCTGGATGGCGGTGAGCAAACCGGCGCACCTGCTCGTTCATCCGACGCGGCCGGGAGGACCGGTCACCTTGATCGAACTGTTGCGGGAATTTCTCGCGTGCGAAGTCGCGGCGGGCGATGGCGTCGCGCTCGTCCATCGGCTGGATCGCGAGACGAGCGGCGTCGTGCTCGTCGCCAAATCCGCCAGCGCGGCGCGGCATTTCGGTCGCGCCTGGACGAGGGCAGGGGAGGTGAGGAAGGAATATCTCGCGATCGTTCGCGGCTGGCCGGAATGGGACACGCGCGAGGTGGATGCGGCGCTGTTGCGCGCTGGCGAGGTCGGGCCGACCCGCATTTGGCTCAAGCAAACCGTGCATCCGCGGGGCGCCGCAGCTTGCACGCAGTTTGAAGTCCTGCGTCGCTTCCGGCGCGCCGATGCGCGGGATGGTGACGAGAACTGCGCTCTCGTGCGGGCGCTGCCGCGCACCGGCAGACTGCACCAGATCCGCGTCCACGCCGCGGAGACCGGCCACCCTTTGGTGGGGGACAAAATCTACGGACCGGACGAAACGCTTTATCTCAAGTTCATCGAAACCGGCTGGACGCCGCAACTCGCCCGCGCGCTCTGGCTCGATCGCCACGCCTTGCACGCCAGTCGGCTGGAATTCACCGAACCAGCCGGTGCGCGGGTCGCCGTCAGCGCGCCGCTGCCGGCGGAGATGGCGGAGTTCCTCGGCCAATGCGTGGAAACCGACAAATGACGAAAGCCGCGTCCGCTGCCTGTTCTTTTTGTCATCCTGGCCCCCATCCCCACGCGAACGTGCCCTTCGTCATTCTCGTCATTCCACGCGCTCGCCTCGCAAGGGAGCTTCGATTCCTTTTCACCGGAGGGACGTTGCGCTTGACGCTTCTGCGGCCTGACTCCTACTTTCAAACCCCTTTCGTCTGCCCGGCGACCGAACCGGGCGCACAACTTCGCCCCCGATTGTCCGCCCGCCGCTCCCGCGCATGAACATCCACGAATACCAAGCCAAAGAGTTATTTCAAAAATTCGGCGTTGCCACTTCACCGTGCAAGGTGGCCCGCAGCGGCGAGGAGGCTGAGGGAATCGCGCGCGAACTCGGTGAGCAGGACATCGTCGTCAAAGCGCAGATTCACGCCGGCGGGCGCGGGAAGGGGACGTTCAAAAACGGATTCAAAGGCGGCGTCCACTTGGTGAAATCCGCCGACGAAGCAAAGCAGGTCGCCGGCAAAATGCTCGGGCAGACGCTGGTGACTCACCAGACCGGCCCCGAGGGAAAGCTG
>CAXTRS010000226.1:1600-8340 GCA_964246635.1 uncultured Chthoniobacterales bacterium | reverse complement strand
GTCGTCGCCCCTGCCGCCGCCTTCGCCGAGATTCACGATGATCCGCGCGTCCGCATACTCCTGCGCAAACGCCGGGTTCTTGCGCTTGAACTTGCGCATCGACTTGTCCATCTCCGATTTGAGCAACTTTTCCGCGCTGGCCAGGTCCTTGGCGATGTTGCCCGTCACTCCCTTGGCCGCCACCGTCCCCTGCCGCGGCGCGGTCACCAGCGGCTGATAGGACTCGATCGCGTCGTCCAGCTCCGCGAGGTCCGCCGCCGTCGTGCCAAAGGCCGCGATGCCCGCCGCGTGGTCCATGCCGAGCCGGTAAATCTCCCGGCAGCGCGGGCCGATCAGCGTATCGGCCATCTTCACCAGCTCCGACGTTTCCTGCGCGGTCTGGCCCGCGAGCACGTCGTTGTTGTTGGCCACCGCCAAGGAGTGCAGATCGCCCATCACCCCGTTGGCCAGCGTGACCATGGTCACTTGCCAGCGGTTCTTGCCTTTGGCGATGCCGGTGCGCGGCGTGCCCTGGATGCCGCTGCTCCCCAAGATCGCCGTCGTCAGATCCGTCAACCGCTGCACCTGGCTGGCGATGCCCGCCAGCGCCTGCCAGACGGTGTGGAATTTCTCCATCACGCCGAGCACCGCGAGCATCATGCTGAGTTTGTTTCTTTGAGGAGTTTCCATAAGTTGAGAGTAAATAAGGGGTTTAAGGAGACATCGTGACAAAGCAGGGTAGGCACATTCCCGACCGCGGGCAAGCTCAAAATGCGGTCGGCACCATCGCCGCCCGTTTCCGCTCCCCGCGCCCGCCGGCGGGACGGCTCGAAACCCGGCCGGGAGATGTCTGGCGGCGATTCGGAGACGCCAAATCCTGACTCGGAGATGCCGAAACCCGACCGGGAGACGCCCGGCGGCGATTCCGAGATGCTTGGCGGCGACTCGGAGTGGTCAAAACGCGACGCGGAGACGCCAAATCGCGACCGGAGATGCTCAAGGCGCAACACGGAGACGCTTAGCGGCGACTTGGAGTGGACAAAACTCGACACGGAGACGCCCGGCGGCGACCCGGAGACCGCTGGCGGCGAGTTGGGATGAGCAAAACGCGGCAGTGAGACCGCGAATCACGAATGCGGATGGAAACTTCCCGAAAGCAGGCAGAGCAACGCCTTGGCCGCTACGCTTCCCCAGTCAGTCCCCCCGCATGCCGGTCACCTCCGGCAGCCCCGCCGCGCGGCGATGTTCGATGATGTAACGTTTGAGCCGGCGGGTTTGGGCATTGGGCGGGACCGCCGTGGTGCCGCCGATCGTGCGCCAATACTCCTCCCACGACGGCACCCGGCCGTGCTCGTCGTGGCCGCCGCCCGGCGGCAGCCCGCGCGTTTCCCGCGCGATGGCTTCGTCGTAGAGCGCGATGTATTAGCTGTCGGGCACGTTGCGCCCCATCACGTTGATCATCGGCGAGCAGGCGGCCATCAGCCCCGCCCAGACGAGAGAACCAGCGAGGAAAAGAAGCATGGATCGGCTCATGGGCTGCCTGATGTTGCCAGAACTCCGCTCGGCCTGGCCAGCGGGAATCGCAAGGCTGCGGAGAGGTTTCAGTTGACCCGCGCTGCGCTCCGCGAGCACGACCCGCATCGTCACATCAACCCCAGCGATTGCCAATGGCCCGCCACGAACTGATCGCGATGCTCCTGGAGCAGCTTGGCGGTGGGGCTTCCCTGATGCGCCAGCTCCGCGATGGCGAGATCGAGGGCGGCCAAGGCAGCCTCCTGTTCGCCTTGCTCACCGAATGCACGCGCCAAGGCCAGACGGGCATTCGCCCTTTCGCGCGAGTGGAGAGGAGCCGCCTCGATCGCCCTCCGACAGACTGCAACCGCTGCCGCGCGCAGCGTTGAGCCAGAGCCATCATCCCGTCGGGAAGCTTCGAGGAGGTGTGCGGAGCCAAGACCCAGCAGGAGGTTGGCGCGCCCCGTCCCTGCCGGCGACTCCTGGATCGCGCGCTCGAAGACCTGGACGGCGGCAGCGTGCTCGCCGGAGCGGCTCAAGGCACGCGCCCGGCCTGCCATCGCCTGCAGCGCGTCGGGCAACAGCCCCAAGGCGCGAAAGGATCGTTCTACTTGGAGATAGCCTCGCTCGGCCTCTTTGAATCGCTGCCTGCGCAAGGCGCAGTTTGCGCGGTCACCCCGCAGACGCGCCAGGGTATCTCTCCGCAGCCGCCGGGCTTTCCGGAGCTGATGCACCGTCTCGGCCAACGCGCGGTCCACTTCCTCCTCAGCGGCGTTGGAAGCGAAGACCGTGGCGAGCGAGCGCACCCGCTCGGCGACAAAATCCGGTTGGGGATCGGACGCTGGCTGGACGTCGCCAGCGGTCTCCAGGTCCGCTTCGGGGACACCAAAGTATCGCGCCATTTCGCGGGATTCCCGACTGCGTTCGTCTTCACCTCCCTGCCCGCCTGCGAGCTCGGCCATGAGCGCCTCCCAGGCGCGCAGTCTGGCCCGCGGAATCGCCTCCTCCGACAGCTCCCCAATCCACCCGCGCTGCCGCAGCCGTTCTCTTGCCATGGGATACCTCTCGGCAAGGAGATCGAGCCGCACGAGGGCCAGTTCGAGGTGCGCCAGTGTGCCGAACGCCAGCGATCCTAACAGTCGCCGACGCTGGACAAGAGCGAAGGCTTCGACTTTCTCCGGCGGATGCATTGCCGCCATGGCGTAGGCTTGCAACTCGATTGCCGGGCCGGCCTGATGCTCGGGAAGCTTGCCGAGCTTCGCCAGCTCATCGAGGCAGGCGAGTGCTTTCTGGGGGTTCTCCGCGGCCAGCGCCTGCTGCGCTCGCGCGATCGCCTGGCGTGCCGCTTCGTTGCCAGGCTCGGTCGAGGCTGTGACTCCCGGGAAGCGGCGAAACTTCGCGGACGGATGCGGCTGGGTGCTCGCCGGCACCTCGAGCCCCGCCCGCGCCAGCCTTTCGCGCAGAACTGAGACTACCGATTGCATACTCGGCCCCCATGACTCGATTTGCGCCACCAGAGTCACCAGGGCATTCAAGCCTTGCGGCTGGGTAGAGAGGTCGTCCGCCAGGCGTTCAGCCCAGGGGAGGGCAGCCGCGGCGTCTTCCACCTGCACCGCCAGCCACAGGCCGACCTCGGCAAGTCTCCCAGGCAACGGCACGCTGGTGGCGGCAAAGCAGGACTCCGCGTTTTTCAGATGCTGGCGCGCTTCGTCGATTTGCCCGGCGGCGGCGGCGCAATGCGCAAGCACGGCCAGGGCGCGCCCCTGGCGCAAAACGGGAAGGCCAGGACGGGCGAGAAGATTCTGCGCCGCCCAGGCGGCGTCCACGGTCAACTCGGCCGAGACCAGATATTCGGCAAGTTTGAGTCCTTCTTCGGTTGCGCCATCGGCATTCCCTTCAAATTCCAAGCAACCGATCCGCACCATCGCAGCGCCATCTCGGGGACCGAGATGCGACGATTCTGAAATCGCACAGTGGGCGCCCCCCCACGGCAGGGCTTGGTTCTGCCGGGCTGCCGCCCGTTCCGCTTCGATCTTCGCCGCCAATGCCGGCACTTGGTTTGGCTCGAGCCGAATCTGGAACGGCACCGGCTGTTCGCTTCCGAGCGTCTTGAGATAGCGGCGGGTCTCTTCTACCGTGCGAAAGAGAAATACCGTCCCCGGCCGACTGGAGACCACGGCCCCGATCCTTGCCAACCCTTCCGCGACCCGGCCGGAACGGATGGCGCATTCGCCAAGCTGGATTTCGGCGACGTTTTGCAATTCCTGGCTGCCGATGGCGGCCGCTCGGCGGTGCGCTTCCTCCAGCAAGCGGGCAGCCTGCCAGATCTCGCTGCGATCGCAGGCATAGAGGGCCAGGAACAGCCGCAGGCTGATCGACGACTGGACGGCGCCGACCCGGTCGGCCAAAGCGACCGCACTTTGCGCGATGCGCAGGCTGCGGCGGACGAGCCGCAGCGCGAAGCCGTAGTGCAGCAAGTTGTCGAGCGAGATCAGGAAACTATCGACTTTGCCCGCTAGGTAGGCGTGCTCGAGAGCTTTCAGAAATGCCTGGAACGCCGTGGCAGTCTCACCAGAAAGCAGGCACGCCTGGGCGTAGTTGTTCCAGCTCGACGAGAGGTTCATGTGCCGCTCGGCGTAGGAGCGATCGTCTTGCGCGCCGCCCAGCAGAGTGTCCACCGCGTTGTAAATGTTGACGCTCGCCCGCAGCAGCGCCGCGGCGCCCGCCGCCTCCTTGTGTTCGAGCAGGTGCATGCCCGCGCCGTCGAGGAATCCCGCCACGGTGAGGTCTTGGATATCCAGGGCCGATCCCGGTTCGAAACGGGGCAGTTGCTTTCTCGCGATCTGGAGCAATGCAGCCAGGAGAGTGCCGGCCGTCTGGTTTGCCGCGGAGCGCCGGCAGAGGGAGAGATAAAATGACGCTGCGGCCCAGGCACCGATGTGAAGCTCCAGCGACCAAGTCCGCATCGCGGCGGAAAGAGCCGCTTTGGCGTCGCGCCCGGTCACCGGCGTCGCGTAGTCGGTCTCGCCCAAAGCTGTCAGCAGTTCCCGCAGCAAATCCGGCAGGCGCCCTTCAACCAAGGTGGTCCGGGCGGCAACCGCCGGGGTGAGAGTCGGCTGAGAGCCGGGAAAACAAAGCCACCAGATGCGACTACCGGCAGCAAGGACATCCGCAAAGAACGCTCTCGCAGCCCCGAAGTTGAGGTCGGCACCGGAGTAACCCACGACCAGCAGGTCTGCGCCTGCCAGGGCCGGCAGCCAGGCCGCGCGCAAGGTTGGGCTGATATCGCGCGCTTTCTGCGAAGTCGTCTCGATCATGCTCGACGGCTCCACAGTTGATCCGTGGAGTTTGACCAGCACCGCATGATCGCCAGGTTGCCGAAGCGCCGGGATGCCAGGAGCCGCGATGGCGAAGCGCACCCCCCGGACGGCGGCGGCGCGTTCGATCAGGGTATCGAAGTTCGTTGTAATCGCCGCCCTCAATCCGCCGATTTTGGCCAGTGTCGCGAGAGCACGGTGATTTTCGTTGGCGTCGGCGATATCGACCACCTTGAGCAGCTCAGAGAAGGTCGGACCAGCGAAGCGGGAGAAGACGAGATCTGCCAACTGCTGCGTGGTCATCGGCGCAAGCAGTTCGTCAACCCGAAGGTCGGGAGCGATCTCTGGAAATGCTTCGATTAAACGCTCGGCCAGCGCCTGGGCTGCCGAGACGTAGATCTCCCACCAGGAAGGTGAATGACTCGGAGCCAGCATCGAAACGCCGGCTCCACAAAATACCACCAGCCGCCGCTCGCGCACCACTTCGGCAATGGCAGGAAGGTGCGCACTCATCGGCTCGGGGAGGCGGCGTCAGTCAGCTCGCGGTGGACGCGATCGACGAGGGGCAAACGCGGGGCGGGCCGGTGAAGTTTGCAATCCAGGAGCGAGTGGCTGCGGTAGTCTGAACTTACTCTTGTTTGACCGAGGAAAACCACCAGAAAATCTTTCATCGATTCTCCGCCTTCCAACACGTCGATCAGATTCTCTATTTGTCGGTGGCCGTCCGGCGAATCTCCGTCGTGCGTGTGCGCACCTCGACAACTTGCCGCCGGGGCGTGCCGCGGTTGAAGTCGAGGCGGTCGGTGACGGTGTTCCAGTAGCGACACTGCTCGCGTTGAAGCGCGGTCTGCGTGCAACCCGATGTGGCGAGAAGCAACGCGACCGCCGCGGCGGCAACAACTGTGGCAGTAACGAATGCGATTTTCATAGCGGCGAGTCTCTTCCTTCACCAAGTCAGGTCGCGTTTTCGCAACATATCCTGCGCGGCGACGTTGCCCTGGCGCGCGGCCTTGCGATACCAGACGACGGCTTGGGTGTCGTCTTGGGGCACGCCACCGCCGCCGTTGCGATAGAGCGCGGCGAGGCTGAGCTGGCTCTCGGCGTCGCCGGAGTCGGCGGCGCGCAGGCGCCAGCGCAGGGCTTCGGCCGGATTTTTCGGGACGCCGCTGCCGAGCTCGAACATGCGGCCCAAGGAGCCTTGCGCCTCGGAGTCGCCCAGTTCGGCGGCGGCGAGGGTGCGGCCCAGGTCGGGGCTGAGCGGCGCGTCGCTCTGGAGCCAGCCTTTGAGATTGAGGGCGAGCATCATGCGGTGGGTCCGGTCGTCGGGGCTGGCGACGGCGCCCAGGCGCTTGAGGTTTTCCGCCGCTTCCATGCCTTCGGCGACCCGGCCGTTGCGCAAGGCGAGACGGGCGCGCATCAGCCAGGGGCGCATCTCGTCGGGGCGGCGTTTCAGGAAGGCTCGCGAGCGGGTCATGAAGGCATCGAGGTCCGCCGCTCTCGGTGGGGCGGCGGCGGCGGCGGCCCCGTTGGTGTCGGTAGTGAGCCAGCGGGAAAAGAGCTCGAGGGCTTCCAAATCGAGTTGGTCGAGCGGACTCAGCTCGGACTTGGAGGCCACCACGACCACGGGTGCGTTGGGATTGCCCGCGGCTGCTTTGTTGCCGCCTTCTCTGCTGCTCGCGGCGGCGGCGGGCGCGGCTGGCGGCGCAATCGGCGGCGGCGGGTCGCTGATGAGTTCCGCGATCTGGGCTTCCCGGGCGCGGGTAATGTCGGAGGGCGCGCCGGAGTTTGTTGCGATGGTTGCGGCCGGCGGCGCTGGCTTGGACGCAGCGGAGTTGGCGGCGGTCGTCGGTTTGCCTTTGCCGGGCGGCGGCGGCGTTTTTGGAGTCGAAGACGCGGCGGCGCGCTTTTTCGCCGCTGCGGCGGCGGCGGCCG
>CAXTRS010000226.1:0-1590 GCA_964246635.1 uncultured Chthoniobacterales bacterium | reverse complement strand
GCTATGACGTCCCCGCCGCGACGCCGTCGGCGGGGGCGGCCGCGGCGGTTTGAGCGAAGGCGCGGGGAGGAGAAAGCGCCAAGGCAGAAACCGCGGCGCCGGCAACAACAACGGCGACGAGACGGAATCGGGAGGAACGACGACAACGACGGAGGTGCATGAAATACGAATCGGCCGCCCGTTGGCAGGGAGAGAAAAAATCTCGCGCCGCGCTCAGCGCTCCCAGTTGGAATCGAACCAACACTCCTCGGTTTAGAAGACCGATGCTTTATCAGTTAAGCTATGGGAGCGGGAAAGGAAGTGACGAGTGACGAGTGGAACGCACCGAACGCTTGTCATACACAACAGTCATTCCGGCAGTAAGAATGCGCATGCGCAAGACGATGCCATCTTGGCTGTGTCACTCGTCACTCGTCACTCGTCACCCTGCCTTCTCAATACACGTCGCGCTTGTAGCGCTTCGCTTTCTTGAGGCTCTCGACGTATTCGGCGGCTTGCGCCGTCGTTTTGCCGCCGGCTTTTTCGACGACTTTGTTCAGCGCGGCATCGACGTCCTTCGCCATGCGCGCGGCGTCGCCGCAGACGAAGAAGTGCGCGCCTTCTTCGAGCCATTTCCAAAGCTCCTCCGCCTTCTCTTCCATACGGTGCTGGACATAAACTTTCTTTTCCTGATCGCGCGACCATGCGGTGTCGAGGTGCGTGAGGCTGCCGTCTTTCAATGACCCTTCGAGTTCGTCGCGATAGAGGTAGTCGAGCGTCTCGCGCTGGTCGCCGAAGAAGAGCCAGTTCTTGCCGCCGCCGCCGCCCGCTTTGCGTTCCTGCAAATACGCGCGGAACGGTGCGATGCCGGTGCCGGGGCCGACCATGATGACCGGTGTCTTCGGGTCTTCGGGCAGCCGGAAATGCTTCGCGCTATGGAAGAACAACGGCACCTTGGAATCGGGCTGGCCGCAGCGGTCGGCGAGAAAGGCCGAGGCAACGCCTTTGCGCTGCCGGCCGTGGCTTTCGTAGCGCACGGTGGCGATGGTGAGGTGAACCTGATTCGGGTGCGCCTTGAGACTCGACGAGATGGAATACAGCCGCGGCTGAAGTTTGCGCAGCGTGCCGACCAGTTCGTCGGGCGTGAACTTGATCGACGGGTGCATGAGCAGGAAATCGATCAGCTCCATACCCCAAAGATATTTCTGGAGATCGTCCTTGCGCAGCGGATCGGCGAGCAGCTCTTTCACGACCGCAGTGCCTTCGATGCGCGCGGCGAGCGCGGCGATAAATTCCTTCGACGGCTGCGTGACGATGTAGTCGTTCAGCAACGCCTGGCGCAACGGCACCGGGCTGCCGGCGGCGCCGTTGACCATCTCGTCGCCGCTCGCGCCCATCGCGGTGAGAATCTCCTGCACCAAGTCGGGGCAGTTCGAGGCGTAAATGCCGAGGGCGTCGCCGACCTCGTAGGTCAGCCCGGAGCCGGTGAGGTCGATTTCGTAATGCCGGATTTCCTTGCCGGAGCCTTCGGCGGAAAGTCGCCGGTTGGTGACGAGCTTGGCCGGAAACGGGTTCTTGCGGGAATACGCCGAGGCGGGCGCAGCGGGGGGC
>CAXTRS010000225.1:0-8350 GCA_964246635.1 uncultured Chthoniobacterales bacterium | reverse complement strand
GTCGCCGGCGGCACAGCCACGCAAACCGATTTTCTTTTTGCCCAAAACGACCTGCTCGGCAATCGCGCCGGCCTGCTCGCCGCCGCGCTCGCCCAGCAGACCGTCCGCGCGGAATACGACCGGTTGACCGGCGGTTATTTGCGTTTCGTGCGCGAGACGCCCGCGGCGAAATGAGCGCCCTGTAGCGGCGGTCTGTGACCGCCCATTTCATCGGATACCTTTCCGAGGCGGTCACAGACCGCCGCTACAGAGAACCGCGCGCAACCTCGCGTTTTGGTGTAAGTTCCCAGCCACGACGAAACGCCACGATGAAGACGGCCACACCTCCATCATCTCCCGCTTCTTCCCAAGCGCGCGCCAACGCTCCGGCCGCGGGCGCCAAAAATCCGACCATGCCTGCCACGCCGCCCGGCGGCTCTCGCCTCGCCTCTTCCGACCGCCCCACCCGCGGCTCCGGCAACCGGCGGCTTCTGCTCCTCATCGTGCTCGTCGCCCTCGCGATCGGCGGCGTGCTCCTCTATTCCTGGATCAACCGACCCGTCGCTGAAGTGGCGCGCGCGCACCGCGGCACCGCGATCTCCGCGGTCTATGGCACTGTGAAGATCGACTACCTGATGCAGCAAAACCTCAAGGCCGAAAACACCGGCTACATCGACCTTGCCGACGGCATTTTCGGCGGTCCGACGGGCAACGGTTTCGCTGTCAAACAAGGGCAACTCCTCGGCTCCATCCGCGACGACGCCACGCAGCGCCAGCTCAACCTCGCGCTCAACGAACAAGCCGCCGCGCAAGCCCGCCAAAAGCAGGGGCCGGGTTCGGTGGAAAGCCTGCGCAGCGCCGAAGACCGGGTCAGCCGCCTCGAACGCGCCGGCCCCACGGTGCCGGAAGCCGAGCGCACCGCGGCGCGCAACACGGTGACCCAGTTGCGGCTCACCGTGGAAAATGAAAAGACCGAACTCCAGCGCCAGGTGGACCAGGCCGCGCTCAACGTCAAAGCGCCGCAGGACATCCTCAAGCGCGCGGAGATCCGCAGCCCCATCGACGGGTATCTCGTCGCCGCGCCGCCGATCAACCACGAGCTGGTATTTCAAAACAACACGCTCTTCACCGTCGCCGCGAAGGAACTCTACGTTTCCGGGCAAGTGAACGAAGAAGACGTCGGCGATTTGCGCGAAGGCATGAAGGCGACCCTCAAGCTCTACGCCTACGGCGGCACCGAATTCGTGGCGACCCTGCAATCCGTGCTGCCGAGCGGCGACACGTCGAACTCGCGCTACACCGTCGTCCTCAACCTGGACCAGAAAGTGGACAACCTGCGCGCCGGCCTGACGGGTGAGATGAACATCCTCATCGGCAAGCGCGAGAATTCGCTCATCATGCCCGCGCGCGCCATGCGCGATCCGGACAAAAGCGGCGACCGCGTCTGGATCGTCGAGGACGAAGTCGTCAAGCCGCGCACCGTGAAAATCGGCTACAAAAATCCGCAGACCGTCGAAATCCAGGGCGGCTTGAAAGAAGGCGACGCGGTGATCGTCACCGACCAGGACCTCTTCGCCGCCGGCCAGCGGGTGCGCACGGTGAGCGTCGATTCCACGAAACTCGCGGATAAAAAATAAAGAAAGAAGCCGCGGATGGGCGCGGATGAAACGCGGATTTTCTGAAGACGGAAACTCTCTGCTTTTCTCCTCATCCGCGTTTCATCCGCGCCCATCCGCGGCTAAATAATTTTCTCCATGCGTTCCGCTGCGCTCTACATCGGCCTGCGCTTCACCACGAGTCGCAAGCGTTCGCTCGTGCTCAGCCTGATGGGCGTCGTTTTCGGCGTCGCGTTTTTCGTTTGCACGCAGGCGCAGACCCAGGGCTTTCAGCAGTATTTCATCAAGACGATTCTGGGCACCAGCGGCGCCATCGTGATGACCGACCGCTTTCAATCGCGCTACACCTCGTTCAGCGAAATGGAAGGCGTGCAGAGCAGCGGCCAGCAGCGGCGCAAGTATTACGAAGGCATCACCAACGCCGACGAAATCATGCGCGTGGCGCGGCAGTTTTCCAACGTTGTCGCGTGCGCGCCGATCGTGCAGGGCAGCGTGAGCATCCGCAGCGATTTCCAGAGCGAAGTCGTCACCATGCAGGGCATCGACTTGAGCCAGCACCTGCGCACCACCAGCCTGCGCGACCAGATCATCTCGGGCAGCCTCGAAGCGTATCGCAACCATCCCGCCGGCATCATGCTGGGCAAGCTGCTCGCGGATAAATTGCAGATCAAAGTCGGCGCGAACGTCACGCTCGTCGGCGCGGGTGCGGGCGAGCAGAAAGTCTTCACGCTCTGCGCCATTTTTCGCAGCGGCAACAACATCATCGACGAGCGCTACGGCTACGTGACGTTGCGTGCCGCGCAGGCGCTGCTGAAAAAGCCGTATCTCGTCTCGAAGATCATTTTCAAACTCCGCGATCCCGAGCGCGCCACCGCGCTGGCGGCGCATTTCGAGCGGCTCTTCGGTCACAACGCGCGCTCCTGGCAGGAACGCGAGCAGGGCAACCTCGCGATTTTTTCGACGCTGCGGCTGAGCGCGGCCATCACGGTGAGCTTGTTCATCGTGGTCGCCGGCGCGCTGATTTTCAACACGCTGACGATGACCGTGCTCGATAAAATCCGCGAGATCGCGATCCTGCGTTCGATGGGTTACCGGCGCTTCGACATCAGCGCGATGTTTCTCTTTCAGGGACTCATCGTCGCCACGCTCGGCTCGACGCTCGGCGCGATTTGCGGCGCGCTGATGACGTATGGAATCTCGCTCATCAAAGTGAAAGTCACCGGCTTCTTTTACACCGAGCACTTCATCGTCGCCTGGAGCTGGTGGCACTACATTTACGCCTGGATCATTGCGTTCGTCGCCGTGCTCGTCGCCAGCTATTTCCCGGCCCGCCGCGCGGCGAATCTGGCGCCCGTGGCGATCCTGCGCGGGAGCGGGCAGTGAGCCGAGTTATGCCTCACGCAAAGGCCGCGAAGGTCGCAAAGGAAGGGAAAAGAAACGGAGAAAATCATCGCATTTTCTTCTGCACCTTTGCGACCTTCGCGGCCTTTGCGTGAGGCTTTTTTCGTATGATCCATCCCAGCTTGCAGTGCAACCACCTCGAGAAATTCCTCGGCGAAGGGGACAGCCGCGTTCACGTCCTGCGCGGCGTGTCGCTCGAGCTGCACCCTGGCGAAGTCCATGCCGTCGTCGGCCCCTCGGGCTGCGGGAAATCGACGCTGCTTTACATTCTTGGGCTGCTCGACCGACCCGACGACGGAGAGCTATTCATCGGCGGCCAAAACGTCGCCGGTTTGCCCGACGATGACGTCAGCGCCCAACGCAACGCGCTGCTCGGCTTCGTCTTTCAATTTCACTTTCTGCTCCAGGATTTCAGCGCGCTGGAGAATGTCTCCATCCCCATGCGTCAGCTCGGCCGCTGGGACGAAAGCGCGATGCGCGAACGCGCCGCCTATTTGCTCGACGAAGTCGGCCTCGGCGAAAAACTCGACCGCCCCAGCCGCAACCTTTCCGGCGGCGAACAGCAGCGCGTCGCCATCGCCCGCTCGCTGGCGAACGATCCCGAAGTCATCCTCGCCGACGAACCGACCGGCAACCTCGACACCGCGAATTCCAACCGCATTTTCGCGCTGCTCACCCGTGTGGTGAAGGAACAGCGCAAGGCGCTCCTGCTCGTCACGCACAACCCGGCGATCGCCGAAGCCTGCGATGTCGTCCACACGATGCGCGACGGCCTCATCGTCGAGCAGCACCGGCGGCGGTGAGGCGAACACCGCGGCAATGGATACTCACACCGTGCGCGTCCGGCCTGCTGTCTTTTGCCATTCGGCGTCGCTGCTTGCCTAGAACAGTTCCTCATTTGGGTTAGCTGTCTGTCTTAATCCTGAGTCAGCCGCTCCCTTCCAGCCCCGGCAGGGGCGACAGAAATTAGCCCCGTGCGCAAGCCCGGGGTGAGCGAACAAAAGCGACCCAGCCCCCGCAGGGGCGTAAGAAGGATGGCATGGCCGGCGCGCTGATCCACACGGCTGTTCTTACGCCCCTGCCGGGGCTGGTTATTTTTACGACCGAAACCCACGGCTCACGCCGTGGGCTACAGTTCTTACGCCCCTGCCGGGGCTGAGAGGAATGGTTGGCCCAAAGGAGGGACGTTCTATTACAACAGCCGCTCCGGGTTCAGCCCGCGCAGAGCCTCCGGCACGAAAAGGCCGTCCTTGCGGATGACCTCGCCGTCGAAACGAATCTCGCCGCCGCCGTAATCCGGGCGCTGGATGCAGACCATGTCCCAATGCACCTGCGAGCGGTTGCCGTTGTCGGCGCCTTCATACGCCTGGCCGGGCGTGAAGTGGAACGAGCCGCTGATTTTTTCGTCGAACAAAATGTCGCGCATCGGCTGCAAGACGTGCGGATTAAACGCCAGCGAAAACTCGCCGATGTAACGCGCGCCTTCGTCGGAATCCAGGATCGAGTTCAGCTTGTCCTGCGGGTTGCCGGTGGCATCGACGATCTTGCCGTCTTTGAATTCCAGCCGGATACCGTCGAAACCGATGCCTTGATAGATCGTCGGCGCGTTGAACGTGACGTGTCCCTGCACGCTCTTCTTCACCGGGCAGGTGAAAACTTCGCCGTCCGGGATGTTGTGTGCGCCGCCGCAGGCGATCGACGGGATGCCCTTGATCGAAAACCGCAAGTCGGTGCCCGGCCCGGTGATGTGAACTTCATCCGTGCGCTCCATGCGCTCCTTCAACGCCGCCATGCCGGGCTGCATCTTGGAATAGTCGAGCGTGCAGACGTTGAAAAAGAAATCCTCGAACGCCTCCGTGCTCATGCCGGCCTGCTGCGCCATCGCCGCCGTGGGCCAGCGCAGCACGCACCACTTCGTCTTGCGCACGCGCTGGTCGATCACCGGTTTCAACTTTTGCATTGCCAGCTTCATGCGGTCCGGTGGCACGTCGGAAAGCTCGGTGATGTTGAAGCTGCCGCGGATCGCGATGTAGGCATCCATGCGCTGCATCCGGGCGAGCTCGAGATCGGCCAGCGTGTCGAATTGCCCTTCGTCCGCGCCGCGGAGCAGCTCCCGGGTGATCCGGTTCTGGTTGATGTTTACAAACGGCAGCGCGCCGCGATCGCGCGCGGCACGAATAAGCGCGACGGTCATGTCCTCGGGAACATCGAACATGTCGAGCAGCACGCGCTCGCCGGCATTGAGTTGGGTCGAGAAGCCGGTCAGCAGCCGGGCGAGTTGGTCATAGCGGGGGTCGTTCATAAGAGAAGGGGAAAGTGTCCGCAGATTAACGCAGATTAACGCAGATTTCTAAAAGGAACGCGAACGGGGATGCTTTTGACCGAGACGGTTCCCCATCTCTGTCGCACGTAACAGATTTGGGTCAGATATCGAAAGCGTCGCCAACGCTACCGCTGGTTTGCCTCGATGACATACTCCACGATGCGCACCCGGCCGTCGCTTTCCACCAAAGCGTAGCGCGCCATCTGCGTGCCAGCCTCGCCCCGCGGATGCCAGCTCGCCTCGAGACGATCCAACTCAGTCTGCGGCGGAGGATCAGTTGTATTCCTGCGCTGGAAAGGGAAAATATTCCCTGTCGCTGTAGAAAGAACGAGCGCCCGCGGGTCTTGATCGCTGAAGCAAAGCTCGACCCAGGCGAGATCACCACGACGAACCAAAACAGAGTGGCTTGGCCGACCCTTCATGCCAGCGTGCCGCCACACCGGCGGCAGGCAATTTTTCAGCTCCCAATCGTCCAGTCCCAACCCCGATGTTCCGACCAGGTGCAGTTCCGCCGAGCGCGGCTGGCCGGGCGTCTTCTTCTGCTCGTTGAGCCAGGGATGCCTGAACGCCGCCTGCTCGGCCTCCGCGTAGGCGCGAAGAAAATCGTGCCAGGAAAAGCGGGGCTGGCCGTGTTCGTCCAGCGGGTTCCACCACCAAACGGCATCGAGGATTGCCTCAGGCTGCCGGGCGCGCAGCTTCACGAAGAGCGAGCGCGGTTGAGAGTTGACGTTTCCCACCGTTGCATCGGCAACCCTGAAATGGACAAGGAGATCCTCGTAGCCGGCGAGGCGGCGACAGGCGTCAGCGCTCTCGGTATGGCTCTTCTCCATTTCTTCCCGAGCCAGCGCACGCGCGCGGGCACGGCGCTCGGGATCCACCACATGAAGACTGCCGTAACAATTAGAGCCGCCGCAAAGGATGCCGCGTTCCAACAGCACGTGCGCGGCAGCGTCGCGGTAAGCGTCGTGGTCCGACTCAGCCTGCCGAGCGTAAATGCGGGACAATAATTCGCCCGACTCATCACCGCGAAGTTGCTCGTCGGAATACGCCGCCATGCGCGCGCGCACTTCCACCAGAATCGCCGGTGTGTAGCGGGGTTCGACGTTTTCCAACGCCGCAGCTTTGGAAAACGTGAAAACGCGATCCTGGCTGGCGAGGAGTCTGCGCTGCACCTCGCGGTGGCCGGCTGCATCGTAGCCAAGATCAAGCTCACGGTGCAAAGCGCCTTCGAGAGACGATTCTGCGATGCAAACCAAACGCGCCGACCCGTCGTTGGCATTGCGGATGGTGACCAGGACGTAGTCGGGCGCGGTGCTAAAGCCTGATTCCAGCGCGGCACGAAACAGCGCCTCCGGGGAGCGGGCGGCCAGCGGCTCCGCGGCTTGCAACGCGGCAGCAGAAATCCCCAACGCGAGGCAGCAGCTGGGAAAGGAAATCCATTTCATGGAACTTGGCTCGGGGTATTCTTGCTACTGCGTTGTTTCCAGCACTCAGCGCGCCCGAAAAAGCACATCGACGACGTTGCGCACGAACTGCTCGTCGGCCAGCCCATCGGTGAGTTCCTCCGGCAGCGGCGCGGCGGCGCGAAAGCGCGCGGCGAGCGCGGCGAAAAGACTGACTCGCGCCGGGGCATCCAGCGTCTCGCGCCGCAGGAGCGCCTGCAACGCCACGCCCGCTTCCGCCGGCGAGATGCGCTGGCGCAGCCGCGCGGCCAGCGCGGGATGATCGCGCAGCGAATTGTATTTGCCCGCCATGAGTTGCGCGAGGTCCGGCTCGACGACCGGCGCGGTGCGCACGACCACAGTGTCCGCCGCGAGATCGCCGAGCCGTTGCGCGCGCCGGCTCAACAAACAACACGCCCCGCCGAGCAGATAAAAAATCGGCAACTGATCGACGGCGCGCAGGAGGTTGCGCAGAAAAACCTGGTGAAACCGCAGCCGCAATCCGCCGGCATCGACGACCCGCAGCCGCAGCATGCGCTTGCCGATCGTCTGCCCGCGCCAGCGCCACTCGAAGAACGCGCCATACGCGATCGGCACCGCGAAAAACAAAGCCACCCGCACCGCCATGCCGAAGTCGGCGTCCACGATGAACAACGGGAGGAGAAAAAGATCGACGAATTTGAAAACCAGCGACGTGACCAGCCCATCGACCAGCCAGGCGAGAAAGCGCGTCACCGGCCCGGCCAGGGGCAAGGCGAACGTGACGCCTTCCGGCAGAAAAATGCGCAGGGCATCAGCCTTCGTTGTGAGGGCGGAGGTCACAAAAGTGGAAATTATTCACAGAAAAAACCCGGGGAACCGGCGAGTGCGGCGTAGGGGAATCTCCTCATTCGCGGAAAGCCGAAAAGCCCGCGCCCTCACGCCCGGCAAAGGCCAGAAACGCCGCCAGTCCGACCAGTTCGATGACGCCGAAGCCGATCTTCAGCGCATACGGCAGCACCGGCTCGTGGTATTGCGAGAAAAACGCCTCGACCAATCCGGCCCAGACCAGGAGCAGCGCCACGCCGCCGATGAGCGTCGCCAGGTCCGGCGCCACCGCGCGCAGCCGCTCGCGCAAGCGCTCGCGCCGTCCCCAGCCGATGATCGCCCCGCCGAGCACCAGCCCGGCCTGGCCCGCGAGCACGATACTCGGAATTTCCACGCTGCCGTGCGGCAACAGCCAGCCGACGAGAAACACGCCCTGCCCATCGCGCACGTAATCGCACGCGACCGCGCCGAGAATCACGCCGTTGTAAAACAGCATCACCAGCGTGCCCACGCCCCAAGTCAGGCCGAGCGACATCGTCGTGATCGAGACGCGGATGTTGTTGGCCATCAGCGACGACGAAAACGTCGCCTTGCCATCCGCGAGATGCCGGCCTTTGCGGGTCTCTTCCTTCTTCACCCGCTCGCTCGGCTTGCCGGCCAGATGACCAAACTGCGCCGGCAGCATGATGTCTTTCGCTTCTTCGTCGATGAGCAGCCCGAGCGTGCCGAAGCCGGCCCCGGCGAGGGTGATGAACGCCGCCAGCGCGAGCGCCCGCGCGCGC
>CAXTRS010000224.1:5259-8365 GCA_964246635.1 uncultured Chthoniobacterales bacterium | reverse complement strand
GTTCATCAATCGCTGCGCGAAAGTCGTGAAAGGCGGCCGGCGGTTTTCGTTCAGCGCGCTGATCGTCGCGGGCGACCACGACGGGCGTGTCGGGTTCGGTTTCGGCAAAGCCAACGAGGTGAGCGAAGCGATCCGCAAGGCCAGCGAGGTGGCGCGGAAGTCCATGAAGAAAGTGGCCATCCAGGAGAACACGATTCCGCACGAAGTGTTTGGCGAATTTGACGGCGGCAAGGTGCTGCTGCGGCCGGCGACGCCGGGCACCGGGATCATTGCGGGCGGCGGCGTGCGCGCGGTCGTGGAAGCGGCAGGCATTAAAGATGTGCTCGGCAAATCGCTCGGCTCGAGCAATCACGCGAATGTGGTGAAAGCGACACTCGACGCGCTGGGCCAGTTGCGCCGGCGCGAGGAAGTTTTCAAGGTGCGCGGCATCAAGATGAAGAGCGCACCGCAGAACGGTGGCGAAGCGAGCGCGGCGGCGCCGGAAACCGCGGAAGCGGCGGCGGTCTAACAATTTTTAGCGAGAGGAAAACAGGCTTATGCGATTGCACGATTTGAAACCCCGGCCCGGCGCGCGGCACCGCGTGAAGCGGCTCGGCTGCGGCGAGAGCAGCGGGCACGGCAAGACCAGCGGCAAGGGACACAAAGGCCAGAAGGCGCGCTCGGGCGGCAGCATCCGACTCGGCTTCGAAGGCGGGCAGATGCCGCTCATTCGACGGCTGCCCAAACGCGGATTTAACAACGCGGCGTTCAAGAAAAAGATCGCCGTGGTGAACCTCGACGATCTCAACGCGCTCGACGAAGGCGCGACGGTGAACGAGGCGAGCCTGCGCGCGGCCGGGTTGGTGCGCGGCGATTTCGACGGGCTGAAAATTCTCGGCCGCGGCGAGTTGTCGAAGAAGCTCGCGATTGAAGCGGATTTTGTTAGCGCCGGCGCGCGCGCGCGCATCGAAGGCGCCGGCGGCAGCGTGACGTTGCGCGAGCGCGGCGGCAAAACGGCGGCTGCGAAAGCTTAGTCCGATCCCGGCACGAGCGTTTTTCCTTTGTCATCCTGAGCGGAGCGAGGCACGAGCGCAGTCGAAGAACCTCTCCCTGACAGAAGATGCTGGATGCTGGGTGCTAGATGGCGGCAATCCAGCATCCGGCATCCAGACTGTCAGCCAGAGGGCCTTCGGCTCCGTGACACTCCGCTCGGGATGACAACGAAGGAAGCGCGCGCCAGTGTGATCGCCGGCGCTGTGATGGTCTCAACAGGTTTCTGAAAACAACTCTATGATTTCCGCTTTCACCAACACTTGGAAAGTGCCGGAACTGCGCGCGCGGCTCCTGTTCACACTGGGCATCATCGTCGTGGTGCGCGTCGGCGCGGCGCTGACGGTGCCGGGCGTCAACGCGCACGTGCTGCACGACTGGTTCATCAACGACGTCAGCAAAAAAGCCGGCGGCACGGTGGCGGCGTTGTTCAATCTGTTCAGCGGCGGCGCGCTGGAAAACTGCGCGATTTTTTCGCTCAGCATCATGCCTTACATCAGCGCGTCGATCATGCTGCAACTGCTCACCGCGGTGATCCCGTCGTTGAACAAGATGTCGCGCGAAGACGGCGGGCGGCAGAAGATCATGCAATACACGCGCTACGCGACGGTGTTGCTCTGCTTGTTCCAAGGCTACCTGCTCGCGCGCACGTTTGAAACGCCGGAGAACAACCAGCTTCTCGTTGGCATCACGGATACCATCGCGCGGCTCGGCACGCCGCTGGTGGCGAACCCTGGATTGGGTTTTGAAATCATCACCGTCATTAGCCTGACCGCGGGCACGATGTTGCTCATGTGGTTGGGCGATCAGATCACGGACCGCGGCATCGGCAACGGCATCTCGCTCATCATCACCATCGGCATCGTCGCGCAACTCCCGGCGGCGTTGTTGCAGGCGTGGCGCACGTTTGTGCCGAGCAGCGCGGCGGCGCAGGGGCAGAATGCCGTGAGCCCGGCGGTGCTCGTGTTGATGGTCGCGTTTCTGTTGCTGGTGATCGCCGCGGTCATCGCGGTGACGCAGGCGCAGCGCAAGATCAGCGTGCAATACGCGCGGCGCGTCGTGGGCCGCAAAGTCTATGGCGGGCAAACGCAGGCGCTGCCGCTGAAGGTGAATTACGCCGGCGTGATGCCGATCATTTTCGCGCAGGCGATTCTGCTCTTTCCTGCGACGATCATCACGGCGCTGTTCAGGAATTCGAGTTGGGCGCAGCAGCTCGGCTCAATGCTCAACGACGGCTGGCTGCACTACACGCTCTACGGCGGGATGATTTTCTTTTTCAGCTATTTCTGGGTCGCCACGCAGTTCCAGCCGAACCAGATCGCGGACGATTTGAAAAAGAATGGCGGCTATATCGCCGGCTACCGGCCGGGCAAGCCGACGGCGGAATTCCTCGATTTCACGATGACGCGGCTGACGTTTGCCGGCGCGATTTTTCTGACCGTCATCGCCATCCTGCCGCAGCTTCTCGCACGTGGCTTGAACGTGCCTTACATCACCGCGCAATTTTTCGGCGGCACGGGGTTGCTCATCATCGTCGGCGTGATGCTCGACACGATGCGGCAGGTGGAAACGCACCTCATCCAACAACACTACGATGGGTTCCTGCGGAAGGGCCGCATCCGCGGTCGCTTTGACCGTTTGGCCGCGATCAATCAGGGCACGGTGAGTCAGCAGGGCGTGATGCTGCTTGTCTGGGTTGGCGTGGCGTTGTTGCTCATCGGCGGATTGGCGTTTTTCCTGAATCGCTGAGGAGTTTTTTATCCGCGAATTAACGCAGATTAACACGGATTTGTTTTGAAAGATCTTGCGAGTCGCGCCGTTGGTGCTGTGAAGCAAACGGATAAAATAATCTGCGTTAATCTGCGTTAATTCGTGGATCCTTTTCCTCCGTGAAAACCCACCGCCTCGTCCTCCTCGGCCCGCCGGCTTCCGGCAAGGGCACGCAGGGGCAGATGATGGCGGAAGCCTGGGGGCTGCCGATCACTTCGACCGGCGAGATCCTGCGGCGCGAGAGCAATCTCGGCACGCCGCTCGGGCTGGAGACGGACCGTTACACCAGTTTGGGGCAGCTCGTGCC
>CAXTRS010000224.1:0-5249 GCA_964246635.1 uncultured Chthoniobacterales bacterium | reverse complement strand
GTGGGCCAGGCGTTCCTGGACTACTCCAGCCGGGGGCAACTCGTGCCGGATGAAGTCGTCATTCAATCCATCGCGGCTTGGCTGGATGCGAACGCGGACAAGGGTTTCATCCTCGACGGCACGCCGCGCACGCTCGGCCAGGCGACCGCGCTCGACGCCATGTTGGACAAACGCGGGACACCGCTGACGGCAGCGGTGTTTCTCGAAGTCGGGCTCGAAACGATTCGAGACCGCGTGAAACTGCGGCTCATCTGCGAGCGTTGCGGACGCACGTTCCGGCTCGGCTGGCAGGTGCAGGACGCGAAGGCGGCGTGTCCGGTCTGCAGCGGCACGCTCGAGCGGCGCAAGGACGACGATCCGGCGACCCTGGAGCGGCGCATGATCGAATACGCGGAAAAGACCGAGCCGCTGATCGAGTTTTATCGCGGGCGCAATCTGCTGCGGCTGATCCAGGCGGACGGCGCGGCGGCGGAAGTTTTCGCACGCATCACGAGCGCGCTCGGCGAAAGTGCGACGACAGCGGAGAAAACGGCGCCATGACGCAGATTCCGATCAAATCGCCGCGTGAGATCGAGAAAATGCGCGAGGCCTGCCGTGCGGCGAGCGAGGTTCTCGAACAAATCGCCGCGCTCCTGCGGCCGGGGATTTCCACTGGCGAAGTGGACCGTGCCGCAGCGGAGTTCATCCGTGCGGCCGGCTGCACGAGCGCGTTTTTGGGTTACAAAAAATTTCCGGGTAATATCTGCATTTCGGTGAACGAAGAAGTTGTGCACGGCATCGGCAGCGTGCGGCGCATTCAATACGGCGACATCGTGAAACTCGATGTCGGCGTGTTTAAAAACGGGTGGGTCGGCGACACCGCCAAAACTGTGCCCGTCGGCGCGATCGGGCCGGAGGTTTCGCGGCTGTTGCAAGTCACCGAGGACGCGCTGGAAAACGCGATCCCCCTCGTGCGCGAAGGCCGCCGGCTGCACGACGTTTGCGGCTCCATCGACGATTATGTTTCCGCCCACGGCTTCAGCGTGGTGCGCGAGATGGTCGGGCACGGCGTCGGGCGCAAATTGCACGAAGAGCCGCAGGTGCCGAATTACCGCTCCGGCCCGAACCCGAAATTGCGCGCCGGCATGACGCTGGCCATCGAGCCGATGGTCAACATGGGCACCGAGAAAATCAAAATCCTCGCCGACAACTGGACCGCGGTGACGGCGGACAACAAACCCTCGGCGCACTTCGAGCACACCGTGCTCGTCACCGCCGGCGAACCGGAGATTCTGACATGGCGGGAAAGAATGCTCTCGAGGTAGAAGGCCGCGTCGTCGAGCCGCTGCCGAACGCGATGATGTTTCGCGTCGCACTGCCCGGCGGACAGCACATTCTCGCTCACATTTCCGGGAAAATGCGCATGGGATTTATCCGCATCTTGCCAGGTGACAAAGTTATGCTAGAGATGTCTCCCTACGATTTGACCAAGGGGCGCATCACGTTCCGGCATCGGTAGGTTTTCACCGGAATTTTTCTGACCCAACTATGAAAGTGCGTGCCTCTGTCAAACGACTTTGTGAAGCCTGCAAAGTGGTCAAGCGCAAGAACGTCGTGCGCGTGATCTGCAAAAACCCGCGCCACAAGCAGCGGCAAGGCTGATCTCACCCTGGGTTGCGGAATCAACGGTCGCGGATTTGCCGTGACTACGAGCGTTCCGCCATCCGAACTTCTCCCAGTTTTCTAATTAACCATATGCCCCGACTCCTTGGTGTTGATATCCCCGGCGAAAAGCGCATCGAAGCTTCGCTCCGCTACATTTATGGCATTGGCCCGACGACGGCCAAGCGCGTGCTCGAACAGTCCCGCATCGACCCGAACATTCGGGCGAAGGATCTGACGCCGGCGCAGCTCAACGAAATCGTCAGCGCGATCAGTGCCGGCAAGCTGCTCATCGAGGGTGATCTGCGGCGCGAGTTGCAGGGCAACCTCAAGCGGTTGCAGGCGATCAACAGCTATCGCGGCATCCGCCACCGCCGCGGGTTGCCTGTGCGTGGGCAACGCACGAGCACGAACGCGCGCACGCGCAAAGGCCCACGCAAGACGGTCGGCGTGCAGCGCAACAAGGATGCGAAAGCCGGCAAGGTGTAATCCCGAAGAGGGTAAACGATTTTAGCACGAGAAAAGAAGAACGATCATGGCCGACGAAAATCCCGAAACGACGCCCGCCGCACCAGCAGCACCCGCTGCCGCCGCCGAGGGCACCCCCGCCCCCGAAGCGACTGCCGCGGTCGCGCCCGCGCCTGCTGCTGATGCAGCCGCTGCCCCGGCCAAGCCGAAAGCTCCCCGCGGCGCGGGCAAGACCGCCGCGAAGAAGGACGGCGCCGCACCCGCCGCTGGCACCGCGACTGCGGAGCCGCCGAAGGAAAATCTCTCGCTCGATCCGAACGACATCGAACGGCCGAAGATCGTCAAGGCCAAGGGCGCGAAGAATGTCATCGTCGGCATCGTTCACATCACGAGCACGTTCAACAACACGTCGGTAACGATCACCGACATGAGCGGCAACACGATCGGCTGGTCGAGCGCGGGCAAGGTCGGCTTCAAAGGCTCGCGCAAGAGCACGGCCTACGCGGCGCAGATGGCGGCGCAGGACGCCTGCCGCCAAGCGATGGGCCACGGGCTGAAGGAAGTCGAAGTGCGCGTGAAAGGTCCCGGCGCGGGTCGCGAATCGGCGGTGCGCGCGCTACAGGCCATCGGGCTGGATGTGACGATCATTCGCGACGTGACGCCAGTGCCGCATAACGGCTGCCGTCCGCCGAAGCAGCGCCGCGTTTGAGGAGTTCGAGTTACCCTATTTTTCCAATCATCTCATGGCACGTTTTACTGGACCCAAAACCAAGGTGGCCCGCCGCTATGGCGTTCCGCTGTTCGGACCCTCGAAGGCGCTGGAGCGCAAAAATTATCCGCCCGGCATGCACGGACCGAAAGGCTCGCGCCGCAAGCAGAGCGAATACGCCATTGCGCTCGGTGAAAAGCAGAAGCTGCGTTATCAATACGGCCTGCTCGAGCGACAGTTCCGGCGTTACTTCCAGACCGCGCTCGCGAGGCGCGGCGTCACCGGCGAGACCTTGCTCCAATTGCTGGAGACCCGGCTCGACAACGTCGTTTATCGCCTCGGCTTCGCGAACACCCGCCGCGGCGCGCGGCAGCTCGTTTCGCATGGGCACGTCGCGGTCAATAACCGCAAGGTGAACATCTCCTCCTACAACGTGAAGCCCGGCGACACCGTGACGGTGCGCGACAATCCGAAGAGCCGCCAACTTGCGAGCCGCTTCCTCGAGTTGACGCAAATCCACCAAGTGCCGGTGTGGCTGACCTTGAATCGGGACGCCTTTAGCGGCCAGGTCGCGCGCATCCCGTCGCGCGAGGAGATCGCGCCGATCGTCAACGAGCAACTCATCGTCGAGTTGTATTCGCGCTGATCTTCGCGACCGCGCGATCGATTTGAAAAAGGCGACGTCCGCGCGAGCGGCGTCGCCTTTTTTCTTTTGCCGGCGAGCGAGGCGTCAGGCGCGGGAAGCGAGGTGTTCCTCCAGCCAGGCGAGCGCCTTGTCGTAGCTGCAACGCGTGAGGAAATGCGCCAACTGCGGGTCCAGGCTGGCGGCTGGCAACTGCGCTCCCAACTCCGTGATCCGCTCCGAGGCCGCTTGCAAGGCGCGCAGGTGCGCGGCGGGGTCGCGCTCGCGCGCGGCGCGGTCGGTGATGACCTCGAGGCGATGCCGCAGCGCGGCGGCGAGTTGCGGGTAGATGGGCGGCGATGGCATGGCAGCGAGGAATTGATCGGTCGGATAGTTGACTCGCCGGGTCCCTCCAGATAAAGGAAGCGCCCAGCAGCGAGCGGTGGCGAGGCGAAGCGAGGCGGCCGAAAATACGAGCCTGCGCCCACCGACGCAACCGGCGGCGGTCGGCCAACAACGCACGCGGTTGGTTTGTTTTATGGAAGAGGACGCTCTGCCGTTGGAAAAATTGATCCTCGTCGTGGACGACGACGTGGCCATTCTGCGGCTGGTGCGCGAGTCGCTGGCGGCGTTTTTCCTCTGCAACGTCGATACCACGCCCAGCCCGGAATACGCCTTCGAGCTGGCGTTGAAAAAGCACTACGATCTGTTCGTTTTCGATTTCCAGATGCCGATGATCGACGGCGCGCTGCTCTACAACCTCGTCGGCAAAGTCTATGGCGTCGTCGATCCGCCGCTCTTTCTGCCACCGCTCATTTTGATGTCCGGCCACGGCGAGCAAGCGCGCGCGCGGGCGCTGCTCACCGAGCCGGGCGTGCGCGGGTTGTTGCCGAAACCCTTCGCTCTCGAACGCCTCGCCGCCCGTGTCGAAGCCGCCATTCCGGCCAGCGCGCCGAACGGCAAAATTCTGCGCCGACCCGAGGTGTCGTAATCGTCGTCGTGGACTCGTCGTCACCGGCCACGGCAGCCGCCGGCCAGCCTGGCCGGGTGCAGGTGAAAATCTGCGGCATCACGAATCCGGCGGACGCGAAATTGGCGGTCGCGCTCGGCGCCGACATGCTGGGGTTCAACTTCTACCCTGGCTCGGCGCGGTGCGTGGAGTGGCGCGAGGCGCGCGGGTGGTTGCGCGAGTTGTCGCTGGCAGCGGCAGGCGTGCGCAAGCTCGGCGTCGTGGTCAACCAAACCGCGCTGGGCCGGGAAATCTACGAGGCGGGCCTGGTCGATGCGCTCCAGTTGCACGGCGACGAAGACGCGGCCCTTTGCGCGGAACTGCACGCGGCCGGCGTCCCGTTTGTGAAAGCCTTGCGTGTGCGCGGCGCCTCCACGCTGGCGGCGCCGGAGCGCTACGGCACGACGGAAATCCTCCTCGACGCGTTTCATCCCGGCGCTTACGGCGGCACGGGGAAGCGTTTCGATTGGTCGCTGGCCGCGGACTTCGCGAAGGATCACCCGGAGCTTCATGTCATGCTCTCGGGCGGGCTGGCGCCGGGTAACATCCGCGAGGCCTTGCACCAAGTGCGCCCGCTGTTTGCAGTGGACGTGGCCAGCGGCGTCGAAATCGCAGGAGACCCGCGCCGCAAAGACCCGGCGCGCGTGCGCGAACTGATCGAAAGCGTGCGCGGTTGGCAGGAAACCCAAATCGCCAGCACGATTTCTTAAGTTTGAGAATTTCTCAAATGGTAGAACGGCAGGCTTGCGACGCGCATCCTCAGGTTTGCGCGCCAGAAGGAGGTGCAGACGGAGGTGGGG
>CAXTRS010000223.1:6894-8410 GCA_964246635.1 uncultured Chthoniobacterales bacterium | reverse complement strand
CAAAAACGTTTTCCGGCGGTCGCTTCTTCTCTCGGGGCAGGGCAATTTTCCCAGCCGGGCCGCGACAATTTCTGCGCAGTTCCCAGCAGTCGGATTCCATCCGTTCTTCTTTCGTTTCGTTCGGTTTGTTTTTAGTCGGTTCGTTTTCCCCTCCCTATGGCGGGTCATTCCAAGTGGTCTAAAGTCAAGCGCATCAAAGGTCCGCTCGACGTCAAGCGCGGCGCGATGTTTTCCAAGATGGTCAAGGAAATCACCATCGCCGCGCGCATGGGCGGCGGCGATCCCGGCGGCAACGTGCGTCTGCGCTCGGCCATCGAAGCCGCCAAGGCCGGCAACATGCCGAAGGACAACATCGAGCGGGCGATCAAAAAAGGGACCGGCGAACTCGAAGGCGCGCACATCGAAGAAGCGACGTATGAGGGTTACGCGCCCGGCGGCGTGGCGATGATCGTGGAAGCCGCGACGGACAACAAAAACCGCACGGCCGCCGATCTGCGCTCCATTTTTTCCAAAGGCCATGGCAGCCTCGCGGCCAGCGGGGCGGTCTCTTACATGTTTCACAAAAAAGGGCAGTTCCTCATCCCGCGCGACGCCGCGGACGAAGATCGCATTTTGGAACTCACGCTCGATGCCGGCGCCGAAGACCTCCAGCCCGAGGATGGGTATTTCGTGCTCACCTCGCCGCAGGACCGTTTTTACGCGGTGAGCGAGGCGCTCAAGAGTGGCGGCATCGCGCCGGAGTCGCAAAAGCTGACGTTCATCCCCGACACCACTGTCGCGGTGCAGGACGAGGCCGTCGCCGCGCAAGTCCTGCGGCTTTACGAAACGCTCGAAGATCACGACGACATCCAGAACGTGTATTCCAATTTCGACATCCCCGAGGAAATCCTCGCCAGGCTGCACGGTGCCTGAGTGGACGCGCCCCCCTACTTCTCCTTCGCCCTTTTCCCGCCCGAAGCCGCAGGGATGAACCTTCTCAGTTTTCTTTTCCAACTCAACGCAGTCTCAGCCTCTGCCGCCGCAGCGGCGGCCGGCTGAACTCCCACCCTAATCATGGCCGAATCCAACGAAAATCCATCCGAGCCACAGCCCGTGAAATCCGCGGGCGCGTCGTCCGCCGGCGATCCTACGAACGACGTCGAAACGGCCGGCGCCGACAACGGCGAGACCGCGAAAAAGCCGGCGGCGCGCAGCCGCAAGGGCGCGTCGTCGCCGGCGCGTGCGCGCGGCAGCAAAACCACCCCGGCCGGCGCCGCCAAGGCGCCAGCGTCACGCAAGCGCGCGGCGAAAAACGGCGAGGATTCCGCGGCGACCGCAACGGCCATTTCTTCGAATTCGCCTGAAGCGGAATCGGCTTCGGGAACTGGCGATGATGACGCGCAGCTGCGGAGTGGTGATTCATCCGTGGTCGAGGCGACGCCGCACGGCGAGGCTGCTGCGCCGGCGGATCCGCAAGAGCAGGTGGAAACGCGCGTCATCGCGCCGGCAGCGGTCCAGGCATTGGAGGAAAAGACCG
>CAXTRS010000223.1:0-6884 GCA_964246635.1 uncultured Chthoniobacterales bacterium | reverse complement strand
CCCACTCCACCCTCCTCGTTACGCCCGATCCCTGAGCGCGCGCCGGAAGCGGGCGCGGGCGACGGCGCGCCCGGTTCCTCGTCGCCGGATCGCCCGGAGATCGCTTCATCGACGGAGTCTGCGCCACCGCGCGGCGACCAGTCGCGCGACCCAGGTGGATCACCGTATCGCCGGCCGTTTGAGAATGGTGGCGGCGGTCGCGGCGACGACCGGCGGGGCGGCGGACAGCAACATGGCCGTCACTCACAACCCTACCGGCCCAACCAAGGGCAATACCCTCAAGGAGGAGGCGGCGGGCAGCCGCGCGGCAACGAAAGCGGCGGCTTTGGCGGTGGCGGCGGCGGCGGCGGTGGCGGTGTGATCCGGCCGGCGGAGCCGCAGTTTGCCGAAGGCATCGTCGAGGTTTCCGGCAAGGGGTTCGGATTTTTGCGCGAGGCGAAACGCACGTTTGTGCAGACGCCGAACGACACGTTTGTCACGCCCGAAGTCTGCCGGCGCTACAACTTGCGCGACGGCATTTTCATCAAGGGCGAAATCCGGCGCAGCTCGCGCGGGCCGCAGCTTTTCCGGCTCACCGAGATCAACGGCGAGGACCCGGAAAAATTCCGCGACCTGCCGAACTTCGACGAGCTGACGACGATCAATCCACGCAAACGCATCAAGCTCGAAACCGTGCCGGAGCGTTACACCACGCGCGTCATGGACCTCATGACGCCGGTCGGCAAAGGCCAGCGCGGCCTGATCGTCGCGCCGCCGCGCACGGGCAAGACGACGTTGCTCCAGCACATCGGCGAGGCGGTGGTGAAAAATCATCCCGAGATGAAGCTCATTATCCTGCTCGTCGATGAACGACCCGAAGAAGTGACGGAAATTCGTCGCGCCGTGCCGCAGGCGGAAATCATGGCCAGCTCGAACGACAGCGATTTGAAAAGTCACACCCGCATCGCCACGCTGGCGATCGACCGCGCGAAGCGTTTGGTCGAAGCGGGGAAAGACGTCTTCATCCTGCTCGACTCGATCACGCGCACCGCGCGCGCGTTCAACAACGCGATGAGCAACAGCGGTCGCACCGGCAGCGGCGGACTCGACGTGCGCGCGATGGAAATCCCGCGCAAAATCTTCGCCGCCGCGCGCAACACCGAAGAGGCCGGCAGCCTCACCATTATGGCGACCGCGCTCATCGAGACCGGCTCGAAAATGGACGAGGTGATCTTCCAGGAGTTCAAGGGCACCGGCAACATGGAGCTGGTGCTCGACCGCAAGATCAGCGACATGCGCGTCTATCCCGCGGTCGATATTTTTCTCTCCGGCACCCGCCGCGAAGAGTTGCTGCTCCAGGAGTGGGAGCTGCACAAAATCAACGTCATCCGCCGCGGCCTCGCCGGGCACAAGCCGATCGAAGCCATCGAGCGATTGCTGAGCATCATGAAAAAATTCCCGACAAACGCGCAGATGCTCACCAGTTTGCCGGGATAACGAAACGCGGAAGACGTTTCGTCCTTTGTCATCCTGAGCTTGTCGAGGAACCTCTTGCTGATTGCTGGATGCTGGATTGCTGACATCTAGCATCCAGCATCAAGTATCTCTCAGTCAGAGGGCCTTCGACTGCGCTCGTGCCTCGCTCCGCTCAGGATGACAAGAGGAAAGAAGCGCACGCATATAAAATTCTATCGCCATGCCCACCAACCCGCTCCCACCTCGCCCCGCCTTCGCCAAACGCACCAAGATCGTCGCCACGCTCGGGCCGGCGAGTGACAAGGAAGAAGTCCTCCGCGGCATGATCCGCGCGGGACTCAACGTGGTGCGCATCAATCTTTCGCACCAAAAAAGCGTCGAGGCGTTGCGCGAAACGCTGGCGCGGGTGCGCAAAGTCGCCGACGAATTGCGCGAGCCGGTGGCGATCCTCGGCGACTTGCGCGGGCCTCGCATCCGCGTCGGCGAAATGACCGGCGGCGCGATCACGCTCGACATCGGCGCGGAGGTCGTCCTTTCGCCGCAGGCCGACTTCGTGGGAACCCCGGAGCGGATCGGCATCAGCTTTCCCAAGCTGGCCGGCGACGTGCAGCCCGGCAGCGTGCTCCTGCTCGACGACGGCAACCTGCGCCTCGCGGTGCGCGCGGTGCGCGGAGACGGCGAAGTCGTTTGCGAAGTGACCCGCGGCGGGGTGCTCTCCAGCAACCGTGGCATCAACCTGCCCGGCCAGCGCGTGAGCCTGCCGTCGCTGACGGAAAAAGACTTCGCCGACATCGACACCGCCATCGCGGAAGACTTCGATTTTCTCGCGCTCTCCTTCGTGCAATCGGCCGACGATGTGCGCGCGTTGAAGGCGCACCTCCAGGCGCGCGGCGCGGACATTCCGATCATCGCGAAGATCGAAAAAAAGAGCGCGCTCGACGACATCGAGGCCATCGCGCGGGAAGCCTGGGGTGTAAGGGTGGCGCGCGGCGTTGTCGCGCTGGATTTGAGCCTGCCCGAGGTGCCGATCGCACAAAAGCGGATCATCGCCGCGTGCCGCCGCGAGTTCAGCCCGGTGATCACGGCGACGCAGATGCTCGAAAGCATGACCGGCTCGCCGAAGCCGACGCGCGCCGAGGCGACCGACGTGGCCAACGCGATCTTCGACGGCACCGACGCGGTGATGCTTTCGGGCGAATCGGCCATCGGAAAATTCCCGGTCGAAACCGTGGCGACGATGAGCGCGATCGCCGCGCGCGCGGAGTCTGCGTGGTTGAGCGGCGAGTTGCCCAGCCCGGCGGAATTGCCGCTGCGCCACGAGCTCGAAGCCACGGTCGCATTCGCCGCCCAGGAGATCGCCGACACGCTGAACGCGCGCGCTATTGTCACCTACACCACGGGTGGGTCAACCACCCGGCGCGTCGCGTGTCACCGTCCGCGCGTGCCGATCCTGGCGCTGTGCATGAATCCGGCGATCCAGCGCCGGGCCGCGCTCATTTGGGGAGTGGAGTCCGAGGTGGCCGAGTTGATCCAGGGCACGGCGCACATGGTGCAGCTTGCCTTGGGACACGCCGTGCAGCATTGCGGCGCCGCGGCCGGCGACACGCTCGTCATCGTCGCCGGCACGCCCTACGCGGTGAGCGGAAAGACGAACTTGATCAAAGTCGAGCAAGTGCCGGCGTCGCTCGCTGCTGACTCAGGTGCCGGCGCAGCACTGTAGCGGCGGTCTGTGACCATTTTGCGGGGGGGTGGTGGGGGGGGGCCCACCCCCCCCCGCTACAGTGCCGGACGTTCCCCCGCGCCCTTGGTCAAAGCTCCTTCGGCAGCTTGCCGGGATGGAGTTTGCCCTTGCGCGCCGCGCGCATTCTCGCGGTGTGCATGACGAGAAACCAGACGATGACGGAGTTCACCAAAAGCGCGCTGGCTTTCAACCAGTTCGGATGCACGAACATCTCGTAGATTTCCAGCGGGATGAGCGAGGCGGTGACAACAATGGTGAAATATTCCGCCCACGCTTTGCGCGCCAGCAGCCCGCCGCCTTCGACGAAAAAAATCCCCGCGTAAAAAAACAGTAGCGGGCTGATGAGCCGGCGCCAGGAATCGATCATCGGTCCGGCGTTGGCGAGAACGTCGTGCATCAGCCGGGATTCTTGCTTGATGCCGAGCAGCCGCATCCAGTAGTGCGCGGTCTCGTTGATGTCATGCCGCCAGAGCCGCAACGCCGCCGCGGCGAGCATGAGAAAGATCAGGCCCTTGAAGATCTTGAAACAGGCGATGTAAACGATCGCGTTGTCGATCTTGTGCTCGTCGCGCGTCGAGTGCCCGATGGGCACGGCTTTGTGCGGGTGCGAGGCCGAGGAAGCGTGCGCGACGGTGTCCATGAACAAAAGGGGGGGAACTGCTGGGAAACGCTGACGCGCGTATCATCCGCCGTCTCGCCGCCGAACGCAATTCTGCGGAGGGCGACTGAATAAAGACACACCACTGCGGCGTGCGAAAATGCCGCTGGCGAGGCGCGCGAGCCGCGTTAACGTCCCGGTGTTTCCAGACCTCATTGCATGAATACAAAATATGCCACTCTCGGTTGCCTCGGCGTCATCGTGCTCGTTGTCCTCATCGCCGTGATGAATCTCATCGGCGGCTACAACAAGCTGGTGCCGGCGCGCGAAGCCGTCGATAAATCGTGGGCCAACGTGCAGAACCAGTATCAGCGTCGCGCGGACCTCATTCCGAACCTCGTGAAGACCGTGGAAGGGGCCGCGAACTTTGAAAAATCGACGCTGACCGATGTCATCAACGCGCGCGCCAACGCGACGAAAGTGACCATCAGCCCGAACACCGCGCCGACCGATCCGGCGCAGCTCGCGCAGTTCCAGGCGGCGCAGCAGCAGCTCTCCGCCGGCCTCGGTCGTTTGCTGGCGGTGGCGGAGCGCTACCCGGAGTTGAAGGCAAACCAGAATTTCCGCGATCTCCAGGCGCAGATCGAAGGGACGGAAAACCGGATCAACGTGGCGCGCAACGATTTCAACGGCACGGCGCAAACTTACAACGCGATGGTGCAGCGCTTCCCCACCGTGCTTTATGCCGGCGCGCTCGGGTTCACGAGGAAGGCGTATTTCCAAAGTGCCGCCGGCGCGGAGAATGCGCCGAGCGTGAGCTTCCCTTCCTTCGGATCGTCGCCCGCACCCGCGCCGTCGGCGGGGCGGTGAGCAGGTAGTGTGTTCTCCTTTCCTTCTGTCATCCTGAGCTTGTCGAAGGACCTCTTGCTGATTGCTGGTTTGGGCGTCGCGTGCGCCTTGGATGCACGAACGGCTTTGTCAGGGCGAGGTCCTTCGACTGCGCTCCTGCGTCGCTCCGCTCAGGATGACAAAAGAGAAGGGCGCTGAACTCTGACTCCGACTTCCATGCGTGCGCGCAATCTTCTCGTCGCCGGTCTGCTGCTGCTAGCCCTCTGCGGGATCATCCCAGGGCTGCGCGCCGCCGAAATTATTCCCTCTGCGCCCGCGCGCTATTTCAACGACTACGCCCTGGCGGTGAAACCCGAGACCGCCGAGGCGCTCAATCGGCAGCTCGAAGATTTTGAGAAAACAAACGGCAGCCAAATTCTCGTGGCCATTTTTCCGAAGATGCAATCCGATGCGCCCATCGAGGATTACACGTTGCGGGTGGCGCGCGCTTGGAAGGTCGGCGGACAGGTAAAGAACAATGGCACGGTGCTCTTCGTTTTTGTGCAAGACCGCAAAATGTTTGTCCAAGTCGGTTATGGCTTGGAGGGCAGGCTGACAGATGCGCTCAGCAAAGACATCACCGCCGACGTGATCCGCCCGCGCTTTGCCGCCGGGGATTTCGACGGCGGCCTGACGGCGGGCGTCGGTGCGTTGATCGCGGCGGTCAAGGGCGAATACCAGGGCAGCGGCCGCACGGTGTATCAAAAATCGCACTCTGGCGGCGCCCAGGGCGGTGGCTTTCCCGTCGGGTTGATCTTTCTGCTGCTCATCGGTTTTTTTCTTTTCATCTCGTTCCTGAGCCGTCGCCAGCAGGCGCAGCGACCGCGCGGCGGCACGTTCACCGGCGGAGGTTTCAGCCCGATTTTTTTGCCGACGGGGGGCGGCTGGAGCAGCGGTGGTGGCTCGTCGTCGGGCGGGGGTTTCAGCGGTGGAGGCGGCGATAGCGGAGGCTTCTTCGAAGGCGGCGGCGGCAGCTTTGGAGGCGGAGGTGCGGGGAGCGATTGGTGACCGCGCATCGGCGAGCTTCAGGACATCTATTCAAGCATGAAAACACGCGACTTCATTGCCGCGCTCGACCACGACAAAATCGTCGCCGCCATCGCCGCCGCGGAGGCGAAAACGAGCGGCGAGATTCGCGTGTTTATCACCCGCAAAGAGGTCAACGACGCGCTGGCTGCGGCGCGTGCGCACTTCGGCGAGTTAAAAATGCAGAACACTGCGGAGCGCAACGCGGCGCTCATTCTCTTCGCGCCGCGTGTGCGCAAATTCGCTGTCTTCGGCGACGTCGGCGTGCATGAAAAGTGCGGCGACGATTTTTGGCAAGGCTTGAGCGTGACAATGCGCGCACAACTGCGTGCTGGCGATTTCACCGGCGCGGTCGTCCGCGCGGTCGAAGGCATCGGTGCCGTGCTCGCCGAGCATTTCCCGCCGCGCACCGGTGCCGCGGATCGCGGGGACGAACTGCCGAATCAGATCGTCGAAGATTGAACTGATCGCTTCGCCGCTGCTTCTCAGCGCAGCCCGATCGTCACCGCGACGACCACTGCGGCGATCCCGAGCGCGAGCAGCATGCCGTAGAGCGGCAGGGCGAAGCGCAGCCATTTGGTGTAGGGCACGCCGGCCGCGCCGAGGATCGCCATGAGCGCGCCGACCGTCGGCGTTAGCAATCCCATCAACCCGCCGCCGTATTGATACGCCAGCACGACGGCCTGCCGCGACAAGCCGAGCAGGTCGGCGAGCGGGTTGAGGATCGGCAGCGTCAACACCGCCTGCCCGCTGGCGCTCGGCACGGGCACCCGGAGGAGGGTCTGCACGAGCGTCATGCCGGCCGCCGCGAGTCCGCGCGGCAGTCCCGACAACGGCGTGAAAAGGCCGAGCACCACGGTGTCGATGATCGCGCCGTCGTCGAGCACCTGGCGAATGCCGCGCGCGAAGCCGATAAGCAACGCCGCGAGCGCCATGGCTTGGAAGCCTTCGACAAACGCGCGCGCGGTGCCATTAACACCCAACCCTCCGATGAGTCCGGCGAGCACGCCCATCGCGAAGAAGACGGCCGTCATTTGCTCGAAGCCCCAGTGCAGTCGCAGCACGCCGTAGATGAAGGCGACGAAAGCGACGGCGACGAGGGCGAGAACGAATGCGGCGGATTGCGGGTTGGGGGGGGGGGGGGGGGGGGGGGGGGGGGGGGGGGGGGGGGGGGGG
>CAXTRS010000222.1:3548-8427 GCA_964246635.1 uncultured Chthoniobacterales bacterium | reverse complement strand
GTCATAGACCGCCGCTACAGCCCGGCATTCCGCAGATCGATCTTCTCCGCCGCAAAGTTACCCAATCCTGCCTCCGCCGCGGCGCGCACGTGATCGGCGCTTTTCCCCAACGCCGGCAGGTCGCGCTGGGCCCGCCAGAGTTCGAGATAACGCACCGCGACGGCGTCGAGCGCCACGGGGTCTTTGCTCGCGTAAATCGTGCCGTGATGCCGCGCGTAGAGCGGCTGGAAGCCGGGGCCGCCAGCATACTGCGCGATGAGTCCGTCGGTGATGTTGAGCACGACCCGCCCGCCGATGCGCGGATCGGCCCAGAGATCGAGAATGGCCGGGTTGCCCCAGCGCGGCTCACCGGCGAACCGGCGCCAGTTATCCACGTTTGGAAGAGTCACGTTGTAGAGCGCGCCCGCGATGCCCGCGAAAACGCTGTCGCTCATCGTCGGCACGTTGATGACCTTCGTCACCCGCTTCGTGAGGATGGTGCAGAGGTGACTGGCGTCGCTGAGATTTTCGGGCAGCGAGGCGGGCGGTCGTTTGTTCGTGCGCGGGCTGCCGCTGCCGGCCTTTGCTGCCGCCGGCGATTCGGCAACGTTCGCCTCGGCCGCTGAAGTCCCTTCTTTCTGCGCGGCGATGGCCGCAGCGAGCGGCGACTGGCCTTGAAAAAGGAGATCGCCCCAGATCAGCTTTCCTAGCGTCGGGACGGTGTAAATCGCGTTTGGATCATAGCCGGTGCGCGGCTCGATGAACGCCACGGGGCAGGGGAAAACGCTTTCGCGCGATCCGCGCTCGGGCAGGAAGCCGGCGAGCCGCAACTCGTCGGCGTCGCGGTCCCAGACGACGATGCGGTCGCGCGCGTGGCCGGAAGCGATGAGTCCTTCAACAATCGCAGAGACCACGGCGCGATGCGTCGGCGCGGCGGCGCCGCGGGCGGCGGCGATTTTGATCCCGACGACGTCCTCAGGCGCCACGAGACTGCGCCAGGCGTGCGCGGCGTCGGATTGTCCGGTGGCAGCCGCGACGAGCCGGTCCACCATCACCCGAACGCGGGCGGGGCTGACGGAATATCGCTCGACGACCGTGGCGTCATGCACAGCGAAGACGGTCGAGCGGGCCGGCGCGGTGAACTGCCGGGGCGTCGGCTCCGCGGACGGCGCGGGCGGCTGCGGTTGGGAAGGCGAAGTCGCCGCCGCACTTTCGGCTGCCGGAGCAGAGGACGGCGCTGGACTCTGCGCTCGCATGGGCGAGGTCGAGAGCGCGAGCGCCACGAGGGCGACACGACGCGCGCGGACACGAAGAAGGTTGGGCACTTTCAGGAACACCGTGCGTGACCTATAGTCCAAATTTCTGCCGCCGACACCGAAAACCGCCGTTCCGCTTTTCCCTGTGATTTCGCCCGCGCCCGCGCCGATCGAGCACCTTTACGTGCACATTCCTTTTTGCCCAAAGGTGTGTCCGTATTGCTCATTCTACAAAGAGACGAGCGACCGGAACAAAACCCGCGCGTTTCTCGACGCTGTGCTCGCGGAACTGGCTGCGCAAACCGTCCGGCTTGCGGCGGAAGAGCGCGGGCGGGTGCTGCATCCACGGACGATCTTTTTCGGCGGCGGCACGCCCAGCGCGCTCTCGACCGCGCAGCTCGAATACCTGCTCGGCGGCCTGCGTGCGCGCCTCGATCTCTCCGCGCTGGAAGAATGGACGCTGGAGATGAATCCCGCGACCGTCTCGCTCGATAAAGCACGGGCGCTGCGCGCCCTCGGCGTCAACCGGATTTCGATGGGTGTGCAAAGCTGGGACTCAGCACTGTTGCTGACCCTCGGTCGCGTTCACACCGCAGAACAGGCGCGGCGCTCGTATGAAATCCTGCGCGAGGCGGGCTTCGACAACGTCAACCTCGACCTCATCTTCGGCATCCCCGCCCAGACCCGCGCGCAGTGGCTGGCGTCGCTCGAGCGGACGATCACGCTCAGCCCCGAGCACATCTCCGCCTACAACCTGACCTACGAAGAAGACACCGAGTTTTTCCGCCGCTTCGTCACCGGCGAATTCACCCAGGACGCCGACGCCGACGCCGACCTCTTTGAGCTGACCGCCGACACGCTCTCCGCCGCGGGTTACGAGCCTTACGAAATCTCGAACTTTGCCCGCCCCGGCCGCGAGTGCGCGCACAACCTCGCCTACTGGCAGGGCGCCGATTACCTTGGCCTCGGCCCGAGCGCATTTTCCACGGTGGGAACCCAACGCTGGGCCAACGTGCGCGACACCGCAGCCTACAGCGCGCGCGTTCTCGCCGGTGAAACGGCCGCAGATTTCCGCGAGGAAGTCCCGCCCGCGACACGCCTCGCCGAGACGATCGCCTTCGGCCTGCGCACGAACCGCGGCGTCGCGGCCGAAACGCTTCACCCTTGGCGCGAGCAAGTCGCCGAACACGCAGCGTTGGGTTTGCTGGAAACGAACGCCGCCACTCATCGCGTGCTGCTGACCCGCAAAGGCCGCTTGCTGGCGGACTCGGTGGCAGAGAGTTTTGTGTGAAAAAGGGATTTGCCGCTCCGAAGCTGGATCCGCTGGCTGCGCTCAGGAAATGAAAGTCCTGCTGACGACTGTCCTGTTGCTGACGCTGCTCTTCTGCCCGGCGCTGCTTGCCGAAGAATTAGCGACCCCCAAACCCCGGGCGGCTAAGCCCGCACCGACGCCGCGACCTTATCCTGCCTCGGAGCAAGCGGCCAAGATCGCGTTGGCAGAGAAGTTGAAGTCTGCGGATCGGGCGGAGATTTATTTGCTCGATTTCAAGGAGGGCGCGAAGGGCGAATCGTTCATGCTCGGGACGGAAGGAAATTCCGTCATCGCACAAAGAAAGACGCTGATTGAGGCGAAATTCCACAGCTTCGCGGCGCGGTGGAACCAGCTCCTGGCAGCGGAGCTTTCAAAGGTCTCTCGCTGGTGTCACTTCCCTATGCACGGTGTGCGCTTCTACGAGCGTGATACGGTGCTTTTTGAAACCTCGATTTGCTGGGGTTGCAGGAACTTTTGCATGCCCATCGAAGGGAAGCCAAATTGCGTGGGATTGCCACAAGATCCCGTGATGACTGAGATCGAGAAATTTTTCGACGCAGAGTTGCCGTTGCCAAAAAAAGAATGATGACCGCGACGGCGAGTGCCCGGCGTCACGCGACAGACACAAGGAGCAAGGCCAGCGGAGGTTGGCAATAGCATGAAACCGTTGCCGGCCGCTTGAGTGCCGCCAGTCACGTCGCCCGTGTAATTTCTTCGATGGCGCTTCGTAGCGCTCCGACTGCGCGTTCCAACTGCGCCTCGCTCACGCAATACGGCGGCATGAGCACGAGGGTGTCGTGGATGGGGCGGGTGAGCAGACCGTGCGCGCGGGCGGCGTGGCAGACGCGCGCGCCGATGAGCGCTTCGGGCGGGTAGGGGCGGCCCGTGGCTGGGTCGGCCATCAGTTCGACGCCGACGATGAAACCGCGCTGGCGGATTTCGGCAACGCGCGGCAGGGGCGCGAGTTGGGTATGGAGCAATTCGCCGAGCAACCGGATTTTCGGCTGCACTGCTGCGAGAGTTTTTTCCTCGCGGAAAATTTCCAGATTTGCCAGCGCGGCGGCGCAACCGAGCGCGCTGCCGGTGTAAGAATGGCCGTAGTAAAGGGCACGACGCTCGCCGGGTTCACCAAGAAAGGCGGCGAACACGCGCTCGGTCGTCAGCGTCGCGGCCAGCGGGAGGTAGCCGCCGGTGAGGCCCTTGGCGAGGCAGAGGAAATCGGGCAGCACGGCTTCCTGCTCGCACGCGAACATGAGCTCTTCGTCGGCGATGAGCAAGACGCCGTGCTCGTCGCACCACGCCCGCAACGTCGCGAGCGTGCCGGCGGGCCAGAGGCGCATGCCGGCGGCGCCCTGGACGAGCGGTTCGATGACGGCGGCGGCGGTTTCCGCGATGATTTCCGCGGGCAACTCGCGCAAGGCTTCGATGTCTCGAACACGGGTGATCTGCAATGGCTCCACGCCTTCCTCCAGACCGCGGAAAACCGCGATGCCGCCGAGGCTCGCGGCGCCGAGCGTGTCGCCGTGATAGGCGTTTGAAAACGCCAGGAAGCGCCGGCGTCGCGGCTCGCCGCGGTGCTGCCAGAACTCGCGCGCCATGCGCAACGCGACTTCGACCGCAGTCGAACCGTTATCGGAATAGAAAACCCGCGTCAGGGTCGCGGGCGGAAAGAGCGCGACGAGCGCTTCGGCTAGCCGCACGGCGGCGGGGTGCGACTGGCCCAAGAAAGAGCAGTGCGCGATGGCCCCGAGTTGTTCGGTGATGGCGGCGTTGAGGCGAGGATGGTTGTGGCCGTGAAGATTCGTCCAGATCGACGAGTTGCCGTCGAGGTATTCGCGTCCGCGGCTGTCGCGCAGGATCGCGCCGTCGCCGGAAACGATGACGAGCGGCTCGAAGTCCGGCGCGCACCACTCGCGCATCGGCGTGAATGGATGCCAGAGGTGCGACCTGTCCGTCGCGACGAGCGCCGCGGTGTCCCAAGCGTGGCTGGGCGCTTCCATCACTCCTTGCTCGAATCTTCAGGCTGGGCGCCGGTCGCCGGCGCGAGCTGTTGCCGCCGCTGCGCGATGAGTTTGTCGAGCGAAACGACGTCGTCGTAGCTCGCGCGCTTGCGCTGGTATTTTCGCCAGATCAACTCGCGCAATGCCTGGAGATCGGCGACCTCTGGCGGATCGTGATAGGTCCAGTCGTTTGCGGCGTCCTGGCCGCGTCCGCGCTCGAGGCGGGATTGGAGTTTCCAGCGGGCGGCGAATTTCACGGCGCGCACTTCGCGCTTTTCACCGGCTTCCGTGACTTCGCGCCAAACGTGTTGATTGCGCATTGCGACCGCGAC
>CAXTRS010000222.1:0-3538 GCA_964246635.1 uncultured Chthoniobacterales bacterium | reverse complement strand
GCGCGCAGCTGCGCCCGCCACCGGAAATCCAAAAAGGAAAGGGCGGCCTGCGCCGCCCTTTCAACCTCCACCGGCCAAACGGGGCCGGTAGCCAACCAAGGAAATTGTCACCGAATCAAGTCGTCGCCATCGCACCCGCGAGCAAGCCGCCGGCGTGCGTGCGGGCCGAGACGGACTCGCCCTCGAAGTGCGTGCGCACGCTGCGCAGTTGGCTGACGACGAAGCGCTCGCCGAGGCCGAACACGCGATCGAGCAGGCGCAGCGGCAGCGAACGGAATTCGTAATTCACCATCAACTCGACTTCGGTGAGGTTCGACTTGATGGCGTGAAAACTCATCGCGCCGAAAACCTCCATGTTGCCATCGAGCGACTTGAAGATATAGCCGTCGCTGATTTCTGAAGCCATCTCGGAGAGCACGAGCCGCGCTTTGATGCCGAGCGGGAAGCGCAGCCGCCAGTGCGAGATGCCGTGGCCGGGGAAATCGGCCCGCTCCACACCGCTGAGCTGACGCCGGTAGTTGTCGAGGTTGGCAAGCCGCATCTGGGCCTGCTCGGGGGACATGTTGAGATGAAAGATTTTGTGCAGAATCATACGCGTTGCAGTGGGTTTGAAGTGACAGCGTTTAGTGGCAGCCGCTCTTTAGCATCCGATGTGCCGGGAGCCATGCCCAGAGGGAGAGCCAAATTCCGAGGGGAAAGCGCCGTCTTTATCGTGACAAAACTGTTCTTTAGAAAGACACCCGTGACAGGACGATTTTATGGCTGCGGCCACGCGGTTTGATGCGCCGCCAAAGCGGCCAAAATGGGGACGCCGAGCGTTTCTTCGCAGACTCCAGGGTTTGACGCGCGTGCGATGGTTTCCGCGGCGATGACTTCGGCTTCGGCCTTTGCCTGCTCCTCGACAGGGGCGTTGAGGTCCGGCAAGGGGTCCGGGCCGTCGTTGAAGATCAGGCCCGCGCATTGCAGCCCGCGGCGTTGAATGTCGCGCACGGTGAGCGCAGTATGGTTCAGGGCGCCGAGCCGGTTTTTCACGACGACGATCACCGGCAACGCCAGCTCGACCGCTAAATCCGCCACCGTGAAATCGCGCGTGATCGGCACCAGCCAGCCGCCGACGCCTTCCACCAAGACGCCGTCGCGATGACGCTCGCGCAAGCGGGCGAAGGCTTCGCGCGCGGCGGCCAGATCGACCGTCCGGCCTTCGATCATCGCCGCGGTGTAAGGCGCCGCCGGCGTGCGCAGCCAGACCGGGTTCACCTCATTCAACGACAACCCGGTTGCGTCGCCGCCGCTGGCGAGATGGAGTTTTTCCGCGTCGTCGCGCGAGCCGCAGCAAATCGGCTTAAACCCGACGCAATCCGCGCCTCGCGCTCGCAGGTGGCGCAGGAGCAACCCGGTCGCAAAGGTCTTGCCCACGCTGGTGTCCGTGCCAGTGATGAATGCGTTCATGAATGCGGGCGATCGTCGAGATGTATCGTCACTCGAAATACGTGTCCTCGTGCGAGTAAGGCGGCGCGCAGCAACAGAGCAGCCGCAATGGCGACAGCGCCGTAATCTGGTGCCAGACACCTGCGGGAATGAGCACGGCGTCGCCGGCGCCGACGAATTTTCTTTCGCCTGCGATTTCCATTTCACCGCGGCCTTCGAGCAGGAAGTAAAACTCCTCGCTGCGGCGGTGATAGTGCCGCTGCGTGCTGGCGCCAGTCGGCAACGTGGCTTCCGCGAGGCTCTGCTGTCGAACGGGCGCGTTGGTGCGATCGAGAATCGAGCGAATGGTTGACCCGTCTTTCGTGGTGAAAGGAGTTTGCGCAGCGAGGTTTTGAACAATCATGGGTAAGCGGTGGTTGAGGCAACGGACGCAGCGTGCGGCTCTTTGAGATGGCAAAACGAAGGCCCGAAAGCGGCGGCCCGCAACCCGTGCGTTTCAGGCCGACGCGCGCGCAAACGCCCTGCTGTGCGATTTCCGATGTATTACCCCGAAATGAAAGACTTCCTTGAATGCACCGCGCTGATTACCGGCGCCAGCAGCGGCATTGGCCGCGAAATCGCCTGGCAACTCGCACCGCTCGCCGCTCATCTCGTCCTCGTCGCGCGCCGCGCCGACCGCCTGGAAGAACTGCGCACGGAACTGCGCGAGCTGAACCCTGATCTGCGCGTCGATTGCCAGTCCGTCGATCTCGCCGACCCCGCTCAGATCACCAAACTCGCGGATTGGCTGAAAGAAAATCACGTCAAGCTCGACTTCCTCATCAACAACGCCGGGCTGGGCGACCACGGCGCGTTTGAAGCGAGCGACTGGGATCGTGTCGAGCGCATCTTGCAGGTCAACGTCCTTGCGCTCACCGCCCTCTGCCATCGGCTGATCCCCACGCTGCGCCGTCATCGGCCGGGCGCGATCCTGAACGTCAGCAGCGTCGCCGGCACGCTGCCGGTGCCCGAGATGGCCGTGTATGCCGCAACGAAAGCGTATGTCAGCTCGTTCTCCGAAGCGCTCCGCGCGGAGCTGCGCGGCACCGGCATCTCTGTGACCCACCTTTGCCCCGGACCCGTGGACACCGAGTTCGGCGAGGTCGCGCAGCGGACCGGCGAAAGCCCGGAAAATTTCCGGCCGATGCCCGAGCTTTTCAAAGTCTCCGCCGAACGCGTCGCCCGCGCGGCGCTGCGCGGTGTGTCGCGCGACCGCGCGCGGGTGATTCCCGGTTTTTGGGTCACGCTCGCCGCGCTCGGAGTCGGCTTGATCCCGCTCGTTCTTCTGCGTCTTTTTTTCCGCTCCAGCGCCGAGCGCGCGCAGATCCCCTCGCTCACGCCGCGGCTGGTGGAGGACTGAGTGAAATTTAGGATTTAGGATTTCGGAATTAGGATTTATGAAAAAGGCGCTCGCGCGTGAGCCGTCGAAATCCTAATTCTCTCCCCATGCTCGCTCTCGCCAAAATCTATTTCCTCGTCTTCGGTCTCATCACCATCGCCAGTGGACTCACCGGCTACCTGAAAGCCGGCAGCAAGGCGTCGCTCATCGCGGGCGGCATTCTCGGCGCGCTGTTGCTGCTCGCCTGGTTTCTGGTGCCGGGACAATGGCGGGCCGGGCTCGGCGTCGGCCTTTTGGTTTGCCTCGCGCTGGTGGGGCGTTTCCTGCCGGCAGTGTTGAAAGGCGCTTACAACCCTGGCGGATATCTGGTGCCGCTGGCCGTGATCGGCATCGTCATCGCGGTGGTCAGCTTTTTCCAGGCGCCGGCGGGCAACTGATGCCACTCGCGACTGCCCAACACAGGGTCGGGCGCGACCGTCATGATTGATCTGCCGTCGAGCCGCGACACCCGAGCGCGCCGCGCCTGGCTGGGCTGCGTGGGGAAATTTCTCCTGCCCGCGCTCCTCGCGGCGCTGCTGGGTTTCCTGTTTGGACTCGGCGTGCCGGAGCGGTGGCGAACGTTTTTCGCCGAGCGCGTGCCGGTGGTCGGGCCGCTGGTTTCCACGCCGGCGCCGACACCGGCCCCAACGCCGGCCGTCGCGTTGCGCCCAACCCCGACGCCGACACCGGAGC
>CAXTRS010000221.1:0-8429 GCA_964246635.1 uncultured Chthoniobacterales bacterium | reverse complement strand
GCTTCGTGGTGCTGGCCGCCACCCACCCGCATTTGCTGGCCGCAGAAGGCCGCTGCGCCGCGATCAACCACGATGCGTGGGCGCGGTCCGCCGTTTCCCCGCGACGGGTTCAACTGCTCGCTCGGCCCAGCGGCGACACCGCTGCGGGGCGGGAGGGCAGCTTTTGTCGGAATGCCCTGCCGGGCGCGAGGGAAGTCCTTGTAAGTCGGCTTCTCGGCAGCTCAGTCACACCTTCCAGCACGAACTAAACAACGAAGGCGGGGCGGCAATAACGAATCCGGCTGACTTTCACAATCGGAAGTTAGTAATGATCTTTCTCTCCGACCATGAAAAACGTTTCTCGCGGCTCTGTGCGGCCTGCTCGCGATGCTCTCTGCCACGCGCGCCGCAGAATCCTGGGCGGAAGAATCCTCGCGTCTTCTCGGCAAATACGTCGCCGCTAACGGGATGCACGGTCCCTATCATAAATCGGCGGGCCAATCGGGGGGCAAAACGTCTCGCAGACGGCAGCGAAGCCGTCTGATAATCTGTTGCAGACGACGCAAGGTGACGCTTTGACCGGCGCGTTCGAGCTGGTGCAAGTAGGACTGCGGGATGCCGAGACGGCGAGCAAAATCCGCGTAAGTCTGTTCACCACGGCTTGCACGGAGGAAGCGGGCAAGGTGCTTTTCGAGGGTCAGCGGCGTTTTCTCCCGCACGGGCATGGATGGAGAAAAGCAGCAGAATTATTCTTTATGGAGAATTTTTGAGGTGGGCATTCTTTATAAAGAATGCTAAGGGATTAATACACTCCAAAGGAATGCACTGCCGCCGCCTCGCACAAGCGGGATCGCACGGAGGATGCGGCGCGTTTGGAGTGATTCGCCCAAATTGAAATCCTCTATGCGCAAATCTCCGCTTCGCGACTATACGCAGTTTCTTAACGCTCTCGTCGGGTTCGCCGAGCAGCACAGCCTATCCGCCATGCCAAAGTGCGCGGTTTTTCGCGCCAGCGGGCGTGATGACCTATATTGGGCGGCACTTTCCTTTCACGCAGGGCGACCAATTCAGGAGGACTTGGAACGCCGACTTGGGAGAACGCTGCTCGATCGCTGCCATCATGACCGGGCGTGGTGGCTCAAATACGAGAACTATCTCGCTCGCTTCCGGCAATTCGTCGCTCGGAAGGGGCTGCGCTGGTTTCCGAGCGCCGGAGAGTTAATCAGCTCCGGATCGGACGGTGCCGCCTTGCGTGTGGTGCTCGTTCACCACCACCGCGAGCACGACATTGCGCGAGATCTTGGACTGCGTTTCAAATTGACGGCACCGAAGATTCCGCCCCGGTATTTTGCTGATGACGATAACGTTCGCGATCTGTTCCGTCAGTTCCTGAAGGTTAACGATCTGAACGAAATGCCTGCGTGGCAACACCGCGGTCGATACCGATGCGGTTATCGACTCGGCGGTTTTTACGAGCGCTACCTCAGCCATGCTGGAAGCTGGGAAGCGACAGCGCATCGGCTGGGATTGACGCTTTCCGCTGCACGCAAGCGGAGGCTTCGCGAGCCTTTCACCAAGGCGGAAGTCACCGATGATCTCCGACGCTTCTGCGACAAGATCGGACATTTTCCGCGCACCGAGGAATTCGATTTTTATGGCGTGGGTTATCTCATGGCTCGTGTGCGGCTGGTGTATGGAAGACTCAGACTGGCTCGTGCTGCGCTCGGTCTTCCAGATCGTCTCGCGCCTCTGCCGGCCAACGACGGTCATCCTTGCACCTCAGCGCGCGAACTGGCCGTGGACAACGCGTTGAGCGAACTCGGGATCGCGCATGAACGGGAGATCCAGTTTGGGGAAAGAGGAAACAGCGTGGTCGCTGATTTTGTCCTAACAGGCACTACGCCGCCGGTCGCGATGGAGGTGCTGATGTTCGATCCCCAACGACCGCGCTGGGACAGTCAGCGCTGTAAGTTCTATCTCGCGCGGTTTGCGCAAAAGGAAAAGATTTACGCGAGTTTAGAAATTCCTCTGCTGATAGTCGTCCCATCCGACCTCTTGCACAGAAAGCGCCTGCTCTCTTGCTTGAGCGAAAAACTGGCTCAATTCGGCGTGCCAGTGGGTGACGCTAAAAAAGTGGCCCCGATCAACTTGGCGCCGACTGACAGGCTTTCGCGCATGCCGAAAGAGCATTGGACCGACCCGGAGGTTCTCAGTGCGGAGGTGCGTCGGGTCTTACAAGAGCATGGATGCACGGAGATGCCAAACCTCCACTTCTTCGTGCGCATCAAACGATTCGACCTGAAAGCAGCGATCAATCAATACACCAGCCGCGAAGCATTGGCCCTTCGCTTGGATATGCCGCTGCAAAAACTGCATTATAAGCCACGCGGTTACTGGTTGAACCGAGAGAATCTTGTCACTGGGATCCGGGAGTTTATCAGCGCGCACCGGCTCAATCGCTTTCCTAAATACAGGGACCTGACTCGCGAGCGAAGGCATGATCTTCACAACGCTTTCAGCTATTGGGGCCGCGTTGCATTGGAACAAATCGCTTCGGAACTGGGCTTCCCCAACAGCACGTTCAGACAGATGGAAATGTAAACATGGGACGGTCATTTTCTACAATCTGCGACGCGGGCTCGACGGCGCGACAGCCGGAGCAAGATCATCGGCCGTCTCGGGGGATTTCGATGAATGCGGTGTTGCGATACACTATCTTTTACGGCGACCTCGAAACGCTCCAGCGGCTCTGGCGGGAAGTTGTTCGTCTGGAGCGCGCCACCGATGCGCTAACCGAGGGCGTTTACCTGTCCACCTCCGGCGAGGTCCGACGAATCGTCCAAGACTTTTGCTCCCGCGCGGCAGCGGACCAGCTAAACGGTTGGGAACTCGGCGCATTACGAGGCTTTGACGCATCGTGTCGAACTAATATGTCTGGTGGCGAAGGTCCCAGCCCGTTTGACGACGTGGATCGGCTGGCACTCCAAAGCGCCTGCGGTCGGTTGTGTCACTCGCAAATGGCACGTTGCCGGCGCATGACAAACTGCTTTGACGTGTTTCAGAAAGCTCAGCACTGCGCCTGGACCGCAGCTCACGCTGCCGAGCACGCTTTCATGTTTTCGGCGGACGTGCTAGATCGGCTCGAAGCTGAACAGCATGCTGACGCGTTCACCACTGGGGCGTTGGCCGCCAGTATCGAGCAGGGCATTTTTCACCTCTATCGGGCGAAAGCGGCGTGCAATCGCTACCACACCGCGGTCAGTCGGATTACTGACGGACAATCCCAATTTGGCATGGACTATATTGGCGGCCCCATTGAAGACGCTGGGGCGCACCTCGCTCTCGTCGCCGCTGATCTCCGTGCGCGGTTAACCTGCTCAACTTCACCAGCATCACCAATCGAACGAGCACGGCTCGCGCTGGCCCAGCGATACGTGCCTCTTTTATCTGAGAAGAGCCTGCGCGAAACAGACGAGGCGCTCGACGCACGACTGCGACGCGAGCTAGACAAGGCGGCAAAGGGCCTGCCGTAGGTCCGACAATGCACCGACCATGGGCAAGCTCAGTCCGCGCACACTCGCCCGGAGGTCGGCTCCAGTCGTCGTGCGTGGGTTACGTGCCCTCTGGACAACGGCATTCTTTTGCCAGTTGAACGCTTAGGAAAAAATCCAAATTATCGCCTCACGATAATTTGATATTTGCATTTTGTGCCGCTGTGCTATTGTCACTTCCGTGGACGATCTCCCCAAGCGCATCGGCGAAGCCATCAGGGACGAGTTGCGCCGCTTGTGTTGGACGCAGGCTGACTTGGCGCAAGTCATCGGCCGTCCAACCGCTGCTGTTAACGAATTAATTCAAGGCAAGCGCGCACTGTCGTTTGAAATGGCCGCAGCACTGGGGGCCGCGTTCGGCAAGAACCCTTCTTACTGGCTCGACTTGGATAGCCACTTTCGCCTCTCTAAAGTGCTGTCCGATCCAGAGATTCCGCGGCGCGCGCGAATCTTCCAATTTGCGCCGGTCATGGACATGCAGCGGCGCGGGTGGTTGTCGCAAAGCGCCGACCTCGATCGTCTCGAGGCAGAACTCTGTGCTTACTTCGAGATACCGAGTTTAGACGCTAAGCCAAACATCCGTGCGGCCGCGCGGAAAACGGGGAGCGAGGTGGCTTTCACCAACGAGCAACTGACTTGGTGCTTTCATGCAAAACGGCTGGCGCAAACGCTCGACGTCGGAAAATTTCGGTCGGAAGATCTCAACGCCTGCCTTGAAGCGGTGCGCGGATTGACGGTCTCACCGCCGAAAACCCGGTATGTGCCAAAGCTGCTCGCCGATGTCGGGATCCGCTTGGTGGTCGTCGAACCCCTTCCGCGCAGCCGGATCGATGGGGCCACCATGTGGCTCGGCCCTGACGCGCCGGTGGTAGCGCTTTCACTGCGGAACGACCGCATCGACTCCATCTATCACACCCTATTCCATGAGTTGTCGCACGTCGGGCACGGTGATGCTTTCTCGGTCGATCAGGACTGCGGCGCTGACACAGAGGCTTCCAGTTCGGAACTGCCGGAAATCGAAAAACGCGCGGACACGGAAGCTGCGCATCGGCTGGTGAACGCCAAAGCCATGGAAAAATTTATCGCCGAGGTCCGTCCGTTCTTCTCCAAAGAGCGGATCACAGCGCTCGCGAAACGGCAGCAACTTCATCCCGGCATCGTCTTAGGCCAGCTTCAAAAGCGCGGTTTAGTTGGTTGGCAAGCGCATCGTGACCTTCTGGTAAAGGTTCGCGACATCTTAGTTCCGAACGCCCTAACGGATGGGTGGGCAACATCTGCCCGCTAACAAGAACTGCATGAGGAATTACTCGGGCTGCGGAACCAGTCAGAAATAAAAAATTATGTCAATACTCCATCGCTACTATCCGATCCTCAAAGCCAAGCGGGGAGAACTCCGCGCCCTCAATCGCTTGTCCACCAGTGTCTGTGAGGCAATTACGCCTGTTCTTGAGGTAGTCCCTCCGCAGGCCGATCCCTCGACCGGGAAACCAAAAAAGTCCGTGCCTGATCATCTTCGCACGGTCTGCGAAAGGATCGCTGATGCGTGGGGCAATTACGCACCTTGCATGGTTGATTTCGGCCTGCTAAATCTGAAGGCGCCAAAGAGGCGGCGTCGATCAAGCGGGCTGACCCTGGGCTTCCAAGAACTACGGCAGCGAGGCGTTAAGGCAGTTCCCGTCACGAGTCTTTGGCGCGAGGCCGTCTTGCAATCATGCATCGCGGACACCCTGGCGCAAGATCAGTGCGGAGTTTGTCTGCGTTTGAATCGCGAGGATTTTACTGCACCAGACCGCGACGAAAACATCGATCGAATCCTGCGGCTGCTCGACTGCCCGCCTGAGTCAGTCGATTTGCTCGTGGACTTCGGGCCGCTCAGCGAGCCAGAGAGTAAAGAGGCGCTGGTGGCCTTCTGTGAGGCGACCGCAACCCTGTCTCACCTCGCGCGTTGGCGCAGCTTCATCTTTGCCGGCTCCTCCTTTCCCTCAACTCTCCCCGGGGACAGAGGGCCGGTGCAATGCCGGATCGTCCGCGGGGAATGGCTTTTCTGGTTGTTGTTAAATCAGGCGAGGTCTCCGTATCGGCATCCCGACTTCGCGGATTACGGAGTCGTTTATCCGCGGTATCAGGAGTTCAAGCCTCGGAAGATGAAAGCCAGCCGCTCGAACATCCGTTATACCGGTGGCGACTCGTGGCTGGTTCTTCGGAGCGCCTCGGCGCCACGGACCGGAAGCTCGCGCGACCTCGAAGCGTTGGCGTCAGAATCCTCCCAAGCGCACCATTTGCTCTGCCAAAAACTGGTCGCAATGCCCGATGTTTTCTGCGGCGCGAATTTTAGTCGTGGGGATGAACAAATCGAGATCTGCGCCGCCAACCCCAATTGGCACGGCGATTCGTCGGCTTGGATTTATGCCGGCAGCAACCATCACGTCACCCAGGTGGTGCGTCAGCTCGCCAGTGTGGCCTGACCTTAAGCATTGTGCGGATTTCAGCGCGAAGCTCCGTTTCAGGAACCGCGCTGCACAGTTCTTTCCAGAGTAGTCGGCGCGGTTTGAAAACCAGGCTCGATGGTTTCACGCCGTGGGCAACAAGCAGCCCTGCCGCTTCATCTCGCCACAGCAGTTGAACCAGCGCGGTAATGTCGGCGGTTTGATTTTGCACGGCGCTCCGAACGCACTCCCACTGTGGACATGCTTGCGGGCTCCCGCTGGCACGGACGACGAGAACGCCCCACCACGGGGGGAGGAGACGCACGACACCACGGAGGTGCTTTGGAGACACCACGGCAGTGAGCGTGTCGAAGATGGCGCCGTAAGCGGCGATCTGGTTGGGCAGACGGCGTAGCGAATCGCACTCGCTCTTGATTTCAAAGCCATGCAGCGAGCCATTGATGACAGCGACATCGATGCGAGAAAACCCTTGGAAGAGCCCCAGCTCCTCGACGATGCGAGTCTCGGGATCGTCTCGGTAAGCCCGGAGCGGGCCGGCGCGGAGCGCGCGCTTGATCTCAGCGTCACGCATGGTGCCTTCCTTCGGGGTAAAGCTGGGTCGCTTCCATGCTCGAAAACGGCACCCCCTGGAAAGTTGTCGGTGCCGAGTTGGCGGCCGCCGCTTTTTGCCGAAGCAGGAAATCGCCGGCCAAGTCGGCGACGATTGCCTGCTGCGCAGCTAGGGGAAGCCGTCCAAGTCTCGCGCGCCAGCGTAGCCGGCGGCGTTTGAAAGCCTCACGCTGGCGGAAGTCATCCCCCAGAAACCGCGTGTCGTGCAGCAGGCCGCCCGGCCTGAAGTTCATCCAGAGCGCTTCGGTTCGCCTGCCGGCGTGCGAGATCCCGTTGAATGTGATGCGGTGCCAGTTTCCCACGAGCCGTGAATACAACTCGGACGGGTAGCCCGAGATCATCACCATGCACGGCAGATCACGTAAAAAATGGAGCAGTTCTTGGTGCTCGGCCTCGGAGTATTGTGTTCGATAGAGCTTCCGTTGTGACCGTCTGGTGTGGGTTAGGTAGGGCGGATCACAATAAATCAGAGCGCAACGATCAGGTGCGAGTTGCCGAATTGCCGCAATGGCATCGCTGCAAATGAATCGGTATTGCTGCGGGGGAAAGTGCGAAAAGTTGGCGAGCGCGCTGGGATCATTGTCGATGCCGACGTTGAGCAAGCTCGCCGGCCGCTTATGACGCATCACTGCGCCGCCACCCAGATGGGATTCGATGTAAACGCTGTGGGGAGGCATTACGTTGATGATTTGCGCAACGACTTTCTCTTTTCCTCCAGGGCAACGACGCACAGTGCGCGGACCATCGTCACAAAAAGCGAGGAGCGCAAGCGTCCCAAATATGGGTCGCTAACGCGAGCCGGCTCCGACCGGGATCCGCCGGCCGCACCCGTAGCCGGCGACGGACAGTTCGCAAAGACGGCACCGACGATTCCTCGTAGCGACTGGAGTGGCGGCTTTTTTCGATGCTGCGTTAGCGGTTGTCGGAGCGGTGCGGGTTACGCCGTTAAGCCGATCCTCACTTTTGTTGCGACCTCCACATGAGCACTATGCTCTCCGCCATCCCACTATCGCCACTCGCTAAAATGAGCTGGCCCTCATTCACGACGTCAACGCCGAGTTGGACGGAATTGCCCGAGAACGGTGCGCGTGCCGCGAGGTGCCCTAATTGCGGCTGAAGATTTACAGTGGGCTAGGAAATGAGGAACTTGCGGAAGCGGTAAGTCGCGCCTCGGGATAAAACGTTGCGGCGTTCACTTGAACATGGCAAGCGATGCGGCGCGCCATGCTTTCCCTCGTCGCTCGCATCGTCTTTGGCCTGCTAGCGCTTTTCGGCGCTTTTTGCCTCGGTGTGGCGCTGCTCTTTGGCTATCTCATCGCCGCGACGCCAAGCGGACCTAGAATCCATCGGGGGGCTTCCAAGATTGCACAAGTTGACCAGCGGCAATGTTTGGCCAAGACGAACAGGGGCAAGCAGTGCACGAGGCGCGCTCGTCAGGGCGGGACGTTTTGCTGGCAACACGAGCGCGATCTCAGGGCAACCGCGTGGCTGAACGTGAACTGACTTACCCTAACCTGTCACATTTGTCCGGCCTCACGTTACGTGAAGTGCATACTCCCGAATTTTCTATTGTTGCGACCAAACGAAAACTGGATTGTCTGACTTTCAGAGAGGGGGCAACGGTATTTTCGGGACCCCTTGCCATTCAATTTTGATCGTGGATACGGGAGAACTTTTCGGGGACCAGACGGAAGCGTCGAGCACGGGATCTGTCCTTAGCAATGCGCCGCTCGCCACGCGGATGCGTCCGCGCACGCTCGACGAATACGTCGGCCAGCAGCATCTGCTCGCACCGGGCAAGTTGCTCCGCCGCGCCATCGAAGCGGACCGTTTGGTCTCCGCG
>CAXTRS010000220.1:0-8431 GCA_964246635.1 uncultured Chthoniobacterales bacterium | reverse complement strand
CCCGGGTGAGCGTGCCGGGGCACGCCGCGCTGCAAGCGGAGTCCGGCCCCGCTTTCCTGCGGGCGCTGGGACGCTGCCTGGCTTGGCCGTGGACCGGGGAGCCTGCCCTGGCCCTCGTGATGCAGCTCCCGCTAGTGCTGCTGGCCGGCAGCTACATCCTGGCACCGGCGAGGGTTGCCCGGGAGGAGCAGCGGCAGCAGCAGCGCGGCGTCGAACTGCTCCTGGGCGTCGGCTGCTGGGTCTGGCTCCAAGCCTTGGCGACGGCCTACACCCGGGGCGGCGGGAATCAAGCGCCGCCCTCGCGTTATCACGACTTCCTGGCGCTCGGCGTGCTCGTCAATTTCTTCGCCGCGTGGGTGCTGTTGCGGCGGCTGCGGCGGGCGGAGGCGCGGGCGCGTTCTTCCTGGCAAAGTCGTCAGCCGGCGGTCGCGCGTGGAGCGGAGTATGCGACGCTGGGCGCGATCCGCTATTTTCCCGCGGCGTGCTGGCGACTTTGGCGGCTGCGGCAGCGCGAGGCCGCGACGCGGTTTTTCTGGCGGCATCGCGTGGTGGCCGCGGCGATGCCGGCGTGGCTCGTCGTGCTGGGCTTCGGGCTGGCGCGGATGACCGGGGAAAACTTCCGCACCGAGCTGCCCGAGCGGCGCGACGCGTATCTGGCGCAGGAAAGCAACGTGCGCGGCTATTTGGCCACCGGCGATTTCCGCCGTTATCTCGCGGACAAACCGCGGCTCGACATCCCTTACCCAGACGCGGTTTATCTCGCCAGGCTGCTCGACGATCCGACGCTGCGCGGCGTGTTGCCCGCCAATGTGCGCACGCCGCTGCCGCTAGCGCCGGTGGTCGGCGACGGGATCGCAGAAGAAGCCAGCAGCTTTGCGCGCTCTGGCTATTCCCCATCTGCGGATCAGCCCGCGTTTTTGCCGTGCTGGAGTTCTTCCACCGCCCTGGGCAAGGCAGCGCAAGGCAACTGGCGCGGGCGAGCCATGACGAGCCTGCCCTATTTGCGGTTCGCCTTTGCCGGCGACCTCGGCGAGCCGGGGCTTTCGTTCGCCTTGCGCGACGGCAGCCGGCTCGAGGAATTTCGTCCCGCGCGGCCGCCACATGAGCGTTGGCACATCGACTACCTGCGGGCGCCCGGCTCCGCCCTTGAGATCGTCGCCAGCGACCGCAGCGCGACGCGCTGGTTTGCCTTCAGCGCGCCGGTCGAAGTCGGCCGCTGGTCGTATTGGAGCGGTTGGGCCTTGCGCCGCGGCGGGGCAATTTTTACAGTCGGCGCGCTGCTCGCCGCCCTGCTCGCCGCACGCTCCGGGCTGAGTTGGCTGACCGAACGTCTTCGATGAAAATTCTGCTCACCGGCGCGTGTGGTTTCGTTGGCAGCCGCCTGGCGCTCGCCCTCCTCGAAGCGCGCCCGAACTGGCAGCTCACCGGGCTGGACAATTTCATTCGCCCCGGCAGCGAGTCGAACCGCGACGCCTTGCGCGGGGTCGGCGTGCGCCTCGTCCACGGCGACGTGCGCGCGGCCAGCGACCTCGACGCCCTGCCCGCGGCCGACTGGGTGATCGACGCCGCCGCGAACCCGAGCGTGCTCGCCGGCATCGACGGTCAATCGAGCAGCCGTCAAGTCGTCGAGCACAACCTTTTCGGCACCGTGCATCTCCTGGAATATTGCCGCCGACACCGCGCGGGCTTTCTCTTGTTGAGCACGAGCCGCGTCTATTCCATCCCGCCGCTGGCCGCGCTGCCCGTGGAAATCGCAGGGAACGCATTCCGCCTGAAACCGGGCGCGCCCTTGCCCACCGGTGTCTCGGCCGCCGGCGTGGACGAAACCTTCAGCACCGCCGCGCCGGTGTCGCTCTACGGCGCGACGAAGCTGGCCAGCGAGGCGCTGGCGCTGGAATACGGCGCGACGTTCGATTTCCCGGTCTGGATCAACCGCTGCGGCGTGCTCGCCGGCGCGGGCCAGTTTGGCCGTCCGGACCAGGGCATCCTCGCGTATTGGCTCAACGCCTGGCTGCGCCGCCAGCCGTTGCGTTACATCGGCTTCGGCGGCGGCGGCGCGCAGGTGCGCGACGCGTTTCATCCGCGCGATCTCGCGCCGCTGCTCGTGCGGCAGATCGAAGCCGGCGCAGACGACAATGTTGCCCGGCCGCGGGTCGTCAATCTCGGCGGCGGCGCGGGGAACACGTTTTCGCTCGCGGGCCTCAGCGCGTGGTGCGAGCGGCGCTTCGGCTTCGCCCACCCGGTCGCCGCCGACCCGGCGCCGCGCGCGTTCGACATCCCGTGGATGGTGATGGACCAAGCGCTGGCGACACAACATTGGGCTTGGCAGCCGCGCGTTTCTCTGGAAGAGATTCTCGAAGAAATCGCGCGTCACGCCGAGACGCATCCGGGCTGGCTGCAACTCTCGGCGCCGCTTTGAAAAGGCGCATCGCCATTCCCCATCGTGAGTCAGCCAATCGCCCCCGCCTCGAACCCGCCGCCGACGGCTGCGCTCACACCGGGCGCGGGAACGCGCGCGCTGCAGCGCCTGTCGGTCGTCATCCCCGCGCGCGACGAAGAAGGCGCCATCGCGCGCACCGTCGAGCATTTGCACCTCGAGCTGCGGCTGCAAAACGTGCCGCACGAGATCGTCGTCGTGGACGACGGCAGCACCGATGCGACCTGGGAAATTCTCGCCGAACTGCGCACCCGCATCCCGACGCTCGCGCCGGTGCAAAATCCCGGCCCGCATGGCTTCGGCCGCGCCATCATTTACGGCCTCGACCGGATGCGCGGCGACGCGGCAGTCGTCATGATGGCCGACGAGAGCGACGACGTGCGCGACGTCGTGCGCTACTGGCAGTTGCTCAACGATGGGTATGACTGCGTCTTCGGCAGCCGCTTCGTGCGCGGCGGCGGCGTGATCGATTATCCGTGGCTGAAATTGCGCGTGAACCGGCTGGCGAATTTTTTCATCAAGCTGCTTTTCGGCATCCGGCTCAACGACACCACGAACGCGTTCAAAGCCTATCGCAAGGAAGTCATCGACGGCTGCCGGCCGCTCATCGCGCCGCACTTCAATCTCACCGTCGAGCTGCCGCTCAAGGCCATCGTGCGCGGCTATTCGTGGACAGTCATCCCGATCACCTGGCGCAACCGGCGCAGCGGCGCAGCCAAGCTCAAGATGAAAGAAATGGGCAGCCGCTATTTGTTCATCTGCCTTTACGTCTGGCTGGAGAAATATTTTTCGCGCGGCGATTATCACAAAGCCTCGATGTCGTCGCCCGTCGCGACGGCGGCTGAGCCAGGAGAGGATCAATCGGCCTCGATGCCGCGCTGAAAAGAAACGCGTTGCCAAACCGGGCGCGTCGCCTTTCCTTCGGCGCGATGAAACGCTGTCTCGTCACCGGCTCCTCGGGCCTGATCGGCTCGGAAGTGGCGCTCTATTTTCACGAGGCCGGCTGGGCCATTCATGGCGTGGACAACAATCAGCGCGCCGTCTTTTTCGGCCCCGGCGGCGACACGCGCTGGAACCAGCGCCGGTTGGCGGAAGCGATCCCCGGCTTCACGCACCACGAGCTCGACGTGCGCGACCGCGCCGGGATTCTCGAGCTCGTGAAAACCGTGCGGCCGGATGTGATCGTCCACGCCGCCGCGCAGCCGAGCCACGACCGGGCGGCGGCGATTCCCTTCGACGACTTCGACACGAACGCCGTCGGCACTTTGAACCTGCTCGAAGGGGCGCGCCAGGCGTGCCCGGAGTCGCCCTTCATCCACATGAGCACGAACAAAGTGTATGGCGACGCGCCCAATAATCTCGCGCTCGCCGAGGGGCCGACGCGCTGGGATTACGCCGACCCACTTTACGCCCACGGCATCCCGGAAACCTTCACCATCGACCAATCGAAACACTCGCTCTTCGGCGCGTCGAAAGCCGCCGCCGATATCGTCGTGCAGGAATACGGCCGTTATTTCAACATGCCGACCTGCGCGTTGCGCGGCGGCTGCCTGACGGGGCCGAATCACAGCGGCGTCGAGCTGCACGGCTTCCTTTCGTATCTCGTGAAGTGCAACCTCGAAGGCCGCGAATACCGCGTCTTCGGCTACAAGGGCAAGCAGGTGCGCGACAACATCCATTCGCTCGACGTCGCCCGCTTCATGCACGCCTTCGCCGAGTCGCCGCGCGCCGGCGAGGTCTATAATCTCGGCGGCGGCAAAGCGAACTCGTGTTCGATCCTCGAAGCGTTCAAGCTCGCCGAAACATTCAGCGGCCGGCCGCAGGTCTTCACCTACGTAGAGCAAGCTCGCGCCGGCGACCATATCTGCTACTACAGCGACCTGCGCAAAATGCGCGCGCATTACCCAGGTTGGGACATCACCAGGACGCTCGAGGAAACCGTCGGCGAGATCGTCGCGGCGTGGGGGGAAAGGCTAAAGGCTAAAGGCTAAAGGCTAAAAAAAGAACTGCTCGGCGGTTGCCTTTTTCTCCTCTTTAGCCTTTAGCCTTTTCTTTCATGATCATCCTCCTCGGCGGCTCCGGCTATGTCGGCCAGGCTTACCAGAAATTGTTCGCGAAACTCGGCGTGGAGTTTCGCAATCTGGTGCGCAAAGAAATCAATTACACCGACCCGCATACACTCGCCGGTTTTCTCGCTGACACCCGGCCGGAATTTCTCGTCAACGCCGCCGGCTACACCGGCAAGCCGAACGTCGATGCGTGCGAGGACTACAAGGCGAACACGCTCTTCGGCAACGCCGTGCTGCCCGGTTATATCCGCGCTGCCTGCGAGCAGACCGGCACCCCTTGGGGTCACGTCTCCAGCGGCTGCATTTACAGCGGCCGGCGACCCGAGGACGGCGCCGGATTCCGCGAGGACGACTTTCCGAATTTTTCGTTCCGCTCGAACCGCTGCTCGTTTTACAGCGGCACGAAAGCGCTCGGCGAAGAAGTGCTCCACGGCGCCGGCAGCCTTTACCTTTGGCGGCTGCGCATTCCGTTCAACGAAATCGACAACCCGCGCAATTACCTCACCAAGCTGATGCGCTACGAGCGCCTGCTCGAGGTGGAAAATTCCATCTCGCAGCTCGACGAATTTGTCGCCGCCACATTTGCCTGCTGGCAAGGGCGCGTGCCCTTCGGCACCTATAATGTCACCAACCCTGGCGCGATCACCACGCGCGAAGTCGCCGAGTTGATCCGGGCCAGCGGCGTGTGCGCCAAGAAGTTTCAGTTCTTCACCGACGAGAACGAGTTCATGACGAAAGCCGCGAAGACGCCGCGCTCGAATTGCGTGATGGATTCGTCCAAGCTCGCCGGCGTCGGCATCGAGCTGACCGAGGTGCACGAGGCGGTCGAGACGGCGTTGCGCAACTGGAAGTCCGAAGCATGAAAGCGATTTCTCTGGATAGCACCGTCCTCGTTACCGGAGGCGCCGGCTTCATCGGCTCGAACTTCATTCGCTACTTGCTCGCGCATCGCGCGCAGCCGCACATCGTCGCCAATCTGGACAAGCTCACCTACGCGGGGAATCGCGCCACAACCGCCGACTTGGAAGCAGACCCTCGCCACACGTTTTTCCAAGCCGATATCGCGAATGGCAGACAACTGAAAAAAATCTTGGCCAACTTCGACAACCTGCGGGCCGTCGTGCACTTTGCGGCGGAAAGCCACGTTGACCGGTCCATCGATAGTCCGAAGGCGTTTCTCAATACCAACATTCTGGGCACGTTTCAGCTCCTCAAGGCGACGCGGGATTATTGGAGCCGCTTGCCGGCGGAACGCGCGGCCGCCTTCCGTTTTCTTCATGTCTCGACCGATGAAGTCTATGGCACCTTGGGCCCCGACGATCCCGCTTTTCACGAGACAACGCCCTACGCGCCAAACTCGCCTTACGCCGCCAGCAAGGCCGCCGGCGATCATCTCGCGCGCGCCTGGCATCACACCTACGGGTTGCCCGTGCTGACGACCAATTGTTCCAACAACTACGGCCCCTTCCAGTTTCCCGAAAAGCTGATCCCGCTCGTCATCCTCAACGCGCTCGACGGCAAGCCGCTGCCGATCTACGGTGACGGCAAAAACATGCGCGATTGGCTCTTCGTTGAAGACCACTGCGCCGGCATTCTCGACGTCCTGGAAAAAGGCCGCCTGGGCGAGACTTACAATATCGGCGGCGGCTATGAGGCGACCAACCTGGAAATCGTCAACCTGATTTGCGACACCCTCGATCGTCTCCAGCCGCGCGTGGACGGCCGCTCTTACCGCAAGCAGATCAAGTTTGTCGCTGACCGCCCCGGCCATGATCGCCGCTACGCCATCGACGCGCGCAAAATCGCGCGCGAGCTCGGCTGGCGGCCGGCGGAAACTTTCGCCAGCGGCCTGGAGAAAACGGTGCGCTGGTATTTGGAAAATCGCGCCTGGTGCGAGCGAGTCGCCGCGGACAAAGCTGCCCGCAAGCGACGAGGCCGCCCTGCGGGCGGAACGACGAATGCCGCTGCCGAAGGAATGCCCAATGACCTAAGGACCGAAAGCTGAGAAAGCGCGGCTACGCTTCGCTCATGCGGGCTGCGGTCATGCCTTCGTCCTTCGGCATTTTCCTCTCATAGCCATAGCGAGGATCGAGCGTGGCGATTTGCGCGTCGAGATACGCGAGGTCTTCAGCGGAGAGGTAATCCACATACCCGCCGACCTTGCCACGGCGGGTTTTGAACGAGTCGGCGTCGGCCTCGTCCGCCGGCCGCAGCGCGTCGCCGCGGTCGAGCCCGGCGCGGGCGAGCAGCCGGCTGCTCTCGGCGCCGACGCTCTGCGTTTGCGTTTCCAGCCGGCGCATGTTTTCAAAGGACGACAGCTCGAGGGCGCGCTCCAACGCTGCGAGGTCCGGCTCGACGGTGGGCAAGAGAAAACGCACGGCGCCGGTGAAGGCGGCGTGCGGATCGCGCCGCGCGTCTTCGTAGCGCAGGAGGTGCAGCCGCGCGCCGAGCGCGCCGGTCTCCAGCGCGGGAAAGTCGGCGTGCGCGCTGAGCGGGTCGGCCCATTCCTGCAGCCAGCGGTTCATGATGGTGACGACCCGCGGCACGCCGAGGTCGGCGTCGCGCAACAGTTCGGAGAGGCTGCCGCGGAAGCGGTGCGAACGTTTGGTCAGGTGAAAATAGAGCGACACCATGAGGTCGCGCGGATCGCGGGCGACGAGCAGCTTGGGCTTTTCGCGCGCGTCGGCCGGCGGGATGAGCCACTTGCCGCGCAGCCGGTCGGCGCGGCGCGGCACTTTTTCAAAATATTCCCAAAGATCGTGCGTGTAGTGCAGGCTGGGCGGCGCGGGCTGCCGGCCGTGGCGCTGCCATTCCTCAAAATAAGCGCTGAGGAAGACGCGCACCCAGGTGCGGCCGGCCTTTTGGATGCTGACCACGAAAGCGTCGGCCGCGCGGAACGTGCGCGCGTGCCGGCTCAGGTTCCAGCGCAAGGGAAGCATTGGGGGAAAGGAAAATTCCAAATTACAAAATCCAAATTCCAAGGAATCGGAGGGAAAGATTTGAAAATTTAGAAACGGAAATTTCTCCGCCGCTCGCTCTTGGCAGCCGCGCCATTCCTCGTTTTTATTTTTCTGACTTTTGGTCTGATTCCTTGGAACTTGGTTTTTGGAATTTGGAATTTCCGCCGCTAGGCGGCTGCGAGGCTGCGCGCATACTCCAGCGTGTCGATCTCCGTCGCTGTCTTATCGTGCCGGATCGCCTTGATGCGCGGGAAGCGCAGCGCCAACCCGCTGCTGTGCCGCGCGCTCGGCTGGATGGAATCGAAGGCGATCTCCAGCACGATCTCGGGCCGCACCGCGTGGTATTTGCCGCGCGTGCTCAACGTCGCCGCCTGGAGCTGGGTCGTCATTTCGGCGATCTCGGCATCCGTGAGGCCGCTGTAGGCTTTGCCGATGGTGACAAGCTCGCCGCCGTTGTCCGCGTCGCGCACCGCGAAGGTGTAATCGCTGAGCACGTGGTTGCGCTTCCCGTGGCCCCACTCGGCGCCGACGATGACGACATCGAGCGTGGCGAGTTCCTTTTTCAGTTTCAGCCACGCCAGCCCGCGGCGGCCGGGCGTGTAAAGGCTCGCCGGATCTTTGACGATGAGCCCTTCGTTCGAGCGCCCGCGCGCGGCGTTGAACGTTTCTTCGATGGCTGCCGCGCTCGCGGCCTGCGTGACTGCGACGACGCGCAACGGCGCGCGCAGCGGCAACGTTTCCAGGAGCGCGCGCCGCGTCGCCAGCGGCTCGCCGAGCAGCGCACGGTCACCGAGCCGCAGGAGGTCGAAGGCGAAAAAACTCAGCGGCACGGTTTCCTGCATGAAGAGATCGGCCTCGCGCCGGCCGAGGCGTTTTTGCAGGTCGAAAAACGTCAGCTTGCGGCCTTCCTGGAACGCCACGATTTCGCCGTCGAAAATCGCTTCGACTCCCGGCAGGGTCGCGCT
>CAXTRS010000219.1:1681-8435 GCA_964246635.1 uncultured Chthoniobacterales bacterium | reverse complement strand
CGCCTCCCGCGACGCTGCCACCGCGAAGCTCCTGCTGCTCGCGCTTGCGCAGCAGGCCCGTGGAAACGACCGAGGGCAAATAACCGGCGCGCGCTTCCACGCGACCGCCGCGCGCGGCTTCGAGTTGCTTGCGCGCATCGCGCAGCTCGGCCTGGAGTTTATCGACGCGCGAGCGCATCGCCTGGGCCGCCTGACCAACCGCGGCTTCGGCGCGCGGTTGCGTCGCGTCTGGAGCCGCCGACGCCGGCGCGCTCTGACCCGCTGGACGATCGGGCTGCGGAAGCGGGTCCTCCTCATCGAGCCCCGACGCGTCCCGGCCCGCTGGCGGGGCGGGCGGAGCAGCGCCCGAGGTCGGGGCGTTCCCCGTTGGAGCGGCTGCCGCCTGGGCTTGGAGCGCGACCTTCTCTTGAAGTTTTGTCAACGAATCGGCCGTTTTGCGCGAACGGTAGGAGACGATCAGCGGCTGCCAGTTCGGATGATTCTGGCTGATTTGATCGAGCAGACTGGCGGCGAAACGATACTTCGCCAGCGCCGGCCGCAGCTTGCCGTCGCGTTCCAACGATTCCGCCTGCTGCACCGCGGTGAACGCCTTCAGGAAAAGTTCCGACGGGTCGGATGCCTGCTCGTCGCCAGCGCCGCGCGGCCGCTGCGAGGGTGGCGCGGGCGGGGCGTTTTGACCGAGCGCAACACCCGCGGATAAAAAAAAAAGAGTGATGGCGAGCGCCGCCGCGAGACGGCGGCGGACGAAAGTGAGAGCCGGCATGGGAAATCGAGGAGCAGAGCCTGGGGAGAGGCCAATCCTTCTGGAAAATGTTAAAGCACGACGCGGGCCTCTGAAGGAAAATCGACGCCCGCTGCGGACTTTCTAGCATGTTTTCCGAGTGGTTGACAGCGCATTTGCGTGTCGCTAGAGTCGGCGGCGTAAGGGCTGCACTGGCCAGAATTTCTGCGTGCAAAACGTCCTCGATCATCCCGTCCTCGTGTTGAACCGGCTTTGGCAGGCCGTTCACGTTTGCAGCGCGCGCCGGGCTTTCAACCTCCTCTACCAGGGTCACGCCCAAGTCGTGCTCGCGGAGGCAGACGCCGCGGGCGGCCAGACGTTTTCAACGCACGACTACGAGAGTTGGCGCGATCTTTCGCAACGCGCGCCGGAGCCGGTGATGATCCACAGCGTGTCGCTGAAAATCCGGCTGCCGCGTGTGATCGTGTTGCTGCTCTTCGATCGTTTGCCGAAAAAAGAGGTCAAGTTCACCCGGCACAACATCTTCGAGCGCGACGGCAATACGTGTCAGTATTGCGGCCGGCTGTTCGACCGCCGCGATCTCAATCTCGACCACGTGCTCCCGCGCGAGCGCGGCGGGCTGACGACTTGGGAAAACATCGTTTGCTCGTGCATTCGGTGTAACACCCGCAAGGGCAACCGCCTGCCGCACGAGGCCGGCATGCACCTCATTCGCAAGCCGAAGCGACCGAAGTGGCGACCGTTCATTCATCTCACCTTCGGTGCCGCGCAAGCGCACGACGAAAGCTGGAAGCATTTCGTCGATCTGGCGTATTGGAACGTCGAGCTCAGCGACTGAGACGCCCTTTGCTGTCGCGGCGGTCAAGACCGCCCAATTTGTGAAATCGCGGCTGAAAGAGGCGGCCATAAACCACCGCAGCAATGCTGCCTATTTCCCAACCGCGACGACTTCGGGTTGGCGGTGTTCGTGCAACAGTTCGAGCGCCGGTTGCGGCCAGATGCCGAGCACGACGATAAGCACCGCCAGCGTGCTGACAGTGAGGTCGATAATCGCCGGCGCATCGACGATGCCTTCGCGGCCCTCGGGCGGCGGCTGGAAATACATCGCGCGGATGACTTTCAGGTAATAATAAAAGCCGCAGGCGACCGTGATCGCGCCGATGGCAGTAAGCCAGTTCAAGGCGCGCAGGTGCGGCTCGAGGGTGACGGCGAAGATGAAGAACTTGCCGAAGCCACCAACGGTCAGCGGCAGGCCGGCGAGCGAGAGCGTGGCGATCAACATGCCAAACGCGAGGAAGGGTGAGCGGCGCGCGAGACCGTTGAAGTGCGCGATATCATCGCCGCCTGTGTGGTTGGCGACAACGACGGTGATGGTGAACGCGAGGAGCGTCATCAGCAGGTAGCCGGCGAGATAAAAGGCGACCGCGGCGTTCGGCGATAGAAAGCCGCCGGTGAGCGTTGCGGCGACGCTGGGCGTCGTGCCGTCGCTGCTCCGCGCCGCGCCGCCGAGGCTCGCCACAGCCATGAGCAGATAGCCGGCGTGCGCGATGGAGGAATAGGCGAGGAGGCGTTTGAAATTGTTTTGCGGCAGCGCGGCGAAGTTGCCGTAAATCAGCGTCGCCGCCGCGATGATGGCAACAACGAGCGTGATTTTCGGTGCGAGCGCCGGCTGCGCGAAAAACGGCTCTAGCACGCGCAGAAGCACGACGAAACCCGCGGCTTTCGAGCCGACGGAAAGGAATGCGGTCACTGGTGTCGGCGCGCCTTGATACACGTCGGGCACCCAGATTTGGAACGGCGCCGCGGCGACTTTGAAACCCAGCGCGATGAGCACCAGGGTGAACGCAAAAAGCACGGGCGCGGAGTTCGCCGCCAGATCGAGCCTGCCGAGGGCGACCCCGATGCGGGCGAGGTTGGTCTCGCCGGTCAGCCCGAACATCCAGGTGATGCCATAGACGAGGAAGCCGGTCGAGAGCGCGCCGAGGATGAGGTATTTCACGCCGGCTTCGAGTGAGACGGCGTTGCGGCGTGTGTAGGAAACGAGGATGTAGAATGAGATCGTCACCAACTCGAGCGAGACGAAGATCATCACGAAATCGACCGCGGAGACCATCCACATCAGGCCCGCGCAGGTAAAAATCGGCAGGCTGAAAAACTCACCCAAGCCGCCCTGCGCCGTCGCGCCCGGCGTGAACCGCCGCAGCACCGGCAGGTATTCCACCGACATGACCAGGACGATCATCGTCGTCACGAGCGCGAAGCGTTTGAAAAACATCGCCAGCGCGTCGGGACTGTAGAACGCCGTGTAGCCCACCGATGGGATGGAGGTGGCATCCGCGAGCGCGGTCGCGGTGGAAGCGCCGTCGGCGAGAAAGCTCGCGAAAAAGACGAGGCCCAGGCCGGCGGCGCCGGCGTAAGCGAAAAATTTCTTGTCCATCCGCTCCGCGAACGCCTCGGCCATCAACAGGCCAAGACCCAGCAGCACAACGGCGACTTCCAACCAGATGGGGTGAAACAGGTGCATGCGGCGGAAGCAGAAAAATTTAGGGATGTTGCACCAACGAGGAGGGCAGGCTGGGCGCGATCATGTCGAGCAGCCGCCGAGGATAAAATCCCACGATGAGCAAACCGGCGACGAGCAGGATGAGCGACCAGCGGAGATCGAAGGTGACGCCGTCGAGCGCCGGTTTTTCGGTCACCGCCGCCGTGAGACCCAGCGTGGGGGAAGGCGTTGCTTCATCCACAGTGATCATGGCGGCGGAGGGTTCGCCTTGGAAAATACGGCGATACGCGCGGAGCATATAGACGGCCGAAATCACGACGCCCCAAAGCGCGCAAACCGTGGCGATCTGGTAGCGGTCGAAGCGGTGAAAGTGCGAGCCGGCGCTGCCGAAAGCGCCGAAGAACACCATGACTTCGCCGGCAAAATTGGCAAAGCCCGGCAAGCCGATGGAGGCAAACATGCCGAAGCCAAAAATGACCGCGAGAAACGGCATCGTCCGCCCGAGGCCGCCGAGCTCGCTGAGCTGCAGCGTCCCGGTCCGCTGCCGGATTTCGCCAGCCACCGCGAAGAGCACCGCGATGGAAAGCCCGTGCGCAAACATCACCAGCGCCGCGCCGCTGAAGCCGATGGAATTGAGGCTGGCGATGCCGAGAAAAATGTAGCCCATGTGCATCACGCTCGAATAGCCGAGCATGAGATCGAGCCGCCGCTGCGCGATCGTCACAAGGCCGACATACAGGATGTTGCCGACGAGCAGGACGAGCAAGAGCGTGACCCAATAGCGGGCACCGTCCGGCAGCAGCGGCACCGCCACACGCAGAAGTCCGTAGAGGCCGAATTTTTTCAGCACGCCAGCGTGGAGCATCGCGGCGGGAGTCGGCGCGGAGGCATACGCGCTCGGTGCCCAGGTGTGAAAAGGGAACAGCGAGATCAGCGTGCCAAACCCGAGCAGCAGGAGCAGAAAGATCCATTTTTGGGCCGAGCCGCCGGGGAACGCGCCTTCGCGGGCCAGCGCATACAGCTCGCGCAAATCGAAGGTTCGATCCCCCGCGGGCACGAGGAAATAAAGACCGATCAAGCCGAGCAACAGGACGAAGGAGCCAAACGCGAGATAGATCGTGATTTTCCACGCCGCCGCCTGCCGGTCGCCATGACCCCAGATGCCGATGAGCAGGAACGTCGGGATGAGCGCAAGCTCGTGGAAGGCGTAGAAGAAAAAGAGGTCGAGCGACACGAACGCTCCCATCAAGCCCGCCACGATGAAGAGCAGACAGGCGTAAAAGGTGCGCTCGTTGTGCTCGACGCGCGGCGAAACGCAGAACGCGCCGACGGAGACAATCGCCGCCAGCAGCACCATCATGATGCTGAGGCCATCGACGCCGACGAGGAATTTCAGGTCGAGCTGCGGCACGACGGGGAAGCCGCCGACGAAGTCGAAGTGCGGCCCCGCGCCATCCTTCGCTGGGTGATACAAAAAGGGGAGGCTCAGCGCGAGCAGGAGATTTACCAGCGCGGCGCAGAGCGAAGTGCGCCGCGCCGGCGCGTGGAAGAGCAGCACCGCCGTCGCCGCGAGCAGCGGAATCAGGAGCAAGGCGAACAGGAGCAGCGGCTTGAGGTGCGCGAGCATAAAAGTGCGGCTAGGTCAGCAGCGCGAAATAGAGCAGCGCGAGCACGCCGACGGCGAAAAGGAAGGCGTAGATTTGCAGGTTGCCGACTTGGAGAAAGCGCAGCACGAAGCCGGCGCCGAACGTGGCGCCGCTGACGCCGCGAACGCCGAGGCCGTCGATCACCCAGCGGTCAAACCAGGAGCTGAGCCGCGCCAGCGCATCCTGCGTGAAGCGCACGAGCAGGGCGTAAATTTCGTCGAAGTAAAACTTGTGCCGGAACAACCCGATGCGCAGCGGCTCGCGCTGCTTGTTGCGATACAAGAGGAAGCCGCACAGCATCCCCGCAGCGAACATCGCGGTTGCCATGATCATCACGTCAAACGGCTCGTGCGCGTGCTCGCCGGCGGCGGTGGGAGCGTGCGCATGCAGGCCGAAAAAGCGCGCGATGAATCCGTAGCCGGCCAGGACGGACGGAATCGCCAACACGATCAGCGGGAAAGTCATCACGCTTGGAGACTCGTGGGCGTGCGCGGCGGCTTCGTTATTCGCAGCCGGCTTGTTGAGAAACGCGACCACGAGCAGCCGCATCATGTAAAACGCGGTGAGAAAAGCCGTGAACAGGCCGATCACGAAAATCCCTCCGCTCTTCGCTTGGGCGGCGGCGAGAATGGCGTCTTTGCTAAAAAAGCCGGCCGTGCCAGGCATACCGGTAAGCGCCAGCGTGCCAATGAGAAACGTCACGTAGGTGATCGGCATTTTCATCCGCAGCCCGCCCATCCTCCAAATGTCCTGTTCGTGATGCAGCGCGTGAATCACGGAGCCGGCGCCGAGGAAAAGCAGCGCTTTGAACCAGGCGTGCGTGAACAGGTGGAACATCGATGCGCCGCCGTCGCCGGCGGTGAGTCCGATGGCGGAGATCATATAGCCCAGTTGGGACAGGGTCGAATAGGCGAGGATGCGTTTGATGTCGTCCTGCTGCGTCGCCATGAGCGCGGCGAGCACAGCGGTGATCATGCCGACCCAAGCGATGGTGGTTTGCGCCGTGGCGGAAACCGCGACGATGAAGCCGACGCGGACGAGCAGATAGACGCCGGCGGCGACCATCGTGGCCGCGTGGATGAGCGCGGAGACCGGCGTCGGGCCTTCCATCGCGTCGGGCAGCCAGACGTGGAGCGGCACCTGAGCGCTTTTGCCCATCGGTCCCATGAACACAAGCAGCGTGGCGACGGTGAGAAAAGGCATCGCCGTGGCGAGCAACTCCGGCGAACTCGTGTATTGGCCGAGCGCCGCGCGGATTTTGTCGAACTCGAGCGACCCGGTGATGCCCCAAAACATCAGGATGCCGATCATGAAACCGAAGTCGCCGATGCGATTGACGATGAACGCCTTGTTTGCCGCATCGGCCGCTTGCGAGCGCAGGAACCAATGGCCGATGAGCAGGTAGCTGCTCACGCCGACGAGCTCCCAGAAGATGAACATCATCAGAAAATTGTCCGCCAGCACGATGCCGAGCATCGAAAACATGAAGAGCGACAAGCCGGCGAAATAGCGCGCCTTGCCTTCGTCCTCGCGCATGTAGCCGAGCGAATAAATGTGCACGAGCAGGCCGACGCCGGTGACGACGAGCAGCATCGTTTTGGCCAGAGCATCGACAGTGACACCGATGGGAATGCTCAGACCCGGCCCGGGGGCGATGAGCGTCGCCGCGCCGCTGGGGGTGGGGGACGCGGGGGGGGGGGCGGTGGCGGGGTGGGGGGGTGGGGCCGCGGGGGTCGCGGTGGCCGCCGCCCCGCTCGGCGGGCGCCAGCCCGATCTCGCGGGCGAGGGAGTCGGCGGGGCGGATCCCGGCGGAGAACACGACGACGGCGGCGTCCAGCTCGGCGCCGTCGGACAGCGTGACGG
>CAXTRS010000219.1:0-1671 GCA_964246635.1 uncultured Chthoniobacterales bacterium | reverse complement strand
GACAAAAAAAGCGTGCAACTCACGACGAACGCGAGCGCCGCGGCAGCCACCGAAAGGTAGGCGCTCAGTTCCCGATTCCGCCGGGTGACGAGCAAAATCGTCGCGGCCGAGACGAGGGGAGCGAAAAGGATGATCCAAGGCAGCGCCATACAGAAATGGGTCGGGACCTAGAACTGCAGCTTGTTGATGTCGTCCACGTGGATCGTCTGCCGGCTGCGGTAGAGCGCGACGATGATCGCCAAGCCCACGGCGACTTCCGCGGCGGCGACGGTAATGATGAAAAACACGAGCGCCTGACCGTGAAAATTCGGCTGGCCGTCCGCGCCGACGTTGAAGCGGGAAAACGCGACGAGCGACAGGTTCGCGGCGTTGAGCATCAACTCGAGGCACATGAAAATGACGATGATGTTGCGCCGCACCAGCACGCCGACGAACCCGATGGCGAAGAGCAACCCGCTGACGAAAAGGTAATCGTTCAGTGTGACCATGGCGGGTAAGCGCTACCGAAGCTCACGCTTGCTGAGCACGATCACGCCGATCGTCGCGGCGAGCACGAGCACGCCGACAATTTGCAGCGGCAGGTTGTAGTCGGTGAAGATCGTCATGCCGACCTGGCGCACGTCGCTGTTCGCGCCGCTGAGCGCGGTCTTCAAGGCGGGCGCGGCGACTTTGCCGGCGGGGAATCGACTGAGCACCTGCGAAAGCTGGCCGGTGAAAAGGACGGCGATCAACAAACCGCCGACAATCGCAGGCCACCCGGAACGGTGCCGCTGCTCGGACTGGAGATCGAGCAGCATGATGATGAAAAGAAAAAGCACCATCACCGCGCCGGCATAAACAAGAATCTGAATGGTGCCGATGAAATAGGCGTCGAGCGAAACGTAGAGCGCCGCCAGCGCGATGAACGACACCACAAGACTCACCGCGCTCGACACCGGATTCGGCAGCAGGATAACCGACGCCGCGAAGACGAGCATCAGCACCGCAAACGTCCAGAAGAGCAGGGGGGACATCGAATGATTGGCTCCGTTTTGGGTCAGCCTATTTCTTCTCGTTCCACTTGTGGACGAGCCCGGTCTGCAGCCCGCCGATTTCGTAGAGCTTCTCCTTATCGTGAACCATCTCCGCGCGCGTCACTCCGGTAATGGCGTATTCACGCCGCAGGAAGATCGCCTGCTCGGGGCAAACCTCTTCGCACAGGCCGCAATAAATGCACCGAATCATGTCGATATCGAACGCCTCGGGAAACTTTTCCACTTTGCGGAAGCGCTCCCCCTCGGGAATCTCGCCGGGCTTGATGGTGATCGCGCGCGGCGGGCAGATGAATTCGCAAAGCTGGCAGGCGACGCAACGCTCACGGCCGTGCTCGTCTTTCACCAGCGCCGGCGCGCCGCGATAATAGGGCGGCAGGTGCGCGTCCCATTTTTCCTCGGGATACTGCATCGTCACCTTCGTCTTGTTCGACAGGGTGGCGAAGAAATGTTTCACCGTCGTTTTCAACCCGCCGATGATTGAAGGCAGATATGCCTTCTCGGCGAGCGTGAGCTGCGGGCGTTTGATCTGGAGAGCCATAAAAAACTACTTCGGGAACCAAGCGAGGATCAGCGCGACGAGCAGGATATTCACGAGCGCGATCTCGAAAAAGAAAACCCAGCCGAGTCGCATGAGTTG
>CAXTRS010000218.1:1590-8466 GCA_964246635.1 uncultured Chthoniobacterales bacterium | reverse complement strand
ATCGAGGCCGAGCCAGCCGGCGCCGGGCAGATACACTTCTGTCCAGGCGTGCATCGCCGCTTCGGCGCGGCGGTCGGCGGTGGCGGTCTCGAATTCGCAGAGATAGCCGCTGACCAGACGCGCCGCGAGACCAAGCTCACGCAGGATCGCGGCGAGCAGCACGGCGAAATCGCGGCAAGCCCCGGCGCCGTGCGCGAGCGTCTCCGCCGGAGGCCGCGCGCGGCCGGTTTCGCGGCGCTCGTAGCCAAGATTTTCGTGCAACGCACGCGTCAAACCGGTAAGCAGCGAGACCGTGCCCGCCGGCGGGTCGGCTGCCAATGGGCGCTGCCAGAAATGGATCGCCGGCAACAACGGTCCCTCGTGAGCCGTGGTGGGGTCGTGACCGGATAGGTGCAGAAACGGCGCGAGCCGCTCGGCGTCCACGACTTCATACGTGAAGGGAAATTTCGCAGCGTAATTCTCAAGCAGAAAATCGAACGCGTTGCGCTCCTGAATTTCGACCTCGGCGACGAAATCGAAGCGCAGCTCGCCGGCCGCCTCGGGATAATTGCAACGGGCGATCGTGTTGTCGAAAAGGTCGCGCCGGTAACGCACCCACGCGCTGGCGTTCGTGGAAAAATCGACGCGCCGCAAAAATCGGCCCGGCTCCGCGCGCGGAAACAAGCGGACGTGGTGCGGCGAGAAGCTCACCGGCTCGTCGTAACGATATGCCGTGCGGTGCTCGATCCGCACCGTCGAACGACACAACTCCGCTGCTTCGCCGCCGCCCTTGCTTTCCTCCGCGGCCGTCGTCGTCATTTCGCTCGCGTCCAAATCTGCGTGCGACCGAACGCGGCCACGCCGATAAAGCCGCGCACGCGGATGGTGTCCTTGTTTTCGAGCTGCATGTAGCTCGAATACGTCTTGCCGGTTTTCGGGTCGTAAATCGTGCCGTTTTCCCAGCGTCCGTTGCCCGCCGGACTGAAGCCTTTCATGAAAACCAAACCGATGAGCGGCTTGTCGTGCTGCGACGAATCCGGGTTGTGCACATCGGTCTTGGGCTTGCCCTCCGGCGTATTGGGGTTCGTGAGGCTCAAGATTTTTGCGCCGAGCTTGCCGCCGCTCTCAAAAATCTCGAATCGTGCGTCCTCGTTTTTCCACATGCCGAGCGGCGAGACGCCTTTGAAATCGTCGGCGCGGCCGAGCGCGGACAGGGAGACGAGCAGCAGGAGAAACAGGGAAAATCGCAGGAGAGTTTTCATAAGGGTAGAAGCTGGAGAGGGGTGGCCGAACTAAAGCGCGTCTTGGCCGGCGGCTCAATCACCGACTTTAGCGACCGCCGCCGCGCCCACCGCGGCGTCGTCGGACTTCGGGGAGGCTTTGAGCTCCTTGCGGCGCATGAAGACTTTCACTTTCATGTTCTGCTTGCCGGAGCCTTTGAACGTGCCGCGCACCGGCGTGGTGTCGCGGAAATCGCGGCCGCGGCTGACGGTGACGTGGCGCTCGCCGCACCACTGATCGTTCGTCGGATCGAGCGCGACCCACGACATGCCGGGAAGCAGCACCTCGACCCAGGCGTGGGTGGCGATGGCGCCAACCAAGGTGCGTGGCGACCCGCGGCCGGGCAATTCGTGGTCCGCGCTCGCGCTCGGCGGCGCGACGGCCTCGATGTAGCCGCACACGTAGCGCGACGGCAGCCCGGCGGTGCGCAGCACGCTGAGCATGATGTGCGCGAAATCCTGGCAAACGCCGCGTTTGTTTTTCCAGATTTCGTGCAGCGGCGTGGAATTCGTGGTCGAGCCACTCGCGTAGGTGAACTCCTTGTAAACCGCATGGTTGAGACCTGCCAGCGCCTCGCCGAGCGGCGCTCGACCGCGCAGGTAGCGCAGCGCCCATTGCCGCGCCTCGCCGCCTTTGAGCACGATCTCGGTCGGTTGCAAAAAGTCGAAAGTCTCCGTGACCGCGTCCGTAAAAATCTGACGCGCCTCCTCAATGGAAACCTCCAGCGCCGCGGCCGGTCGCTCAACGGGCGTGGTGCGCACCTCGGCGCGGGAGGCGATGGTCAGCGAGCGGTGCCGATAGGGCAGCGAAAAGAAATCGACACGGTTGCCGAAGTAGTCGGTATAACTCGACGTCTTCACCGCCGGCTCGATCTTGAGACGCCACCCATCGATGGCTTGGGTCGTGAGTTGGGGCGGGCTGAGGCGCGTTTCCAGATACGCTTCCGCCGCGGCGTTGGCGTAGGTGTAGGAGGTGACGTGGGTGATTTCAAAATCCATGCGGAAAACCGGGCAGGTGCGGCTGCGGGGGCGAGGAAAGCTGCGCCTGGTGATTGAGGAAACAATCGGCGATCACATCGTGCAAACTCATCGTGCCGTGCAGCAGCTCCGACAGCTCTCGTTGCAAGCCATTTCTGGGTTCCTCTTCGGTCGGACCCGCGGCGGAGGCGGCGGATTTAGTGCGCAGGTTTTTCAAAACCGCCTGGGCGATCTCGCCGGCATTGAGCGCATCGGTCGGCGGCTTCGCGACGGCTTCGAAAAAGCGCGACCAGTCGCTGCGCAGGAGCCGCTCGTCCATCGCCTCCACGGCCGCGAGGGGACGTTGCGTGACCGCGGCGGGATCGCCGGTGCCGCTGGCGCGCAGGACTGCGGCGCACTTGCGCAGGCAGCGCAGCACGCTGCGCGGCGCGGCGGGATGCTGGAAGAGGAGTTGCAAGATCGGCAACGGCTCGGCGCGGATCTGATACACGCGCCGATAGGCGTCGCGAGTGCCGAGCAGGCGCAGAAACGCGGAGAGCTCGATTTCCAAATCGTGCGCGGTCGGCGTGCGCGGCGATTTGCCGTTGCCGTTGCCATTCCCGTTTCCATTGCTCTGACCCACGCTCGGATGATGCTGGAGCGCTGGTTCGGAAACGAACGCGCGGAAGCAGGCGAGCACGGCGTTGGACGTGATGATCGCGCGCTCGAGCTGCTGGCCGAGCACACAGAAGCGCCAGCCGTCGTCGTCGAGCATCGAGCTTTCCGCGAGGCCGTAGAATTGCGCAATGGAACGGGTGGCGAGATCGGACAACTTGCGCGTCACCTTCGCGCAAACCGCCTCGGGCGTGGTCTGGAAAAAGGGCTGGCGCGCAAACGTGCCGCGCAAGCCGCTGAGCGCGCCCCAAGCCTCGGGGCTGAGCGTGTCCTGAATGCTGTCGGCGTTGTTGAGCGCGCGGCGCAGCACGTTGACCAACGCGCCGGGCTCGTCCGGCTCCAACACCAAACGGTATCGGTCGCACGGCGACGACATTGAGCGGCGCGGGCTGGCGTCGAGATGCGGCAGCAGCCGGTTCCACATCGGCTTGTAAAGCTTTCGCTCGGCGGCGTTGAGCTCCTCGGTTTCGAGTGTCTCGACGGTGTTGATGATGTAGGCGAGATGGTTCGCGCGCTCGAGATAACGGCCGAGCCAGTAGAGCGATTCCGCCGAGCGGCTGGTGACCCGGCGCGGTATCGGCCGCAGCTCGTGCCGGCGGCGCGGGCGCGTCTCGCTCGCCAGCGCGTCGGCGTGGGCTTCCGCGGCGGCGACCGAGTGCCCGTTGCCATCGCGACTGGAAAGCACGGCCGGCATGGTGTCGTGCAACGGCAACACCCAGGTGTCTTTCGAGCCTCCGCCCAACCCAGCAGCGGGGAAGAGGCTGCCCTCGGGCGCGATGCGGGTCAGCGCGCCGGGGAAGACGTCGAAGTCCAGCCCGCGGCGCAACGCGAAGAGCATGTGATCCTGCCGCCGCCGCACCGGCCGGCCGCGCTCGAAGCAAAGCGTTTCGGCGCCCTGATTGATCGGTTGTGCCACGTAGAGATGCGGCGCACGCCGGACTTCCTGACGCACCGCGACCTGTTCGGCGGGCGTGGGCCGCGCGCCGCGCCGGCTGCCTAGCAGACGGTCGCCGAGCAGCGGCAGGATGCGATATGCTGCGAGGTCGTTCAGCACCATCTCACGCTGATCGATGTCGCCAAGCCAGTAGGTTGCCAGCGTCGGCAGGAGCGGCTTTTCGCCGAGATAAAAACGGATGATGCGCGGCGCAAACGCCAGCAGCGTGCGGTCGTCGGCGAGCTGCGCGCCGAGGCCGTTGACGAGCGCGACGGTGCGTTGCCGCAGGCAATGCACGAGCCCAGGGACGCCGCAGCCCGGACCGCGTTCGAGCACGAGCGGATCGAGCACGCTGTCATCGACCCGGTTGTAGATCACATGCACGCGCTCGAGACCGGAGATCGTTTTCAAATACACGCGGTCATCGAGCACGAGCAGATCGCCGCCCTGCACGAGCGGCACGCCCATGCGCCGCGCGAGAAATCCGTGCTCGGGATAAAAGGGAGTGCCCGGTCCCGGCGAAAGCAGGACAATAAGCGGGTCGCCGACACTGCCGGGCTGGGGAAGCTCGTCGAGGTCGCGTTCGAGATCGGCGAGATCGGTGGCGGCTTCGCGCAGGGTCTCGAGAATCGCGGTTGGCGTATCGGCAATCGACGCGATGGCTCCTTCCTGAAAAAGCTCCGGCGCCACGCGCGCCAGCACGCGGCGGTTTTGCACCATGCAGGAAATGCCGTTGGCCTGCGCGAAATGGTGGCTCGACACCTCGAGCCGGCCTGCGGCATTGCGCTTCAAACAGAGCGCGCCGACGTGCAAATAAAAATCCCGCGGAGGACGCAACCCTACCGCGGGTTTTTGGAACGCCGGGCTGCCGAGCACCGGCGCGATGGGAATCGCCTCGCGCCGAAGAATCTCGCGCGGTCCGTGGAGGTCGTGGAGAAACATCTCGAACGCGCGCAATCGCTGGCGCACGCCGCGGACGATGAGCTGCCATTCGTCGGCGAGAAACACGTGCGGCAGCAGGTCGCAAAACCACGGCTTTTGCTGCGAGAATGGGCGGTCTCGCGCGAGGTCGAAAGAAACGCCCAGCTCGCGCATCGTCGCCTCGAGCCGTTCGTCGAGGCCGCGCAATTCGCTGGCTGGCAGTGCCTGGAGCCGACCGAGCAAGCCCTCGTAGGCGCCACGCGGGCTGCCTTGGGGATCAAGGACTTCGGTCCACACGGGCGGCGTAAACGCGCGGTCGCCGGCGGTGGGCTTCTCGACCTTCCATCGCACGGTGAGAGCTTTTCCCTGCATACGATCAAACGGTCAAGGTCATTCGCAAAAATCTGCGCGGGGGGATGGGAAAATTCCGCTGGCGCAGCCGGCAGGATGGCGGCTCAAAAAGGGTTTGACACCTCGGAGTCGTCTCATAGGTTGTGCGTCCTCAAAACGGGCCGGCTGCGCGCTGGCGCCGCACACATTTTCGACCGACATGAAAACATTCTCTGCCAAAGCCGAGCAGGTCACACGCCAGTGGTGGCTCATCGACGCCAAGGACGCCCCGCTCGGCCGCGTTGCCGAGCGCGCCGCCGTGCTCATGCGCGGCAAGCACAAGCCGATTTTCACCCCGCACGTCGATACCGGCGATTTTGTCGTGGTCATCAACGCGGACAAAGTGCAGCTCACCGGCAAGAAGGAGACCGACAAAGTTTATACCTCGTTTTCGGGTTTCATCGGCGGCCACAAGAGCGAAAACGTCGCCGGTCGCCGGCGGCGTCATCCCGAGTTGCTCGTCGAGCGCGCGGTGCGCGGGATGATCCCGCACAACCGGCTCGGGCGGCAGGTCTATACGAAGCTCAAGGTGTATGCCGGCGACAAGCATCCGCACGCCGCGCAGCAACCGAAAGCGGTGCTCCTCGATTGAGCCTGTCTGCGGCGTTTACCTATTCAAATTTTCATTCATGGAAGCCAAGCAAGAATTCGTCGCCACCGGCCGCCGCAAGAACGCGGTGGCGCGCGTGCGTCTCACGCCGGGATCCGGCAAAATCGAAATCAATGGTCGCGATTTCGAGGAATATTTTCCGACCGCAACGTTGCAGAGCATCGTGCGCAAACCGCTGGAAGTTGCGGCGGCGGTGAAGACATATGACGCGCGCGTCAATGCCACTGGCGGCGGCAAGACCGGCCAGGCCGGCGCGGTGCGGCTCGCGTTTTCGCGCGCGCTGATCGACGCGGATGAAACCCGGCGGCCCGCGTTGAAAATCGAAGGTTTGCTCACGCGCGACCCGCGCATGAAGGAACGCAAAAAGAGCGGCCAGCCCGGCGCCCGCAAGCGCTTCCAGTTCTCGAAGCGCTAAGCCAGCGGCGTCGCTTCAGTTTTCCTCGACAAGAAGGCCCTCGTATTCACGGGGGCTTTTTTTATAGTAGCGGCGGTCTATGACCGCCTCTGTTTTCTTGTGAGCGAAACAAGGGGCGGTCATAGACCGCCGCTACAGGCCGCTCGCTGCCCACACCGTTTGCCCGGCGACGATCGTGCGCACGGCACGTCCCCGAAGCTGCCACCCCTGGAAAGGAGTGTTGCGCGAGCGAGACTCGGACTGCGCGGGATCGACTGTCCATTCACATGAGGGATCGATGACGGTAACATCCGCGGGTGCGCCAACTGCGAGCGTGCCGCGGTCGAGGCCAAGCAGGCGGGCGGGGCTGATCGTGAGAAGCTCGATGAGCCGAGACAGGGAAATCGCGCGGTGCTTTTCGACGAGCAGGTCGTGAAAGAGCGCAAACTCGGTTTCGAGTCCGAGAATGCCGAAGGGCGCTTGGTCGAACTCCACCTCTTTTTCGAAGCCGGAATGCGGCGCGTGGTCGCTGGAAAGCACGGTGATCGTGCCGTCGGCCACACCGGCGAGGAGCGCATCCACATGGTCCTGCGAACGCAATGGCGGGTTCATTTTGAAGTTCGTGTCGAAGCCACGGATCGACTCGTCGGTGAGCGCAAGGTGGTGCGGGCAGACTTCGCCGGTGATCGGCACACCGCGCGCGCGCGCCTCGCGCAACAAGCGCACGCTGCCGGCC
>CAXTRS010000218.1:0-1553 GCA_964246635.1 uncultured Chthoniobacterales bacterium | reverse complement strand
AGGTGTTGGCAATGGATCGACGTGCCCGTCAGTTCGGCGAGGAGAACGTTCCGCGCGACGATGATTTCTTCCCCCGCCGCCGGCCAGCCCGGCAGACCCAGCACGGTGCTCCAATAGCCTTCGTGCATCACGCCTTTGCCGACGAGTCCGTAGTCCTGGCAATGGTCCATGACGACGAGGCTGAACATGCGCGCGTATTCGAGCGCGCGGCGCATGACTTCGTGGTTTTGCACGCAATGGCCATCGTCGGTGAGCGCGACGACGCCGGCCTTGGCGAGCGAGCCGATGGGCGCGAGCTCTTCGCCGGCGAGGCCCTTGGTGATCGCGCCGGTCGGGAAGACGTTGACGCACGACTCGCGCGCCGCCTTTTCGTGGATCCACGAGACCACGCTTGGGTTGTCCACCGGCGGGTTGGTGTTCGGCATGCAGACGACCGACGTGAAGCCTCCGGCCGCCGCGGCGCGCGTGCCGCTGGCGATGGTCTCCTTTGCCGATTGGCCAGGCTCGCGCAGGTGCACGTGGATGTCGATGAGGCCAGGGGCAACGACGAGGCCCGCGGCGTCGATGGTTTCATCGACCTTGAAGTCGCGCTCACGACTCCGAATCGGATCGGCGATGCGGCCGTCGATGATGAGCAAATCGCCAGGCTTGTCCCGACCGTTTGCCGGGTCGATGATTCGACCGCCCTGGATCAGCATCGTTTTCATCGTCTTGCGGAAACCGATTCCTGCCGGGAACCACTCGCACAGAGGTAGAGCACCGCCATGCGCACGGCGAGGCCGTTGGTGACTTGTTCGAGGATCACGCTCGCCGTCGAGTCGGCGACTTCGCTGTCGATCTCGACGCCGCGGTTGATCGGGCCGGGGTGCATGACGAGGCAGTCCGGACGCAACTTCGCGGCGCGCGCTTTTGTCAATCCGAAAAGCGCGGTGTATTCGCCGAGGCTGGGGAAATATTCTTTGCGCTGCCGCTCGTGCTGGATGCGCAGGAGGTTGATGACGTCCGCCTCGGCGAGCACGGCATCGAGGTCGTGCGTGACGGTGACGCCGAGCGCCTCGAACGCGCGCGGCACCAGCGTGCTGGGTCCAACAAGGGTTACCCGCGCGCCGAGTTTGGTGAGCGCATGGATGTTCGAGCGCGCCACGCGGCTGAACAGGATGTCGCCGACGATGGCGACGTGCAGCCCTTCGACGCGGCCTTTTTTTTCGCGGATCGTGAACGTGTCGAGCAACGCCTGCGTCGGGTGCTCGTGCGCGCCGTCGCCGGCATTGATGACCGACGCATCGAGCCGCTCTGCGAGGAATTGCGGCGCGCCGGCGCTCGAGTGCCGCAGCACGATGATGTCGGCGTGATTTGCCTGGAGCACGAGCGCGGTGTCTTTGAGCGTTTCGCCCTTCGTGAGGCTGCTCGCGCTCGCGGTGATGTTGACGATGTCCGCGCTCAGGCGGGCGGCGGCCAGCTCGAAGCTGGTGCGGGTGCGCGTGCTCGGTTCGACGAAAAGATTGACCAGCGTGCGGCCTTGGAGCACCGGCACTTTTTTCACCTCGCGCGTG